>CAWJQJ010000019.1:0-30449 GCA_963844955.1 Methanotrichaceae archaeon | reverse complement strand
GGCGGACAATATTCTTTTACTGTATGGGCTAGATCGGAAAATACGATAACTATCGGCCTTCGTGGCACAGTGGACCTGAACAACTGGGTCTGGGTTGGCTCTCCCCTTAAATCAAGCTCAAAGGGCTGGACCAAACCCGGATGGATACAGAGTGTAGAATTCAAGATCTATTAATTTTTGGCGAAAACAGGCTCCGCCATCCACTTAGCGGAGCGTTGCCTCTCCTTATGCCCTCTGGCTGTAATCAACCAGCGCTATCAATATATCCTTGTCCTTGAGCATCCCCATCAGCTTCCCGCCTGAGGTGACTACCGGCATCTGGTCGATCCGGTTCTTGGCCATGACCGCCGCGCATTTGCCCACTTCATCCTTTTTATAAGCCGTAATGGGTGGTACCATGGCCTCAGAAACGAGAATATTTTTCAGCTTGATGCGCGATACTGTGTAATATTTGCTGATGGTCTGCATAACCCGGTCCCACATCCAGGTGTCCTCCCCATCATTGGCAGACATATCCGTCTTCTCGACCGTCTCCTCGATGACGCTGGTCTTGATGAGATCGCGATCTGAGATCATGCCCACCAGCTTGAGACTGCTATCGATGACGGGGCAGGCCTGCACCGCAGCAAATTCCATAATCGATCCCGCCACCGGCAGCGGCATCTCGCTCCAGAGCACCGCGGTCTCCTTCTCCAAATAGGGCTCGATGCTCTCTTTTATGCCCAGGTCGGCAGCCACTCGCACAATATCGGCAACGGTGATGATGCCCACCAGCTTTCTGCCTTCCACCACGGGAAGCCGCCGGATATCATGCTCGATAAGCAGCTTTGCGGCCTCCACTATGCTTCTCTCCGGGCTTATCAGCACCGGATCGCGGGTCATGAGCAATGCCGTCTGGTCCTCTTCCCGGTTTCTGAGCAGGTCGGTCCTGGTTATCATGCCCACGACCTCGTCCTTCTTTATCACGGGAACGCCGGACACCTTATGGTCCTGCAGCGTCTTCAAGACATCGTCCCTGCTGCCGGGGATGCTGGCATAGGCCACATCCCGGACCATTACATCTTTCACGAGAATGAGAATGCTCAAGTCCGCTCCCTCGGAATGGTCAAGACGGGAATCCTGGAATTTCTGACCACCTTCTCGGCCACACTGCCCAGCAGGAACTTGTCAAGTCCGGTGCGCCCCACTGCCCCCAGGATGATGATGTCCATGCCTTCCTTTTCCGCAAAGCTGATGATCTCGCTGCCGGGATTGCCCTCGGCTACTGCGCTCTCAAAGGCAACGCCCATATCTTTGGCCAGCGATTCCACCTGTTTCAGGGCCTCTTTTCCCTCTTTGAGCAGAAGCTCCCGGATGCTGAATAAAAGCATATCATCCGGCAGATGGCTCGTGCGGTTGGTATCGGCTACATAGATGGCAGTGACCCGACCGCCCGATATCTTTCCCAGCTCCAAGGCCACCCTGGCAGCTCTCAGCCCGTGCTCTGATCCGTCGGTTGCTACAAGAATCTTCTCAAACATGATTAAACCTCTAAAGGATAGCTATGATGTCAGACGGCCCGGCCCTTCTCACAATGCTGGAAAGCGGCTGCATCGATCCCCACATGTTATTCGACTTATTGTCTATGACCATCACTCTTGCCTCCTTCCCCTCTCGGATGGACCCCAGCCTCTGGTCAAGCCCTGCAATTCTAGCACCATTTAGCGTGCACATCTTAAATACCTGTCTATCGTCATGCAGCAGGGCCTTGACCAGGATCTGCATCTCCTGGAAGATGTCCGGCGAATTGAGCATAACGTTATCCGTGCCTACGCCCACGGTTATGCCCAGATCCAGCATCTTCTTTACATCAGGAAGACCCACTCCGGTAAGCAGATTGGATCTGGGACAGACCACCACCGGAATATCGGCATGGGCCACCGCCCTCAGATCCGCCTCGTCGGCCCGGTTCATGTGCACCAGGAAATCCGGATGGAGGCCAAGGGCATCTCCGACATCATCCTTCCCGGCTTCGCCTGCATGAACCGCCACCGCCTGGCCGGCCTTTCTGGCGGCTGCCACGGCCGCATGAAGAAGGCCGGGGTCGTGATCTCTGGTGCTGCTTATGCCCAGTCCCCAGCAGCTCTCCGGGATATCTGTCCGGCCCGGGCCGGGCCGTCCCAGAATTCTGGGAAGAAGGTCAACGCCGGCGGCAGCCTGCTCCAGCAGGCGGGCTCCTTCTGCGCCTCCCTCCCGAAAATCGAGAAAAGCATAGGTTCCCGAGTCTGCCATCTGCTGCAGGCTTCTTCTCATGCCCTCCCGGAGAATTTCTGGCGGCGTTTGGGCCAGCAGCCGTGCTTTAAGCCCTCCCGGACCGACCAGCCCGGAGAGCGGCAGAAAGGGCGGATCCTTGAAGGCAGAGTCGCCCACATGGACATGCGCGTTCACAAAGCGGGGGCAGACAATGCCCTCACAGTCTGCCTCCACCTTCTCTGTGCCAAACTCGCGGATGATTCCGTCCCGGATGCAGATGTAGCCGCTCTGCTCCAGAAAATCGTCGCCGTAGATTATGGTTCCCTGCAGCAGGATCTCGCGCGTTTCAGGCATATCCTGAAAATGGGCGGGCAAGCTATTTAGCTCCTCTTCGCCCACATGAGAAAGGGAGACGCAAGCTTGACCCGGTTGAACAGGCCCTTCGTATTCATCAACAGCGCCATGAGCGCCGACGGCAAGATAAGCTGCATTGAGCGCAGGCAGGTGAGAATCTCCGGCCGGGCGGACTTATCCCGGGTCGATCTTCTCCGGGCAAAGAGCGATGCGGTCATGGTCGGGGTGGGAACGGTGCTGGCAGACGATCCCGGCCTGAGGGTGAAGTCGCAGCAGCTACGCCAGGCTAGACTGGAGAGCGGCCGGCCGGAAAATCCACTGCGCATTGTGGCCGACAGCCGGGCAAGAACGCCACCCTCAGCGCATGTTCTGGGGCCGCAGTGTCTCATCGCTGCCACAAGCTCTGCTCCCCAGGACCGGCTGGAAGAGCTTTCGCAGAAATGCCAGATAATGATTTGCGGCATTGAGCGCGAAGAGTGCGGCAGAGAGCAGGTCGATCTGACCGATTTGATGGCTCAGCTTTATGAGAGGGGCGTAAAGCGGCTCATGGTGGAGGGCGGTGCTGGCCTCAACTGGTCTCTGCTCAAGCTCGGCCTGGTGGATGAGCTTTATGTCTACGTGGGTGCTTTGCTCATTGGCGGAGAGAGTGCTCCCACTCTGGCGGATGGCCGGGGATTTCGAGAGCATTTTCCCAGGCTGGCTCTAAGCTCAGCAAAGAGGCTGGACGAGGGAGTGCTGCTCAAGTGGACCCTGACAGGTGCGAGGCCTGGTCCAGGCGAGCTGAAGTAGAGCATTTCCGGGTCAGGTGCTCCAGGCCTACTCTTTTCTTACCACCAGCACAGGCACCTTAGAGGTCCTGACCACCTTGTCGGCCACGCTTCCCAGGAGGAATCTGTCCAGGCCCGTAGCTCCGATGCCACCCATGACGATGAGGTTCATATCTCCCTCTTTTGCGATGCGGATGATGTCTTCCGCTGGATAGCCCTCCGTGATCTTTCTTTGCGCCGCTATGCCTGCCTTCTCTGCCATCTCTGCTACTTTCCGGGTGGCCTCTTCGCCCTGATTTTGCAGATTGCTCTTGATGCCTGCGATCAGGCTGTCGGCAACCTTGGTTATGAGGTCGCCTAGCGGAGCATACTCCTTGCCGATGTCCACAACGTAAAGGGCGGTAACGGCCGAACCGTAAAGCCTGGCCATCTCTATTCCCGTCTCTGCGGCCCTTTCGCTGTGCTTGGAGCCGTCGGTGGCAATTAAGATCCTTTCAAACATAAGGGTTTCAGCCTCTCATGAACTTGTCCCAGCCCTGGTAGTGCGTCTTGAGAACGGTGCAGATGCCCTCCATCATCGCGAAGGGAATGCCCACCACGACATCCTCATCCTCCAGGCCGGAGTTTCGCGCTGACCCGTCGCAGCCCAGGGAGATGTTCACCTCTCCCTTGAGGAAGGGCGAGGATGTGGCATCCACGCAAAAGGACTGGATTCCTGCGGTGTTGAAGCTCGCCCGGCCGCCCTCTTTGAACATGACCGCCTGCACAATCCTGCGGGCTTGCAGCGGCTTTCCCACGAATATCACCACATCGGGATTCATGACCATCTTGTCCAGGGGGGCCACATAGCTGGCAACCGTGCTGCCGGGAAGGAGGCGCGGCATATTCGTGGCGATGTTGATGCCTACATCCGGTGTCTCGCATTTTTGCAGCTTGTCGAAATACAGCGCCCCTGAGGCGATGTTCTCCGGGCACTGCACCAGGCCGAGACCGGAGGCTCCGCCCTTGCAGGCATGATAGTCGGCCCGGGCCAGGAAGCTCTTTCCATCCAGACGCGCCCCCTGAACCATAGAGCAGTAATGGAAGGGCCGCTCCACGGTTTCCAGGTCTTTGGGAATTTGATCTTCCGTCCGAAACAGCCTCACGCCCACGATGTTCTCGCGAATGCCTAAGGAAGACTTCAAAATATCAGACATCTCTTCAAGATTCATCTCAAATACACCGCATATTAAGAGGTGTGGCGGGCATTTCTGCCTTGCGCTCCGGTGCATGATAGAAGAGTGGGCAGTGATTTGTTTTAAAAATATAAAAATAAAAATAGGGGAGTTATGCTGCTTCTGCCTCCTCTGGATAGAGAGTGATGACATTGCCTGAAGCATCCTTCAAGGTTGCCACATCTCCTCCATTGTTCCAGATGGATGTGCTGCGGTTCCAATAGAGGTCTTCCGCAGTATCATCTCCTATGCCCGTGCGAACCTTGGCCTTGGCTCCTGCCGGGAGGCTGAAATCAGGGAACTTGTAGGTGTGATTCTGCGCATCCTCCAGCGTCCAGTCGGCCATGTTGACATCCTTCGTGCCCAGATTGGATATCTCCACCCATTCCTCGATCAGGTTCTCTTTCTCAGGGCTTGGTGCCGCGAAATTGACATTGGTTATAGCAATCCCGTTCTCATCCGCGCCCTGCACCATTGCCGCCCCCAGAAACAGGACGGCAAGGGAGAGGAGCGCCCCTGCAAATATTCGGCTGTTCATTTATTTTTCACCTATGGTACAGTTTAGGTTCTTACATTTAGTACTGATCTTACTTAAGAATATAAATTTTTCTAAAGAGTTAGGCAGCCATGGGAATCGAAAAACTATATTTTAAAAATAGAATATTTCGTATATTGGCTCTGATTACTATACGCCAATGGATCTTCCCTGGAAAATCGTCATGCAGTTATCGATTCCGGGAAAGGATGTTTGCGTGGCTGATGGGAAAGCTCGTGCGCGAAGGTCAGGCAGCGTTCCCGCGGAAGGATGGCCCGAAGCGATATTTATCAGGCATCCAGCGGGCCGCCCGTGCCACACCCCCCGCCACCCGTATACCATCCATACAGGAATTAATATACAAATAATAATGAGAAAGCCGCAGTCGGGTGCCACTTGAAAATTGCCTGCAATTGCCTCTGTGCGCTACCTGAATATATCAGTTGCAACAAATAGCAGAGCTATGGAAGACGATATACTTTATGAAAAGGCCATCGAGATACTCAATCCCGGCCGGCTTTATTTCGCCATCAAGGCCATGAAAAAATCGCCGGTTAAGATATCGTTTGACATGGGCGACCTGAATCTCACCTCAGGGGCCGTCTCTTCCCTCATCAGCATCGAGGGCCAATTGCCGGAAGAGGTGCAGGCAAAGGAGTGGCTTGTGCCACTGGAGGATCTGAAAATCATAGAGGACTTGATCCCGGCGGATACATATTATTGGGAGAACCGGGCACTTGATCTGGAGTGGCAGTGCGATCTGTTTGTCGACAGCACCGTTGACGAGAAGAACCCTCTGGAGTCTCTGAACCAGGAAGAGGAGTATCGCGACCAGCTGCTCGTCAGCAATCGAGAGTATCGCGAGCTGCAAATGGCACTGGATGACTGCAACTCCCACATCCCGCAGGTCCTCTTCTCCATCTACCCGGACCGGCTGAATTTCGCGGTCAATTGCTCCCAGCATGATGAGATTGTGGGGACGATGATCCAGCTGAGAAGCCAGAAAGAGGCGTGATGTTTTGAGCTGTTGAAACAGCGCTAAAAAAAGATTTGTGCCGCGTCTCTGATCGCGGCCTTCATGATCTAATACTGGATCTGCCTGGCCAGGGGATCGACCCATGCTCCCGGCGCAGGGGCGGCAGAGACATCGTAGGTGGAGATGATGCTGCCGTCGGCATCCTGGAGAGAGACCAGGTTATCGATCCAGAGGGGGGCGGTGCTGTTGGTGTAGATATCGCTCTCGCTGCCGGTGCCCTCGCCCTCATGCACGCGTATCGAGCTCTCCTCTTCCAGGATTATTGCCGGGAAGGTGAAGGTGGTGTTTCCGGCTGAAGCCAGGGTCCATCCGGCTATGTCCCAGGATCCTACCGCCTGGTTGGTTACCTGGACATACTTGTCGTCCCCGGTATTTACCTTGCTGATGGCAACCTTCACTGCTGGAGTGAGTTCGCCGGCAGCACGGGTGAATACATTGCCTCGGTCTACGGTCGCAGAGACGTCCTGGTATTCCTGTGTCATGTTCTTTCCCAGGACGGTTGTCTCTCCCTCAACGAAGGTGGAGAGCTGCTTGAATCTGGATGCTGTCTCCTGCGGCGCGGCCTCGACTTCCTCCGCCGTCTCATCAGCAGGGGCTGCAGCTTCTTCGACTGCTGCTGCAACCTCTTCCGCCTGCCACCTCAGTGGCTACCGTCTCATTTGCCAGTTCTGTGGCATTCATGGCAACCGTGACATTCGTAACATTCGTGGCATTGGTGAGATTCAGGGCATCTTGTGCCAGGACCGGCCCTGCCGAAAAAGTCAGTATTACAGCTAATAATATCAATGCACTTGTGCTTCTCATATTCTTACCTCAAACAACGCTAATCTCAGAAAAATATAAGCCTTTCTAAAAATCCCTTTGTCAAGAAAAATTAATGGGCAGGCAATCTTGCCTTGATATTCCGCCCAATAAAGACTGCTCTAATCACGCCGAGATGATTACTCTTACTGGGTGACAGTCTCTTTTTCGGTTGTGGTAATTTCTGTCTCGATCGTCGCGTTTTCGGTCTCGTTAATGGTTGTGTTTATGGTTGTGTTTATGGTCGTATTGATTGTTGTGTTATTGGTGGCGTTCATGGTTTCATTCTCAGTAACGGCAACTTCGGACTCGGCGAAGGCAACTCCCAGAGAGAGTGCCATCAGGAGAGAGAAGAGCACAATTCCACTTGTTATTTTGCTCATAGTTTACACTCCATTTGCTTATGTAATGTATATAAACATGGCTCTGCATTTAAGCTTTTCTCCAGAACGAATCTATATATTTTATAATGCGAAGAGTATTTGTCAATGATCAGAGGTATTTCCTCTAAAATAGAAACTGATAAGCTGCATTACATCCCAAATCATTTTTCTCATCATTCAGAAATGAATCTAAGATAAAATTACCCTTCAGAGAGGAGTTTATGCCTTTTTCTCCGAAAATGAATTTCAAGGGGCAGATCGCGAGCATATTATTAATTCCCGGAGATCGAGGTCCCGGATGTATCCTTTGTGCATTGTCTGGAAGGTTTTCGGCTTTCCACTCCTCCGCCCATCTCCCAGTTATGTTCTCCGGTAGCGCTTGCAGCTCTCAATGAACCTGTCCACGGAAAAGGAATAGAAATGAGCATGCAAATACCCGGCCAGGGTGTTGTGCTCCACCAGGCCGTCTCTGCCATCCTGAATGCCTTTGCCCCGGCAGAGCCGGTAAGCGAAGCGAGCATCATCCTCACAGGCGAAGCGCGAGTAATGAAACTCATGTCCGCGAACGGTTCGCCCCAGATCAACCAGGGGATTTTGTCCTACCGCCTCTGCCTGGGCATATCCCAGCGCAGCCAGACGTTTCGTCATAATGGTAGTGCCGGGCAGTGCCCCCACCATCTCATAAGTGCCTGTCTCTGTCTCCAGGGCCCGGCCCAGGTACATCAGGCCGCCGCACTCCCCGTAGATGGGCATGCCGTCTTCTGAGGCCCGCCTGATATGTCTTCGGGCGGGAGCCTTCTGCAGCCGGGCGGCGTGAAGCTCCGGATAGCCTCCGCCAATGTACAGCCCGTCCACATCGGGCAGATCATCTTGCATCGGGCTGAAATAGATCAGCCGTGCGCCCCTTCTCTCCAGTTCGCCCAGGTTCTCGCTGTAATAAAAGCAGAAGGCTTCATCGCTGGCAATGCCAATTCGCACTGATTCCTTCCCTTCCGCCCTCACCTCTTCCGCCGGACAGGGCGGGCTGGACGGGGAGGTAAGCTTCAGGATCTCGTCGATAGCAGCATGCCGCTCCAGCCAGGCGGCCAGGGCTTTTATGTCGTGCTCCTTCTCAAAGCCCATCACCAGGCCCAGGTGACGGCTCTTCATCTCCATCTCCCTATCGCGAGGCAGGGCTGCGAAGATGGGCTTTTTGAGGCAGCTCTTCAGAATAGCCAGGTGACGCTCGCTTCCCACCCGGTTGAGGATCGTTCCCGCCAGGCAAACCCCCCTGTCAAAGCCGGAAAAGCCCATCTCCAGTGCCCCGGCGCTGCGCGACATGCCGTGCACATTGATCACCAGCAGAACCGGCAAGTCCAGAATCTTGGCCACCTGAGCGGAGCTGGAGACCTCGCCTGCGTCCATGCCGTCGAAGAGGCCCATCACCCCTTCCACCACGGCCACATCCGCTCCGGCGAGGGCCGAGGCAAAGCAGCGGCGCACGCCGTCCTCACCCATCATGAAGGGGTCGAGATTGCGCGAAGGGCGCCCGCAGATGGCGGTATGGTGAGACGGGTCGATGAAGTCCGGGCCCACCTTGAAGGGCTGCACCGCCAGGCCGCGGGAGCGCAGCGCGGCCATGAGGCCCAGGGTAACTGTGGTCTTGCCCACGCCGCTGTGGGTGCCGGCAATGAGGACGGAGGGAATGCCGCAGAAAGGGGAGCAAGCATTTGCTGATTCGCTCATTGCACTTGGCAATGCCACTGCTCTGATATAAGATCATGCTGGATTACAATAGCCATCCATAATAATGCTGTCCTCAGCGGTTCAATAATTATCATATATATAAAAAAATATTTACGGCTTGACCTCTATGGTTTCGGCCAATCCCGGAATATCCCCAACGCCGGCGGGCACTGTAAAGTTGGCACCCTGAAAATCACTGCCAATAGGCTCATACCTGCCGCCCAAGTATTCTGCCAGGAATGCCTCAGCAATGGCGTAGAAGGAGAGTCTATTCTCGGGTCTAGCGAATCCATGGCCCTCATCGGCATAGAGCACATAGGTTACAGGTAGTCCCTTGGCCTGCATAGCCCTTACGATCTGGTCCGACTCGTTCTGCTTGACCCTGGGATCATTGGCCCCATGAGCTATTAGCAGGGGTCTCTGGATTCTGTCCACGCAGGAGATGGGCGACCTCGACATCAGGAACGCCTCACCTTCCTTCGTTCTGTAGTCACCTATCCGCTTGAAGTCCATCTCTATCTCCGGCAGCCAATAGGGGGGAACTGATTTCAGATCTGTCACCAGGTTGGATACTCCGCAGATGTCCACGCCGCAGGCAAAAACCCTGGGAGTGAAGGTCAGACCTACTAGAGTTGCATAGCCTCCGTAGCTGCCGCCCATGATCGCGACCTTCTCTGGATCTGCTATTCCCTTCTCTATCGACCAGTTAACTGCATCGATGAGGTCTTCATGCATCTTCCTACCCCATTCCAGATTTCCAGCGTTGGTGAAGTTCTTGCCAAAACCGGTGGACCCGCGGAAGTTGACGCTAAGGACCACGTAGCCCCTGTTGGCCAGCCATTGATGAATAGGCTCCAGGCCCCAGTAGTCGCGACCCCAGGGACCACCGTGTACGTTCAATACCATGGGAAGTGGGTGATCAGGCAGGCCGTCGTCATTGGCATCGCTTCCCAGAGGAAATGTGTAGTAGCTCAACAGATCCAGGCCGTCACGAGATCTTATGGCGACCGGAATCATCTTGGATAGGGGCTTGTCCTGCAGCTCTTCCCTATCCGTGAAGAGAAATTTTGCCTGCTTCTTGCTGCGATCATAGTAATAGTAGCGAGCCGGTCCATCATCCACGGTGTAAGCCAAGATCCAGATCTGATCATCAAGGCTTCGGCTCACAGCGATCATATCTCCTTTCTCCACTTGGGAGAGATACTTCATGTCTTCTGCGATGGAGGGATCGATGACCTTCCATCGAAGCCGATCATAGTAAAAGGCCACTGCCTGCAGATTTTTCTCTGTGGGGTGGTTCATGGAACCGCTGAAATCGGATTTAGAGTCTTCGGCCACAAAGACCTTCTTCCCCGTCTTCAGATCGAGGGTAAAAAGGGCGGCGGTATTCCTGTCACGGCTATCGGCGAGATACATAACCTCGTTTGTCTTGTTGAACCCGGCAAAGCGTGTGGTGAGTGAGTCCTCCATATCGATCTTCATGAAGCTCTCCCAAGTGCCATCTTCCTTCAGCCTAAATATCTCAGTGCCGCCATCAGGGGTCGTATTGCTTGCCAGCCGTATTTTGAAATCATCATCGACCTCAAAGCCCGAAAACCTGGTATTCTCCTGGAGCAGTGTCAGATTGCCTGTTTCGATGTTCAGCTTGAATAAATCGTGGTACTCAGGGTCGCGCTTGTTCAGGCCGATGATGAACTCCAAAGGAAACTTGGGACTGAACATCTCGACCTGAGATTGGACGCCCTCAAACGGCGTGAGATCTTTGATCTTGCCGCTGCTGAGATTGACGCCGTAAATTCTCCAGTTCTCGTCTCCATTTCTGTCCTGCAAGTAGAGGATGTGCTTATTGGTGTACCCCCAGTAATAGCTGCGTATCCCACGGTAGGTGTCATTGGTCACTGGCTTTGCTTTTTCCGGCTGGCCCGCCGGGCCAACCCAGACGTTGAGCACTCCTTTCACCGGGGCCAAGAAGCTCATCGTTGAGCCATCCGGGCTGATGCGCGTAGTGATCCGGTCCGGATTGCCGAAAAGCTGAGCTCTGGATATCAAAGGAGTGTTCTCTTCCGCAATGCATACTGACGCCAACATAATTATAAGAATTATGAGAATGCTAATTCTTCTCATGATCTCGCTTCCTGTATTTTCAGAATTTTTCCCCCATTGAGTTCAAATCTTGCAGAGGCCATCAGACATCCAATAGCCATATTATGCTAATGACTGTGTGTGGACCGGAGCCCAGAACCTGCTGCCTTGGTTGATGCCATAATAACTTTTATTCGTAATTAAGTTTCCTCTTAGTATTTTAGGTATGTATTGTCTCGTTGAGATAAATTTCCGATGGGCCACTTCACTTCGCACCGGGAACCTGAACGCCTCAGCAAATCTCTATTAACACCTCCCGCCATCTTTTGATTCATGCTGGTTGGCGTAGTTAAACGCGGCAAGTACGGCGAGCGCCTGCTGGAGACCATCACGAAGCACACCGACTTTCAGGTGGTATCCGTCGAGGTTCCCCAGGTGCTGCCGGGCTTCATCGAGGACCCGGAGGAGTTTGTCAGAGAGCTCAACCTTGATCCCAGGATCTTCCAGGCGGATCTGCTCATCCTCTATACCTTCCACCCGGACCTGACTCCCGAGATCGTGCGCCTGGCGGGCGAGGGTGGGGTGAAAGCGGCCATAATTCCGGGCGGCATGGGCCGGGCCGGCTCCATCGGCGAGCTGGAGAGGATTGCCGAGAAATACGGCATTCATATCGAGGTGGATGAGATCTGCTGCACCCTGGAGGAGTGCGGCGTTCCGGTCATCGATGAGTTCGCCAAAAAACTGGGCAAACCGGAGCTGGAGGTGGAGACGAAGGATGGGCGCATCAGCCGGGTAAATGTCCGGCGCGGCTCGCCCTGCGGCGCTACCTGGCATGCCGCGGCGGGCATTGTGGGAAAGAGCGTGGGCGAGGCTGCTTCCATGACCGGCCTCTTCTGCCAGCAATATCCCTGTCGCGCCGTGCGGGGCACTCCGGGCGGCATCCATACCTCGGGAGACCTGCACAAGGATGCCATGGAGAGGGCTCTGGGCAAGGTGACCAACCTCAAGCTTCCCGAGCAGTCCCGGCCCATCAAGATCGAGCCGGGCAAGAAGGGGCAGAGGGCATGAGAGAGAAGGTAGTGCAGGCCACGGTGCGTGCCTTGCAGAGGGCAGAGACCTCTCTTCCCGACTGGGTCTTGCAGAGGATCGAAGATGCGGCTGCCCGGGAGAGCAATCCCGTGGCCAGGCATCACCTGCAGTTCATGCTGGAGAATGTCAGGATCGCCGGTTCACTGGGCCTGCCCCTCTGCCAGGACACGGGCCTTGCCATCTTTCATGTGCAGATGGGCCGGGACCTGAAATTGGACTTCAGCCTCTCCGAAGCCATAGCTGAGGGGGTGAGAATCGCCACTAAAAGCGTCCCCCTGCGCCCCAATGCCGTCCATCCCCAGAGCCGCGAGAACAGCGGGGACAACACCGGTCCCGGCATGCCCGACATAATTCTGGATTATGTGGATGGCTGCCTTCTCTCTCTCACCGCCTTTCCCAAAGGAGCCGGCTCTGAGAACATGAGCCTGGTGGGCATGCTCAATCCTGCCGACGATCCCTTTGATTTCATCATAAAAAGCGTGGCGCAGCGCGCCGCCAATGCCTGTCCGCCTCTCTTTCTGGGAATTGGCCTTGGCGGCAGCTTCGACCTGGCGGCGCGCCTGGCCAAAAGGGCTCTGCTCAATATGCCCGGCTCGTCCGAGGAGGAGCTTTTGCTCCTGGAGAGGATCAACGAGCTATGCATCGGCCCCATGGGCCTGGGCGGGGACACCACGGCATTGGGCATAAGGATAGAGAAGGCCTTCTGCCACACCGCCTCCCTGCCCGTCGCCATAAACTTTCAGTGCTGGGCCAACCGGAGCGCAACGGAGTGGGTGCAATGAGCGAGTATCATCTCAGAACGCCTCTCGCCGAAGAGGATGTGTTGAAGCTAGCAGCCGGTGATGTGGTATTCCTGAGCGGTACGGTCTTTACCGCTCGCGACAAGGCCCATGCCCTGATGCGCCGGTCAGGATGCCCTGTCTCCCTGGAGGGAGCCGCACTCTACCACTGCGGCCCGCTCATTTCGGATGGCCGGGTACTGTCCGCCGGTCCGACTACCAGCGGTCGCCTGGCCCGCTATACGGATGAGATTCTGGGGATGGGTGTGAGAATCATCATCGGCAAAGGCGGCCTGCCGGGCGAGCCCTTCCGGGACAGAGCCGTCTATCTGGCCTATCCGGGAGGATGCGGCGCGGCAGCCGCCCAGCAGCTTGAGGTTATAGGCGTGCACCTGGCACAGCTGGGCATGGCCGAATCCCTCTGGCAGTTTGAGGCAAAAGAGTTCGGCCCCATGATCGTGGCTGTGGACGCTCACGGCAGAGATCTCTACCAGGAAGTGAGACGGTCTGCACAAATAGAGACGAAGAGCTGAGGCGGGCGGCCGAGGAGGCCAGATATCTGGCAGATCGCGGCTATCCTCCGGACTCGGCGGTTCGCTATGTCTCGGATCACCACCGTCTGCCGGAAGAGAGGAGGTTTGTGCTGCGCAGGACGGTTGTGGCCGGAGAGGTCGCGCAGAGCCGGATGGCCAAGGCGGTTGGCCTATCCGCTCTGGCCGGCAGGACCGTTTTCGTAGATGGATATAACGTTCTCATCACAGTAGAGAGCCTGCTGGGTGGCTTTCCCGTCTATCTCTGCGACGACGGCTTCTTGCGAGACACAAGAGGGCTTTTTTCCGGTTACAAATCCTCCCCGTCGACAGCTGCTGCCTTATCCCAGATTCTGGATCTTCTGGCAGGGGCCCGGCCCGCCCGGGTGGTTGTGCTCCTGGACGGGCAAATGAGCCGCAGCGGCGAGCTGGCCGGGCAGATGAGAGAGCTAATGGGAAAGCTGGGCCTGCCGGGGGAGGCAAGGGCGGCCAGGGATGTCGACCATCAGCTCAAGGTCTGCGGGGGGCAAGGAATAGTTGCCAGCAGTGACGGCAATGTCATCGATTCCATATCGCAGGCCATAGACCTGCCTGCGGAAATTGCGGCAAGGCGGGGAATAATCCCGCGCAGGATTTGAGCTATTGCCTTTCTCTAATAATGCTTGATCAATCGTCATCTTTTTATGGGACAGTTAATTATTATACTATTGGGGTCGCAATAAACTTTCGCAGTAATGGTGAGTAGCATGAGAGAGAGAATTCTAGCTTTACTTGTTCTGGCCTTATTGCTCATGAGCGGGGTTGGGCAGGCATCCCATCCGATGTTTTTTCCGCTTTCCGAGCATACCATGGCCAGAGAGATCAGCCAAAACGGCATGCCGCTTTACAGGACTTATACATTCACCACCGATAACGAGCAAGCTGCTTCCTGGCTGCTGATCTGGCGGGACGCCAAGGTGCACAGCGTGGAGTGGAGATGGTACTGGCCGGAGGGCAGGACATATGCCCGTTCCTTCAGCACCATACCGCCCATCGACGGATTCACGGGAATGTGGGCCGCGCCTGTCTGGAGCTGTCTCAAGATCAAGGGTACTGATGTCGCCCGCCTGCCTGGAACCTGGAAGGTGGATGTGATCGTGGATTACAGAAAGGTGCTCACGGAGTACTTCACCATCACCAGTCCGCAGGCCTGCTAGAGCCGGGCGCTGAAGAGATCCGGGCTGATCTGTCGCGAATGGTATGGATGCCATCGAATAGATGCGAATAGCTGTGCTTTTTGCCTCACGGGACGCGCCCTGGAAAAGCCGGAATGCGATCGTATTTAATCTCAGAGATACTCATAATATTTTGGTGGCAGAGAAGATGCAACTGGAGTTTGGCGGCAAAGCAATGGCGCCCGATATTCGCCGGCTTTTCGATATGCGAGAAGTGATCTTTGATAGAAGCTGGCTTGCCGGGGCAGAAGACTTTGAGCTTTATTACATGTATCGCGACCTTTTCCTCAGCCGGGCGGATAAAGATAAGCTCCTCTCGCAGGAACTTCGCTACGATATCACTATTATTCCGCCACATATGCTCGGTCGCGAATACATCAAGACGGCCGGCCATTACCATCCTATTGTTCCCGGCAGCAGCGTAACCTATCCGGAGCTTTATGAGGTCCTGGAGGGAGAAGCACTCTACCTGCTACAGAGCCAGGATCTCAGCGACGTTGTGGCCGTGACCGCCTCTGCCGGAGACAAGGTCATTGTGCCGCCCGGCTACGGTCACATCACCATCAACCGCTCCAATAAGACCCTCAAGATGGCCAACTTCGTTTCCCGGAACTTTGAATCTCTTTACGGCCCTTACGAGGAGAGGGCAGGAGGAGCTTACTTTTTCACAAAAGAGGGCTGGATAAAGAACGATCGATGTCCTGAGGCGGGAGAGCTGCGCAGACTGGATGCGCCGGGCAGCCCAATACTTCGCAGATTCGGCCTGGCCAAAGGCCGGGAGATGTATCCTCTGCTTAAGGAGATAGGCCTTCTGGAGTTTATCACAAAGCCGGAGGAGCATCTGCAGCTCTTCTCGGGCCTCATATGAGCATTTCCGGAGCTATTTTGCCCATGCATTCGAGCTTCCTGTCCCGATTTAGGGCGCATATCGAGCTGCTGCGCCCGCCCCTGGCCCCTATGGATCTGGCCATGCCCGCCGCCTCCGCGCTCTTGGCCGTCTATGCTGTAGAGGGGGCTTTGCCGCCGCTGATGCCTTTTCTCATTGCCTCACTCGGAGCCTACTGCGCCATCACAAGCTCCTATGTCTACAACGACTGCTGCGACATCGACGTGGACAGGATCGCCATGCCTGATCGTCCCCTGCCCTCGGCCATGCTGGGCAAGCGGGAAGCGCAGCTCTGGTCTCTCTTTTTATTTCTTGTGGCCGCCGCCGTTGCCCTTTACCTCAACCCTGAGAGCTTTGCCGTCCTCCTGGTTGCCACTCTGCTCATCACCATCTACTCCGCCTGGGCCAAGAGGAATACGCCCTTTTCCTGGGTCTTTGTGGGGCTGTCCTTTGGCCTCGTGCCCCTGGGAGTCTGGCTGGCCATGGAACCGGCAGGGCTGCTAAAAGCGGGCCTTAGCCTGCATCCCGCCGCCCTGATTTTGGCAGCCATGATCGGTATTACCGACTTCGGCTTCACCAACTGCGATGCCAGCCGGGACGTGGCCGGCGATAAGCAGAAAGGCATTCCCACCACGCCCGCCACCTACGGCATTCCCGCAACGGCGAAGATGGTGGCCGGCTTCTGGCTTGCGGGCGTCATTCTCTCCATAGCCCTGGGCCTTTCTGCGGGCCTGGGATGGCTCTATCTGCTTGCCGCCGCAGCCGCTGGCGTCTGGCTCCTCCTGCAAAACCTGGACTTCGTGCGCCATCCCACCGCAAAGAGGGGCGAAGAGCTGTTCTACCAGTCCGCCAACTACCGGGCCGTGCTCTTTGCGGCCATTATTGCCGATGTGCTGCTCAAGCAGGCACTGAGCCTGGCATCATTCCTTTGATCAATCCATGGAAAAGCTCAGGATTTAAGTATTGTCTGTCCCGTAGTAGGGCTTGATTTTCCATGAAGATCCTTGTTGCAGAGTATGCCTCGGCCCTTGGCCTGGGCGGTACGCATGAGCTGGAGGGCCGGGCCATGCTGGCCACCCTGGCGAAGAGCTTCCAGAGAGCCGGGCATGAGGTGCTCTATCCTACGGGGGGCGCGACGGTGGGCGGCGGCCAACGCATTCTCATAAACGGCAGAGCGGATTTTGAAGGCGTCCTGGCCTCGTCCGGGGCAGGGGCAGGCCTCTTGATTGCTCCGGACGGCCTGCAGCCGCATCTTCTGGAGGTCCTGGAGAGAAGCACTGTGAATCTGGGCAGTCCTCCCGGCGCGGCGCGGCTATGTGCTGACAAGCTGCTCTGCACCCGGGTCCTGGCGCGGGCTGGAGTGCATGTAGTTGAGATCGTGGATAGGCCCGATCCCGTTGAGAAGGGCTGCCTGCGCTACGTGGTAAAGCCGCGCATGGGCTGTGGCTCGGAGGGAGTGAGGATCACCTCTTTTGCAAAGGCCGGCCCGGAGGAGATCATCACTCGCTACCACGAAGGCCTGCACCTCTCCGCCAGCTTCATTGTGGGAGATGAGGGCTTTTTGCCGCTTACCATCAACCGCCAGCTCATCGACTTTCAGGGTGAGGGCATGAGCTACCAGGGAAGCCAGGTGCCCTACAGGACGCCCCGTGCCGGGGAGATCTGGCAGGCGGCAGAGAAGGCGGCAGAGGCCCTGGGGCTGCGCGGGTATGCTGGAATCGACTTTGTGGTGGGGGAGAGGCCCCGGGTGGTGGATGTGAATGCCCGGCCCACCACATCCATCATCGGCATTGCCAGGGTGATGAAGGAGGAGATAGGGGATCTGATCTGGCGGGCGAGGTTTGGGGGCATGCCGGAGAGGGTGACTGTGGTGGGGGAGAATATTTTCCGGAAGGGGGATCTATAGCGGCCAAAACCTTAAAATAGACTCCAGAGAACCAGGTACCCGGGTGCAAGGGTTTCAAGGAGAGTGAAGGCCTGGCTAGAATGGGATCGTTGGCTTTGCATTAGATATGAAGCGGCCAGATGATCCAGTCGCCGCAGCAGGAAGGCGCCCAGGCCAGAGGAGGTAGTGTGGATTGAAGAGAGACTTGATCGTTTTAGCGGTTATAGCCATGACTCTGGTGAGCATGGCAGGCGCTGCCAATTACATGTACGAGAAATCGTCTGTAAAAGGAGTGGGGTACCGAAGCCTGGAGATGGTCATCTCCACACAAAGCGGCTTTAACGGACAGAAGCTGGTTGAGAAGCAGTCCGGCTCGGGAAATGTGATCACTTCGAGAATTGAGCTTGAAGCGGAGAGGCAGCCCGCCGACTTGAATTGTCCCTGGCCGACCGGATCAAATCCCATGGACTACATCAACTTCACCTCGGAGCAGGAGCTGGAGTACATGCCCGTCTCCTACCAGACCGGCACTTACGATCAGAAATGGGTGGATAAGCTCTGCGTGCAGAACTACAAGATCGGAGCTGTGCTGACTGAGATGTACACTCATGCCGAGCACCTGCAGAAGACCACCGAGGTCAAGACCCGCGGGTACAACAACCAATCTGACACCACCGTGCTGCACAGGCGTACTGGAGGCCAATTTGAACAGCAACGTCATCGGTGTTGCCCACATCGGCTGGATCTCCAGGGACCCAACCGCGGACCCGCAGTTGAAAGGCCGCCATGCCGAGTACGGCCGCAGCGTTGAAGACCTGACTGGCGTCTTCTCCATCGAGAAGTTCATCCAGCTCTGGGGCAACTCCACCTGCGGTGCCATCAGCGTTGATTGGCTCCCCTGCGTGTAAAACTTGAATATGAACTCAGGCGCCGCGCAAATCTTGGGCGCCCCATTTCCTTTTTTCTGGAATGGTAAGCTGATATAAACAAACAGCGAAGTGCCAAAAAAATAAATGCATTCTCTGCACCGTCTATCTTAGCATTGACTTGCAGAGCGTCTCTTTTATCATCTAAGCTATCTGCTTTCCCGCCTCCGGTCCCCACATGGCGTTGTAGATCTCAGTGATCTTGACCGTCGCACAGCTCTTGGCCGGAAGCTTGTTGTTGATGCCGTGCACCCAGGCCCGCATGGTCTCGAAGTCCGGCCCTTCTTTGCTGACAGCCACATTGCCCTTGATCTGGAAGGACTTCTTGGTCTCTCCGTTGTAGCAGAGGATGGAGATCCTGGGATTCTCGGCCAGGTTCTGGGCGGTTTTGTTGAAGAAATTGTCCGCGAGCATGATTGTCTCATCGTCTATGATCTTCATCAGCCCTACATAGACCACATTGGGGACTCCCGACTTGCTGGCTGTGGCAATGGGTATGGGCTTTTGCTTCTCCAGGGTCTCTTTAACTTCTGCTGACATCTTTACCATAACAAATCACCAGCTCTATAGATAGGATGCAATTTATTTAGCTCTATCGTTATTTGTATCTTTGGATTTGCAGGCACCAAGGCGGAAAGCTGATGGTCGAGCCCTCTGATTGGGCAGCAAAGATGAAATGATGAGAGCATCCTTAATCGTGAAATATGGCAAAAAAAGCAAAGGACTCTTCAGTTCCGTCTGAGCCCGAATCCGTCTACCAGCTAAAAGTGACCCTTGATGAAATAAGGCCGCTCATCTGGCGGAGAATTCAGGTACGTGGAGACATCTCTCTGTTCAAGCTTCACAAGATTCTGCAAGAGGTCATGGGCTGGCAAGACTACCATCTGCATATGTTCACGATAGAGGGCGAGAGATACAGCGTCATCTCCAGAGAAGCGGATATGCTGGGCGACGATTTCAAGGACGAGAAGAAGGTCAAGCTCAATAGAGTCATCCCTGGAGAGAAGTTCAAATTCACTTATGAGTACGACTTTGGAGATTCCTGGTATCACACCATCCTGGTAGAGAAGATCTTCCGGCCCCTCGATGAGCTGAAGGCACCGGTCTGCCTGAAGGGCAAGCGCTCTGCCCCTCCGGAGGACTGCGGCGGAACCGGCGGATACAGCCATGTCCTGAAGGCTTTCAGGAACCCAAAGCACCCGGACCACGAGGACATGCTGAACTGGCTGGAGGAAGGATACGATCCTGAGCACTTCGACGCAGACGCGGTGAACGAGCGGCTGATGAAGATCAGGTGAGGTTCGAACAGATAGGCGAGACCGACGCAGGAGGACGCTGCCGACTGCCTCGAAACTAGCCCTTCCTTCTCCTGCACGCCCTGATGAACTGCTCAGGAAATCCCCGGAAAGAGGCGCTGTGGATGTGGGTGTAGCTGGCTACCATATTTCCCTGGCACATGCCGTCCCAGCCGTCCTTAATTCCCGTGCCCCGCTCCAGGCGGATGGCGTACTTCACGCCCTCATCCATCACCATCTCTGAGTGGTGAAACTCGTGGCCCATGATTGCCGTGCCCGCCTTTCCTAACGCGCAGTCCTGGGTTATTTGGCCGTGCACATAGCTGACGATGCGCCTGCTGCCCCGCCTGGCTTTGCCAGGCACCAGCCCCACCATCTCCTGTCGCTCGCCGTCCCACTCGATCTCCCGCGCCAGGTACATCAGCCCCCCGCACTCGGCGTAGAATGGCAGGTCTCTCTCGTGCGCCTTCTCAAGGCTATGCCGCATCCCTGCATTCTCGGACAGCTCCCGGGCGTACAGCTCCGGATAGCCTCCCCCGATGTAGATCCCGTCCACATCCGGCAGCGCAGCGTCATGCACCGGGCTGAATGGCACGACCTTTGCCCCGGCCAGCTCCATCATCTCCAGGTTGTCCCGGTAGTAGAAGTTGAAGGCCTCATCCCTGGCCACGCCGATACGTAGGCCCTTGCCCAGGGCATTTTGCCGGTAGAGGTCCGGCTGCACCTCCGGCAGTGGCTTCGCCTCGCGTGCGATTTCCATGATGCGGTCCAGGTTCAGGCCCTCCTCCACGATCTGGCGGATCCTGTCCACCCGCTTCGCGAAGCCCTCGTGCCGGGCCCGCCCCTCCAGCACGGGCACCAGGCCCAGGTGGCGCATGGCCAGGTGCATCTCCTCATTTCGGCGGATAACGCCCACCACCTCCACTCCCGCGTAGCGCTCTATCTCAGCAATCGCTTTTTGGGCATGCCTCTCCGATCCCACCTTGTTGAGAATGACTCCCTTGAACGCCAACCGGGGATCGAAGTCCATGTAGCCCTTCACCAGGGCAGCGCAGCTTCGTGTGATGCTCCTGGCATCGACCACGAAGATTACGGGGGTCCGGAGAAGCTTGGCAATCTGCGCCGTGCTGCCCAGGTCGCCGTCGTATCCCTCGTAAAGGCCGCGCACGCCCTCGATTACAGCTATGTCGGCCTTGCCGGCTGCATCTCCGACGGCATGGGCGTAGATCTCCTGCACTGCGGCCTCGGTCATGAGGTGGCCGTCCAGATTGCGGCAGCTCCTTCCGGTGATCCAGGTGTGGTAGCTGGGATCGATGTAGTCCATGGCCACCTTGAAGGGCTGCACTGCCAGGCCGCGCCCCCGCAGGGCGGAGAGCAGGCCGGCCACAATGGTGGTCTTGCCGCTGGAGCTTCTGTCTCCAGCTATCAGAATGCGGGGAGTGTCGGCTGCCATTTTATCGCATCCACCCCTCATCATTCCATGGAGAGCTCTCTCAGTCTCTCATCGCTGAGGGGCTGGGGCTCCCGCGGCTCGGCTCCCGCCATTACCTCCCGGGCCAGGGCCCGGTAGACGTCTGCGATCGCGGAGTCAGGTGCGCCCTCGATGACCGTCACCGCTCTCCTCTCGCACTGCTGCACCAGAGGGTCCTTGGGAATAAAGGCCACCAGGCGGCTATTCAGCTCCTCGGCAAACTTCGTGGCAATCTCCTTCTCCCTTCCGGCCGCAGCCTCACGCGAGTTGCAGATCACTCCTGCCAGTGGAGTCTTCAGGCGGCGCAGGCCCTTGCTGATGTTGTTCGCGGCATAAAGGGGCATATACTCTCCCGAGGTTATGATGTAGGCTTGGCTCACCAGACCCTTGCGGATGGGCGCGGAAAATCCGCCGCAGACGATGTCTCCCGGCACATCGTAAAGCACCAGGTCCACATCATCCATGGCCTTGGAGACCTTGCGCAAAAAATCGATGGCGACGATTATCCCCCGCCCGGCGCAGCCCACGCCCGGCTCCGGGCCGCCTACCTCAATGCACCGCACGCCCCTGTATCCCTGAAAGACGACATCCTTCTCTTTGATCTCTCCCCCGGCTAAGATGAGGTCCATCATGGTCGGAATCCTTCTGCCAACCAGCGTTATGCTTGAGTCGCTCTTGGGATCGCAGCCTACCACCAGAACCCTGTGGCCTTTTTCGGCACAGGCAGCGGCTATGTTTGAGGCAGTGCACGACTTGCCGATACCTCCTTTGCCGTATATCGCAACGTGTTTAATAGATGACATTTAACTCCGCTCTGCATGTAGATCCGCCATAGGATATACAGCTTATCCAGGAATGATTCACAAGAGGTAGATGAAGATCGGCACGATCTGGTTCATGGCGGCAGTGGCTGTGCTTTTTTCAGTGCTCTGTCTGGCAGCAGGAGCCTTTGCTCAGGATGCTGTGGAAGCGGCCTATGTGCGCGGCCATTTCAGCGACGGAGATGGCGTCTGGCGGGCGGATGACTTCGGCTGGTTCTACTACGACCCGGACGAGGACCGGGGCAGCGAGGAGCTGAAAGTTGATGTGCAGGGAAGGACGGTCGAAGAGGGCCATATCACTTACTCCTCAAAGACCTGGACCTCAGAGTTCGAATATATGCCATGGGGCAGCTTCCAGGAGATCGGGATTTTGGGCAAGCCCTATCTGGCCGGCTATCCTGATAGCCAATTTACAGATAGGGTCAGTTCTCTGGGCAAAGGAGAGCTGAGAAGGGTGCTGATCGATGAAGATCGCACCCAGACATTGAGCTACAATAAACCTCTTGCTCTGCAGCGGGGCTATGTTCTGGTGGCTGCCGAGGTCTCTGAGAAGGAGGGCACCACCAAGTTCGTTCTCCTGAAAAATGGAGAAATTGTCTATGCATCAGTAGTCAGCATTGGCGATACATTTGTCTACGAGATAAATGATCTCCCTGTGATTCTGGTTCATCTGACCGATGCCATTCAAAGCGGGGTGGAGGGCACGGCTGAGGTGGACGGCATATTTCAGATAAGCGATGCCCCTGACCTCAGGCTCTTTGAGGGTGCCCTGATTGGAAACATGAAGCTGAATTCTTATTCTGAAGAGAACATTGAGTTTCAGAGCAATATATCTATTTCTCTTAACAGAGACTCTGAGGTACCTCTTACCCATAATTTGAAACTTGTCGTCCTTGACCAGCCCGATCTCATCTATTATCCGGTTGGAGCCATCTTCGATTACGGCGTCCACGAAATACGCGGGCCGGTATTTGGCTCCGATCCATCTGTTACCGTGCGCTTGGGCGACTATAGTTCACCTGCCATTGCCAGATGGAATTCCCTGAACTACAGCGGATTTTTCTTCGATGCGGAGCAATCCCTGGGTAACGAGACCCTTGTATTTTATTCCGTCAAGGACAGGCTGCTGGAGCCACCCACGAATTACATAGTTTATGAGGAAAATAAGACTTTCATCCAGAAAGGCCTTCAATATACCTGCTTGGTACAGCCTAAAGAATTTGAATATAAACCCTGGGGAGACTATTTTATCATAAGCTTCCTTGGTTCCCCATGGTTTGTTGGATACGATTCAAGCCTGCAAGGCAATAAGTCATCCAAGAACCTTATAGAGCAGGAGTACCTGGGCCGGGTCCTGCTGGACACGGAGCTGCAGGGCATCATCCTGGCCGGAAATTATTCCTTAGAAGAAGGCTATGAGATGCGGATCAGAGATGTGGGCAATGACAGCCTGTTCCTCCAGCTTTTTAAAGAAGGAAGCATGGTAGACAGCTCAGTGGTCAAACCCCCTACAACATATATTTACGAAAAGGACCTGGAGAACCTCAAAGACATGCCCATTGTAATGATGCGCTTCGGCAGTGTCTTTAACAACACCACATCCGGTTTTGCCTACCTGGATGCCATCTTCCAGATCTCCGAAAACACCTTTCCAGTTGAGGATGGAACCGGTTTTGGCGAATTGGAGATCGTCCGCGTTGCGCCTGAGGGGATGGTAATGGTCAACCCGGACGGCATCATCCTCAACAGCAACTCCGATTTCAGCATCGGACCGGGCATGTACATCCACGTTGCAGACAATGATACGCTTCGCTACTATCTCTATCACTCGATTTATGTCGTTCCCCCGCCGGAACCTCCTCTCATCGATGCCCAGGATAATGTATCATCACTTGCATCCGCAAACTTCAGCATTATCGTCCAGGCGGCTGAGATACGTCAGGTCATGGTAAATATCCTGGATTCGAGCAACAGAACTGTCTTCTCCAGAGATATCTCCCAGATAGGACAGGGCTCGGTCGACTTGTGGGGCTATGCCTGGAAATGGAATGCTACTACCATGCAGCTAAGCGATGACAAAAGCCTGCTCCTGGATGCTGGCGGCCCTGTACCGGGATTACTTTATCTGAACTCATCTTCATCTCCCGAGCAGGTTAGCGTGATATTCGATGCAGAAGGAAGAATTGCAGCGATATTTAAAAGCGGGTCAATATTATACATCTCCCGCGGCGAATATAGCAAACTGAATAATTCGCTTGATTATGGCTCCATGCTGGCCAACAGCACCGCTAAAGATCAGTTCATCAAGATTGAGCCGGGCAAGAGCATTCTGCAGTTTATCGATGTTGTCGATGGCAGACTGATTCCGAGCCAAATCAATCATACGCTGGAGGGCACTTTAGAGGCTTTAGAGCCCCATGCGATTGTGGTAGGGGCAAAGCCAGGCCGCTATGAACTGCGGGTGAGGGTGGAAAATGCCGTCAATGCCATTCAAGCCTTCGGAGAATTCTTCAATGTTACTGCCCCAGAGATGCGCGGCGTGTATCTGGGCTCTGCCCAGGCAACTGCCGGAGAAGAGGTGTCCGTTCCTCTGCAAGCACCCAAGTCTGGAGGCGAGAAGAGGATTAACCTCACGTATGACGCCGTCAGGACAAAGGCTGCAGGCATCTTTGGTGAGTGCAAACCCTCCTGGCAGGTGGACGAGGAGCAGGGACGGATAGCCATTCTCCTGCCCGCAGGCTGCAATGCTGCCAATCTCACCTTTTCAGTTGACAGGAAAAGCACGGTGAACGATACAATTCATCTAAATGTGACAGGCACAAGCGGCTTTAAGCCCGAGACCATCACCAACGCCACAATCACCGTTACAGACAGCCATGAGGGGACCCCAGAGAGCCATGCTCTGGGTTTTGTGGCTGCGCTCGCCGCCCTGGCGGCAGTTGCCCACACCAGGCGCAGACTTTAATTATTATTTATATCTGTTCATCACGTGCCGCTTTTTTTATCGCCCTTCCCAGAGCCAGGCTCATGGCCCCGATCTTGCTTCTATCATCGCCACCTTTGGCGCAAATGGCCAGGTTGAACCGGCCGCTGTAGGCCAGGGCGCGCAGAAAGTGGGGCAGATTCTCCAGGCTCATGCCGGCCATTGCCGCAGACTGAAGCTCGAAATCGCCCTGATAGCCAGTCTCCCCGAAGCGAACCGCCGCCATGGCCACCGCCTGGCCCGATGGAACTATTGAGCTTCCTATGCCGCTCTTTACTGCCTCGCCCAGAGTGCTGCCCAGGGTGATGGCCGTATCTTCCGCGGTATGGTGATCTCCTGTTTGCAGATCGCCCCTGGCCGTGACGGTCAGATCAAATTCTCCCGCCTGAGCCATTGACCTGAGTATCTCATCGAGCAGCGGTATTCCCGTATCTACCTTTATGATGCCTGCGCCATCGGTCTTCAGAAAAACTTCTATGCAAGTCTCGTTCGTCTCCCTTGTTCTGGATGCCATCATGAATCCTTATCTCCCTGTTTTTAATTTAAGCTAATCGGCACTTTTTCCGAAGGGCTTATCTACTTTCATGCCAACCCTGTGGTTTCATAGGTCATAATTCAAGGGTTATCACCATGATTTCCAAAGAAGATATTCAGGAGATTTTGAAGGGATATGATAAGAAGAATCTAACCATAGCTACCATCTGCTCGCACAGCAGCCTGCAAATTTTTCACGGTGCGCGCCAGGAGGGCTTCAAGACCATCGGCATATGTATCGGTCAGCCTCCCCGCTTTTACGATGCATTTCCCCAGGCCAGGCCGGACAAGTTCTTCTCGGTAGAGAGCTATAAGGCCCTATTGGATTATGCCGGGGACCTTGCAGCCGAGAACGTAATCATAATTCCGCATGGCTCATTGGTAGAGTATTTGGGCATAGAGAAATTCGAGTCGCTTGCGGTGCCTACCTTTGGAAACCGCCGCGTGCTGGCCTGGGAGAGCGACCGGGAGATGGAGCGAGAATGGATGCTCAAGGCCGGAGTCAACGTGCCCATGCGATTTGAAAAGGCGGATGATATCGATCGGCCGGTGATTGTAAAATATCATGGCGCCAAAGGCGGGCGGGGGTTTTTCATTGCCAAGACCAAAGATGAGCTGCAATCCAAGATGAGCGGTGAGGAGAAGTACACCATCCAGGAGTTCATCCTGGGCACAAGATACTACATTCACTTCTTCTATTCGCCCATAAAACAGGACGGATACCTTCTTTCCAGGGGTTCACTGGAGATGCTGGGCATCGATAGGCGTGTAGAGTCCAACGCCGATGAGATCTTTCGCATCGGAAGCATGAAAGAGCTGGCCGAGGCCGGCATCTACCCCAGCTTCGTGGTCACGGGAAACCTGCCGCTCGTGCTGCGCGAGTCGCTCCTGCCCCGCGCCTTTGAGCTGGGGGAGAGGGTCGTGGAAACCAGCCTGGAACTCTTCGGCGGGATGATCGGAGCCTTCAGCCTGGAGACGATCGTCACCGACGAGCTGGAGTTCAAGGTCTTCGAGGTCTCGGCCAGAATCGTCGCGGGCACCAATCTCTACGTCAGCGGCTCGCCCTATTCGGATCTTGTGCAGCCGGGCCTCTCTAACGGCAGGCGCATAGCCAAGGAGATCAAGTCGGCCAATGAGAGAGACCTGCTGCATGAGATCATAAGCTAAAAAGAAAAGCTTATCTTGGTGGGTTCTAGTGTAAATGCCTGTATGTCAGGCCTTATTAAGACCTTCCAAGAGGCCACGCTGCTACAGTGCGGCTTTTTAGAGAAGCTGCTGGATCTGGATATGGCAAGCGTTGCTGCCTTTTCCGACTCCATGACCGAGTTTCTAAGCCCGCCGCCGGACAACAAGTTCGTCTACGGCCTGGCGGCAGGCCGGTCCGCTCTCGCTCTCTACAGCTTCTTGCAGCTCATCCAGAACCACTTTGAGAACGTATTTCCTTTCACCCTGGAAGATCCGGTACAAAGGCACTACCGCAAGGGCAAGAACCTGGGCATTGCCATATCAGGCTCAGGGGAGACAGGGGCCGTCAACAAATATATTGATGACATCATCACCCTAGGCGGCGAGATCAAGCTGATAACCGCCAACAAGAACGGTACTGCCTGCAGGATGGTGAGCGAGTATGAGAAGGGCTCGGTTCTGGTATTCGAGGCCAGGACAAAGCAATCGACGGACAAGGACACCAGATCCAGGCTCTCACCCATGGGCACGGAGTTTGAGCTGCAGGTACTGGCCTTTTTAAATGCCCTCTTCGCCGATGTTCAGTCCCGGCTCAAAGGGATCTGCGATCCAGCATGTCCCGAGTACCGCACCACAATAAAGGACTTCGAACAGAACGCCCGCCTCATCACCGATATGGATCCCGGGCATCTGGAGAACTGGTTTAGCCGGCTTTTGCCCCGCAGCGGCAGATACATCATAGGCGGAGTGGGAAGATCAGGCCTGGTGGCCCGAGCTTTTGAGATGAGGTTTACCCATTTAAACAAGATCAGCTACTGGGAGAGGGATTTTAATACACCAAGCTTTCAGATCGGCGACGTTTACCTTCCCATAACCGGAATTGGCAATACCTACGAGGCTTTGGAGGGCACCGTTACCGCTCTTAACAAGGGTGCCGATGTGATGCCCATAACGGCCAATCCCTCCTCGCGACAGGTCCTGATGCTCAGGAAGCACGGGCGGGAGAAGGACATAGCTGTAATTCCGGTAAAGCCAGAGTATGCAGATCTTTTTTGCGGAGATACCAGTTCCACCACCTGGCTGATGTCGGATTTTACCAAATTCCGCTATCCTATATTCGAGATCAACGCCTCCGTGTTCACCAACAGCGTGGTGGCTGTGGGCGCAGAGTTCCTGGGCATCGTGGAAGCGGGCATGAGAAGGATGCACGTTTAAATGACTCGAATAATCGCCCTTTCTGATACTCATCTGCAAGATGACGGGATTTTGCCGGCGGTGGCGAAGCTGGCAAAAGATGCGGACATAATCCTTCATGCCGGCGATTTCGTCTCAGCCAAATGTTATGCCGCCCTGGCCAATCTGGGAAGGCTGCAGGCTGTGCATGGAAACTCGGACTGCGCTGAGCTGAAGAGGCTCCTGCCGGAGAGAAAGGTGATCGAGGTAGACGGAGTCTCAATCGGCCTGGTGCACATGGCATCGCACGGTTCAGATCTGGTGGGCGCACAGATGATGGCCCGGGAGATGGATGTGCAGGTTCTGGTCTTCGGGCATATTCACCGCCCCCTCATCGAGAAGGGCAAGCGCCTCCTCATCTGCCCGGGCAGCACCACCCTTCCCAGAATGTCGGCGCCTTCCCTGGCCGAGCTGGAGATCGTAGAAGGCAACGTGCGCGGCAATATCATTCCTGTGGGCAGCCCGGCCTGTAGCTATCTGAAGTATGCCGGCGACCTGGCCAGAACCTCGCAAGGATATAAAAAAGATTAAGTATTTCAATTCATTCGACCGGGGGCGCGAAATCCGTGGCATTGACCACGAACCAGACGCCGTTTACTGCCTGGCCGAGTACCTCTCCCGGCATTGTATCTTTGTAGTGTTGATCAACTGTTTTGAGGAGAAAAGCCAAGTCTTGCGCCGGCTTAACAATGCTGCCATCCCACCCAGGTCTCATTGCAGTCGTCCCCTCTGCCTCATTCCGCCCGCAGAGCCTCAATGGGATCAAGCTTAGCTGCCCGGTTGGCCGGATAGACCCCGGCGATGGTGGTGGTGACCGCCCCGAAGAGCAGCCCCAGAAGAATGGACTGGGCGGTTGTGGCGGCGGGGAGAGACGCTACCGATCCGATGAGATAGGAGACCGTCACCCCCAGGACAATGCCGATGACACTGGACACCACCCCCAGCACTCCCGCTTCCAGCAGGTACTGCATGCGAATGTCCCTTGTGGTAGCACCCAGGGCTTTCATGACTCCGATCTCCCGAATCCTCTCTTTTACCGTTAGCATCATGACATTGGCAATGCCTATTCCACCCACCAGAAGAGAGATGGCGCCGATGCCTGCCAGAGCATACTTGATCATGGAAAGAACGCTCATGAGAGTGGCGAGCATATCCCGCGCCGTGGTGGCATCGTAGGCCTCGTCCTTGTGATATCGCTTCAGATCGTTCTTGATCCTCTCAATTATGCTGTCCACCTGCTCCGGATCATAAACGGTCACCTGGAAAGAGCCGTAGTAGTAATTCTCCTCGCCCATCAGCTCCTCCATGGCTTTATGAGTGATGTACATCTGGTTGTTCTCATTGCTGCCAGGGCCGCCAAAGGAGGTCTGCTCTGCTTCTTTGAGCACGCCTACCACCTTGAAGTCCATGTACCGATCTTTATGGTAGAGGCGAATCTTGTTTCCCGGCATGACCTTCATGCGGAAGAGCTCCTGGGAGACGCCGTTTCCTATGACTATTGACTTATAATCGGAGCCACTGAGAAACCTGCCCTGGACGATATCGCCCTTGAGGTCCTCCTCCTTGTCCGGGTCCACGCCGGTAAGGCTGCCGGAGGAATTGGTATTGCGAAAGGCGATCACCACATTGGAAGATGTGTGGGGGGCCACATTCTTCACACCCACCACGTTCTCCAGAACCTTGGTGTCCTTCTCGGTGAATTTGGCCGGTTCCGCCGCATTTCGGCTTGCCTGGTCGCCTCCCGGACCGCCAAAGTGGGCGCTTCCCGGCATCACTCGAATCATATCCAGATCGAGGGCGGAAAACTGAGAGGATACCCCATTGTAAAGGCCCTCGCCTACAGAGAGCATGACCACGATGGCCATGACGCCGATGATGATGCCCAGAGACGACATGAGCGTCTTGAAGCGGTCGGCCCGAAAGCCCACGGCAATAAACTCCAGTACGTCAGGAAGATTCATCCGTCGCCCCATCTCAAGGCGCTTTTCCATTGCCAAGCATTCTTCTGCGATACATATAGCCGCCTGCGATCAGGACCGCCGAAGCTGCAACGCCGCCTGGAAGAAGAAAGCTGCTCTGTTCGCTGCCATCCTGGGGCGGGGAATAGCTGCTGATGTAGGCTGCCGAGGTATGCCAGTTATCTCCGTTCTTGAAGCGGGCTGTAAAGCTGAGGTTGGCCGGGCCGGTGAGCTTTTTTGCCGCATCATCCGACTGTATGCCAAAGCTGATGGTGAAGACCTCGTCCGGGTCCATGGTGCCGATATAATACTCATCGGGCGAGAAGACAATTCCCCTGGCCGAGGGCACAATGGTGACCGCGTTGATGGTGTTCTCCCTGGGATTGGCTACATTCAGATTGAAGGTGGACGCCGCCGTCTCGGCACGGGCGAGGCTCACCGGCGCCTGGTCTACTCTGATGGGAATCTCGCGGCTGATGGTGATCATTTCATATCCTCCGATGACCTGGAAACCGAGCAGATATGTCCCGC
>CAWJQJ010000018.1:0-38319 GCA_963844955.1 Methanotrichaceae archaeon | reverse complement strand
CCGCGGCGGCGGACATGGATGGGTGGCTGAAAAAGGATGGAGTGTGGAGTACGGGATAAGCGACTTACTTCCGATTATTTTTTTAAAAATCTGCAGACATTCTAAATCCGAATGATTCTTGTCCGCTGGCATTTCTCAATAAGGGGATCTAACGACTATCCGAAGATTAAATCGCTGCATGTTTTTATCAGAGGTAACCAGATTATTCCGGAAATAGCCAGCTTGTGTCGCCAGCCCCTGTTGCCGATGACTCGAAATCTCTTTATAATCTTCCAGACAATCCGATGCTCATGAAAACTCACATCTCTCTTCTCCTGATCGCTGTCCTTTTGCTCCTTGCAGGCCAGGCGGGTGCCTCCTTCTGGTTCAAGGTGATCGATGTCACGCCTATTGAGATGTCCCCCAATAGCGAGGCCAACTTCACCGCCTCGGTCAAGGGTCTGGGCAGCGAGAGAGCCTATGTGCAACTGGTCTTCAATAACTCGAACGAAGGACTGACTATTTACTGCCCTAAGAAGATCAAAAACGTCTTTCCGCAAGGCGTAACCCAATACAACTGCACCACCAGGGCAGAAGGTGTGGCTCCGGGCAACTACTCCTTTGTGGTGGATGTGGCAGCCGCGGGCGCTCCCTCCGGCAAGATGACCGCCTTCATTAATGTGATAGGGCCAGAGAGCGATGTGGCAATTGAGCCCGAAGGTGGCAATCAGACCGCCGCCGAAATATCTGCAAAGCCTCAGGCTGATGCAACTCAGACCGCAGCCGAAACCCCAGCCAAGCCTCAGGCGAAGGGAACTCCTGCCCCAGGGGCAATGGCGGCAGTTCTCGCCCTGCTGCTTGTCTTGCGGAGGATGAAGATCTAATCTTGATTCACATCCAGATCGCGTCCCCGCCTTTGAAGCTGAAATCTCTTAGTCGGGCCTGATGTAGAGGATCGTGATAAAATCCGCATGCTGGGAGGCCCCTTCTTTTCCTACCAAACATTAATTAAGCATTGGATTTATAATCAATAGTCAATTGCGACAATTTTCGCAAAAAGGACGGAGACTCATGAGAGGATTTGCCATACCAGAATGCATTCTGTCGTTTATTTTTGTAATTGCCTTGACAACCGTATCCCCCTGCATGGCCTCTGATCAGGCCGTTTCTGCGAAGGACCTGACCTATATAACCGAGCAGTTTCCACCCTTTAACTTCCAGGTGGACGGCGATCTGCGAGGCATCTCGGTAGATCTGCTCGAGCTGGTTTGGCAGAGAATGGGCGAAGATATTAACAAGAGCGTCATTCAGGTTTTGCCCTGGACGGACGGATATACGAAAACTCTGACAGAAAAAAATACGGTACTATTTACTGTCGGCCGGATCCCGGAAAGAGAGCATCTCTTCAAGTGGGCAGGGCCGATCGGATCCAGCTGGTATGTGATGCTGGCAAAGACGGATAGGAACGTCGACATTTACCATGTCGATGATTTGAAAAAATTCAAGATAGGCGCTGTCGAGGATGATCTGGCCATTCAAATGCTTCTCGATCATGGCGTAAAGAGGGATGATCTGATCATTGAGAGAACTCCAGAGCCTATTATAGAAATGCTGAAGAACGGAAGCATTGATGCCTGGGTATATAATGACGTAACCGCCGTCTGGCAGCTCCAGGAATCAGGCGAAAACGCGAGCGACTACGAAGTCGTGTATGTGTTCGGAAGTTCCGATGGCTACCTGGCTTTCAACAAATCGGTCCCCGATTCTCTGGTGCGGCACTTCCAGGAAGCCATAAATTACATCAAAACGAGAAAGGGAAATGATTACGAAAAGATTCTAATCAAGTATACTCCCGGGATTAGCGACTTATGAAGGCTGACCAGCCCGGATGCCAAAGACCCGGATGCCATGAGACTGCCCATCCGGGAATATGCGCCCGCCCAAGGGCGCACCTCAACCTCCTGGCCGTCCTTATTGACGACGTTTAGGTTTCGCGCCTTCGTGATGCAGAATGGCTGTTGATCGGTGATCCCCATAATATTATTTTTCCTCTCAGACTTAAAGCCATGTTAGCGCGATAATTGTTCCGATGCCTATGCAGATATCTATTGGCTTGTCTTTTGTGCTTACGAAGATCATGCCAGAAGTAGTTGCCTCACTGCATTTCAAACATACGAAGCCATTTTCAATATCCGTAATGATTCCCGTGTATTTAGCATAATATGAGCCGGCATTTGCACCTATCAGCACTTTATCCCCTATTTGCGGCGTCCTGGCACTTGCCATTGTACAGAGAACTGCAATCAATATTGTTGCCACTATCAATTTCCTGATCATCTGTTTCCTCCTTTTGCCAGTTATTGTCTCTCAATGCTCTTTAAGTCATCGTCCGCCATAAGAGCTAAATTCTCATACTATGTACTGACAAATCAGAGAACGGCGATAAAATTAGATAGGAGCGCTTGAGGCAGCGAGATAGGAGGGTTTTTCTTAAATGGCTGAAGCAGGAGGAAAGAATATCGAATTAGCTCAAAAACTATTAGAGAACGGCGAGAAGGAGGCGCATTGTTCATCCCGCTCGAAGCTTTATTTTGAAATTCTGGAAGCCGTAATATTAGCAGTTGTGGCTATACTCACTGCCTGGAGCGGTTATCAAGCGGTTCAATGGGGTGACCAGCAGACCGAGCTTTATGGTGAATCCATTCAATTGAATTTAAAGGCAGGAGAACTTAGATTCTCCGATGGTCTGGATACCATTTACAACACGGCCACGGTAGCTGCCTGGCTGGACGCCAAAGTGCAGGGGCATGAGAAGGTAGCGAATTTCTTCCAAAGCCGCCTTCTTCCCGAGTATAAAATAGCCTTTGATGCCTGGATTAAGACGGATCCCATCAACAACAGCCAGTCACCACCAGGACCGAGGTATATGTCAGAGTATCGAAGCTCTAAGGTGGAAGAGGCAAACAGCCTTTCCCAAGAGGCCTCAGCCAAGTTTAGCGAGGGCACGCAGGCCCTATCAACAGCAAGTAGCTATGTACGATACACGGTGTTCCTGGCGACGGTTCTCGCTCTAATTGCTATCAGTCAACTATTCAAGATCAGATCAATTCGCAATGGACTAATCCTTCTGTCTCTGGGGCTGCTGGCATATAGCATAATGAATCTATTCATGCTTCCACGAATTTGATTCATGGGGACCATCATCATAGAGAAGCTCTCGATATGGTAGCGGCATGATGGGAAAGCATGGCTTTGGACATAGCTGCCGCGCGCAAAGTTATAATACGATTGCATTATTTCAGGTGGACTATAAACCGGCTGGATCGCCCCAATTGGACGTCAAAGGAAAAAAACTCTTAGCATCCATCCGCTGGTGATGACCATTAATGCGGCTAGAGAGACCTGGGATCCGGATTGCTGCCAGGGTTGGCAGCCCTGAAAAACGCTTTTTTGGAGTATAGGATGATAACGAAATTGAAGATCACAATTGCCTGTCTTGCTCTGGTGTTGATCTCAACGCCGGCAGCGTCTTTGGACAACTACTGGGATTCCTTCGGTTCACCACAATTGCAGGCAAGCCTTGCCGGCACTAATGAGTTCGATCGGGGCGATACGGTCAAGCTTTACCTAGATCTCACCAACTATGGCCGGATATTGGGATTGGACGAAGACAAGACGGCAGAAACAAGGATGGAAAATGAGCTTTCTGATAGAGAATTCGAATATGAGCAGGCACTGGCAAATGCCCTTAACATCACTGCCACACTTCAATCCGGGACAGACCTGATAGAGGTTCAGTCTGATGAACAGGTGGTGGAGTCCCTTAAATCAGGGGACAAGACCCAAGCGCCACTGGAGTATGCAATAGAGATAGCAAGTCACGCACCTGCCGGTACCTATCCCATGTTACTCGATTTGACTTACGACTACCAGTACAACGTACAAGTCGATGCAGACGAACTGGATCTCGCCGCAGGTTTGAGAGGGCTTCAGGTCTCTTACATGTACCGGAGGGAAAACCAAACCTTCGAAATTCCTGTGGTGATAAAAAGGCAAGCCGACTTCAAGATAATTGGCACCGATGCCAGGCTCGCGGTGGGCAAAAAGGACGGCAATATCGCGGTCACCTATATGAACATCGGTGAGGAGCCTGCCAAAGAAGCCGTCGTCCGTTTGAGCATCTTCGAGCCCTTCTCGTCCATAGATGATCAGGCGTTTATTGGAAGCTTGCAGCCTGGAGAGGAGACGACAGTCGTCTTCGGGCTTGATGTGGCCTCCGATGCGACGGCCAAAGATTATGTCATCAACAGCGAGATCAAGTACATAGACGTGCAGGGAGATTCGGTCATCTCGGAGAGCATGAAGATTCCGGTAAACGTCATTCAGACAGGATGGTCCGGCACGATTATAGTTGTACTGGCGGCGCTGATAGCTTTAGCGGCAGCCGGATTTTACCTGCACAACCGGAGGAAGCATAATTGAAGAGAATAATGATTTATATCACCCTCCTGCTGATGCTGACCTCCCCTATGCCTGCAGAGGCTCAATTCATGCCTTTGAGATCCTCCGTGGAAAATTACTGGGATGCTACGGGCTCGCCCCGGCTTGAGGCGAGCGTGGCAGGAACAAATGAGTTCGAGAGGGGAGAAAAGGCGATCCTTCGCGTGGCACTGACCAATATCGGGAAGATAACCGGATATAAGCCGGACGAGAAGCCTGAGGACCGAAAGGAGGAGGCGTTAGCGGAAAGGGAGTTCACTTTGGAGAAGGGCAAAACATTGACGTTTCCGATCACAGGCAAGCTTCGATCTCTCACGGAATTTATCGAGGTCCAGTCCAGTGAGCAGATCATCGAGGGCCTGCGAAGCGGCCAGAGGTCCAGTGACCCCATGGAGTTTGCCATCGAGGTCGATAACGACGCTCCTGATGGCGAGTATACCATGGTTATCGACCTGGTTTATCCTTACCAGGAGAACGTCGGAGTAGGTGCCGAGGGCATCGATCCCATCCTGGGCTTGAGGGGATTTCGGCAATCCTCTCAGTTCGGGATGCTTAGCCAGTCAATCAATCTCTCTGTGGTTGTGAAAAGCAAGGCAGACTTTGAAGTCGTCGATGTGGATGCAGATTTGAATGCCGGCCAGCAGGGCGGCACCCTGAAAGTAACCTACCGGAATATCGGTGCAGAGCCCACAAAAGATGCCATTGCCAGGATAAGCCTATTTATTCCCTTTTCTTCATCTGATGACCAGGCCTCCTTAGGAACTCTGGATCCGGGAGACGAAAGAACTGTGGCGTTCAAGCTGGACGTAAATGACGACGCAACAATCGGAAATTACAGCATCAACAGCGAGGTCAAATATACCGACCTCAAAGGAAATAGCGTCATATCGGAGACTGTGAGCATCCCGGTCGGCGTTGGACCTGCCGAAAAATCTTACATGAATCTGCTGTTTTTGGCGGTGATAGCACTGATTGCTGCCGGCATATACTTCTTTAAAAAGAAAAAGACATAGCCCCAACCATTTATTTTTTACTCATTATTCTTATTGCCTGCCTGGCCGCCCTGAGCATTGGCCTGGAAATAGAGAACCGAAGCAAAGGCAGCACACCCAGCACGGGCCAGATGCGCAGCGCACCTTCAACTTCCCCTTCCAGCGCTTCCTCGTGAAAGCAGGGCTCGATCCTCACATCGAGGGGGTGGAGGGATTCAAGACAGCCGATCATCGACCAGAGGTAGCCTGCCGCCATTCCCGTATCGGCAGGATCTTCCAATCCCATCCGAAGACGCATCCTGAAACGCTTTACCCGAATAGCGCCAGCCAGGCCCTTCAGAAACCTCTTCAGGCTTCCCATCAACCCTCGGGTTCGGATGATCGACAGGATCTCTCTGCTGCTCCAGCCCTGACCTTTGCTTTCAGGCTCTTTTTTTGGCGTTCCGGCTGGCTGCTTTTGCGCCTCTCTTTTCCGAAGTTCCTCTCGCCCTTCAGTATCAGGCTCCTTTCCGGCACCGGTCTCCTCGAATAGATCCTTTCCGATCAGGCCAAACAGCCAGAGAACCCTGACCTTTGGCCTATCGCCCAGGATCACACTGCCCTCGATGTCGATGGGCGCCAGGAGCAAGAGAACAAAAAAGATAACAAAGACCAGAACGATGGCAGAAAACATGGGTTTACTCTATGCTGATTTCTGTATCCCTTCTTCTCGCCCTCTTTCGGCTCCTTTTCCTCCCTTCGGTCTCTCAAATCATTTATGAGCTGAGGAATCTTCTCCAGCACACCCTCCATTAATGGGTATTTGGCTTCATTGCTTTTTTCTACGGGAACCACTCTCACCTGATCTTTTTCTATCACGATGACGGCTACAGGCTTCATCTTGAATCCACCGCCTGCGCCCCCGGCCTGCGCAGACTCGCCCTTCCCGGAGCTTGCGCCGCCCCCAAATCCGAAGCTCACGCTAAGGAGAGGCACCACGGTCATTCCTTCTGATGTAACTGGCTCTCCGACCACGGTCTTGCTTGTCAAGAGTTTCTCAAGCTCGATGATGGTGGCCTTCAGGAGGTTTTCGCACTCGTTCATTTTAAATACCCTATTATAAATTGCACCCAAAAGGTTAAAAATTTTTCCGCCCATTATGGTGATTGGATTTGAGCGAGATGAAAAGATTGAAAAATAAAAATAGCCCATCAAAAGATAGATTCGAGGAGGGGGCGAGGCGACTTTACGAAGATGCCGATCGGCTCAGTGGAGGAACTCTTGGCCTCCTGGTCGCCACTTTCAAGAGCATGTCTGGAGCGGATGCTGCTGATGCTGCTGCCGCAATCGCTTACTACGCCCTCTTTTCCCTCTTTCCATTGCTGATTTTGCTGGTGGTTTTGGGAAGCTCCTTTCTGCAGAGTGAAGAAAACTACGAGCGTCTAATAAATTTTATAAGTGATATTCTTCCGCCTGCACATGAACTGGCCCAGGAGAACATAGAGAGAGTTCATGAGATAGGGACGGAACTGGAGCTGCTTCTGCCCCTCCAGGATTTGATCCGCGCGAATCTCCAGCAGCTCTTGAATCTGAGGGTGCCTGTGGGAATAGCAGCCTTTATCGGACTCTTCTGGTCGGCGACCAGCGTATTCGTGATTCTGGCCAGGAACATCGACCGTGCATGGAGCGGTTCACAAGGGCGAAACTTCCTGGAATGGCATCTGGTGAGCGCTGTCATGGTGGGCGGCCTTCTCATCGGGCTTATCGTTCTTTCCATGCTGATCGGATCCTTGTTAGGTCTTTTTGAATGGATATTGGGGAATTTCCTTCGCGATGCCACCACTTACCAAGCGCCAATAGAGTCAAAGTTGTTCTACAAAATGATTCCCGATGCTGCAATTTTATTGACCCTCTCATTTCTCTACCGGTGGGTCCCGAGAACCAAAGTCAACTGGTCTGATGCCTTAATAGGGGCTCTTGTAGCCACCTTCTTTTGGGAGGTGAGCAAGATGGGTTTTGCCTGGTATCTGGATAGCGGGCTTTCCAATCATCTGCTGATCTACGGCTCTTTGGGAACAGTCATAGCTTTGATGCTCTGGATTTACCTGAGCGCTCTGATCTGCCTCTTTGGAGCGCATCTGGCCGCTCAGATGATCATTCGAAGGCAGGCCAAAAGTTCGCAGCCGGAGCAGACATGAGGGCGAAAATTACAGAGCCTTGGCCCTGGATCCGGATTACATGAAATCTAAAGGGTATGCTCTGCATGAACTCTGGAAGCGGCGGAGTTAAGGAGTACCTTCAACCTTTTTTGGCGTTTCTGAAACTGCCATTTTCTTTGCGGTTTCACGATATGTCTTCCACTCTAATGATGGAAACAACGCTGCCCATCCCCAGCCACAGTTCTATTCCATCCATCTTACCGTCTTCTTCATACGAAACAATGACGTCCCCCTCGGGATCTGAAATGGCGATGCATTTCAGATTGATCAGGGTCTCATTGGTACCGATAATCGTCCCTGTAAAAGTGTGACCGCTCGCCATGAGGATTACAACGGAGTCGCCTTCCTGAGGATACGCCGCATCAACTATTCCCACCAGAAGCAAGGCAAGCACAGCCAGCGCGATTATTTTCATAAAAGATGATAGTTTTACTAGGATATAAATAGTTATGGGCTGTCTCCCCGTTTATGGGAAATTCAACTCTCACCATAACCAGCCTCAAATCGTCCATTAATGAAGATATATAGATTTAATAAAGACGAGGGCAAAATGACCAAAAAAAGGAAATGTGGAAAAAATTGTCCTTTACTCTCTTCTGCCCAGCAGCAGGCAGGCAGCTCCAAGAAGGCCAGTTAAGGCAAAGAGGCCCTCAAATCCAGGTGTAGCCTCCTCAGCGGTCTTGGCGGCTCCGGCGACATCCTCTTTGGCAGCTTCGGTGACATGCTCGGTTGTCTGCTTCCGCTTTTGCGGCTGCATCCTCAGTGGCGGCTACGGCAGTTTCCGTGACCTTCTCGGTTTCTGCTTCAGCTTTTGCGGCTGCATTCTCTGTGGCGGCTACGGCAGTTTCCGTTGCCTCTTCTGCTGCGTCCTCCACCTCAGCGGCCTCCTCCTCCACTGCCGCCTCGGCAGCTTGCTCTTCCCCATTTACAGCCATAGCTGCCGTGAATAGCATCATCAGCGCTACAAGCATAATCGATACAATCTTCATTATTGTTAACCTCCTATCCATTGCTCTTGCAGGTCATCCGTGAAGATAAGATGATCGATCTAATGGTTTCGCAAAAGACACTATTTATCTTTTTTGGTGAGAGAAACGAGTGGCGCTTCAAAGAAGAACTCCGAAATAGCAAAAGAACAGCGAGAATGACCAAAAAGAGAAAATAGTTCTGGAGAGCCTAAGCCCCCCAGCTATTTGTTCTTACTCTCTCCTGCCAAGTACCAGGTAGGCTACTGCCAGGAGGCCGGTGATGGCGAAGATGCTCTCGAATCCGGGCTGCTCCTCAGCGGCTGCAGTCGCGTTCTCGGCAGCAGAGGGCGGGCTCAGCCACGGGCTCCTCTACGGCCTTGGGCTCCTCTACAGGGGCGGGCTCAGCCACAGGCTCTTCTGCGGCTTCGGGCTCCTCTACAGGGGCGGCCTCGACTTCAGGGGCGGGCTCGGCAGCAGGTGCCTCAGCGCCCTCGATGGTGAGGGTCTCGTAGATGTAGTATCTTTGCGGGTGTTCCGCATCAAGGATATCCTGATCGGAGGTTAGGATCTTCATGTTGCCCATCAGGTCGATGTCCTTGTTCTTGGCTCAGGGTTATGGTATTGTCCTTGTTGTCCATGGTGATGGTGTCATCGGTGACGGTGGCAATTCTCATCTTGTCGTACTCGGTGTCGACATCGACCTCAGTGGCTAGTATCGGAAATCTGCCAGGCGCCGTCGACGGTGGCCAGGTTCTGGTCAGCACCGCGGAAGGCGTTCTTGAAGTGAACAGCGAGGATTACCAGGTCCTTGGAGTCTGCTACGTCCTTCTTGTAGTAGTAGGTCTTGTCGGACATGAGAGCGTTATCGGTGGACGGCTGAATGACCTTGCTATCTATCATGACGCCATCCTTGTTGAGCTCGAGGTAGACCTTGTTGCCGTCGATATCAATGGACTTGATAGCCAGCTCATAGCCCTCTTCCATCTTGAGTGGTGTGCCGGAGGTGACGGTCATCTCGTCGTCATTATCTACCAGAATGCGCTTCGAGCTGCTCGTCAGACAGGGAGTTCTCATCATCGGACTCGTAGTACAGGATCTCCGCAAGATCTGGGAAATCAGGATCGTTGAGGTATGCGGCGAAGTACTCTTTAGCCTGGAATCCAATAACGTTGTAGTATCCCCAGGGTGCGAATTCGAAGTCGGTCTTCTGGGCAGTTGTGCTGTAGAGGACACCGTCGGGTTCATTGAGCTTGTTGCCTTCCGTTATGGTGGTCTTGAGCGTCTCAGTGCCCAGGTTGTCGTCAATATCATAGTAGAAGCCCGCGAAGGTGTCGGGAGTCCACGTATAGTCGCCGGTGGCAACAGATCCCCTGATGTGGTAGGTGCCGGGCTCGGATATTTTCTTGGCGATGTAGTATCTGAGCGGGTCCTCTTCAGTTATATCATCCTGATCAGAGGTTACAATCGCCATGTCGCCCATAAGAGTGGTGTCCTTGTTCCTGCTCAGGGTTATGGTATTGTCCTTGTTGTCCATGGTGATGGTGTCATTGGAGACAGTGGCAATTCTCATCTTCTCGTATTCGGTGTCGACATCGACCTCAGTGGCTAGTATCGGAAATCTGCCAGGCGCCGTCGACGGTGGCCAGGTTCTGGTCAGCACCGCGGAAGGCGTTCTTGAAGTGAACAGCGATGATTACCAGGTCCTTGGAGTCTGCTACGTCCTTCTTGTAGTAGTAGGTCTTGTCGGCCATGAGAGCGTTATCCGTGGACGGCTGAATGACCTTGCTATCTATCATGACGCCATCCTTGTTGAGCTCGAGGTAGACCTTGTTGCCGTCGATATCAATGGACTTGATAGCCAGCTCATAGCCCTCTTCCAGCTTCAGTGGTGTGCCGGAGGTGACGGTCATCTCGTCATCATTATCCATCAGAATTTCTTCGAGCTGCTCGTCATCCAGGGAGTTCTCATCATCGGACTCGTAGTACAGGATCTCCGCCAGATCAGGGAAATCCGGATCGTTGAGGTATGCGGCGAAGTACTGTTTAGCCTGGAATCCGATAACGTTGTAGTATCCCCAGGGTGCGAATTCGAAGTCGGTCTTCTCGGCGGTTGTGCTGTAGATTATACCGTTGGGTTCATTCAGCTTGTTGCCTTCAGTTATGGTGGTGGTGAGCGTCTCAGTGCCCAGGTCGTCGTCAATATCATAGTAGAAGCCCGCGAAGTTCTGGGCATTCCACGTGAAATCGCCGGTAGCGACCTGGCCGCGGATCTCCTCCTCAGCCATCTGTGCCCCAACTACCATCGCTGTTGCCAGTAACAGCATCATTGAGGTAAACGTAATTGCAGCCAATTTTTTCATTCTTTAACCTCCTATTTTCCCATCACGATCAGTTTCAGCAGCATACAGTCTGGTTATTCTTAAAACCATTGCCTGAATAAAGTCTTCGATCGCCCTGCTACGTATTATGGCAAGCCAATTTCAGCACTGCCTTTTCCGCCTGGCGTCTCTCAGACATGTATATAGCTACGTCACCCTCCTCAAATCCCATAAGGGACTATAGGGTAGTGATAGAGTATTTCCCTATTATATCTTTTTTGGTCCTCTGCTAGCAGCTTGGTACTGTTATTACTATCCATAGCTACATTCGACCAAAGAGCTTTCCAAGGCTCAATCACGCATTTGTGACTACCTATTTAAAGACTATTCTCCTCCTTTCATCAGGCAAAGAATGATTATGAATATATTTCGGCGCAGCAATAGAGAGAAGAGAATTTACCGCCTCATGAGAATATGCCGGAGTGACAATGTAATATACTATTGATCGAAGACCATTTGAATGCCATTTCGCGGCAATGATCATGGATAACTGTTTTTGCGGATGGCGACCCAGTCCATAAAATATGACGAGAACATGCCTGGTTTATCATCCCATCTATCTCCTGCACGAGACAGGCGGCCATCCTGAGAAAAAGGAGCGCCTCACGGCAATCCTGGATAAAATCAAATCGGAGAAGCTCGATGTCGAATTCATCACCCCAAAGAGCGCGACAGTCGACCAGGTAGCCGCCATACATAGTCGCAGATATATCGATCAGGTAAAGGCCATCTGTGAGCATGGCGGAGGATACCTGGACATCGATACCATTCTTTCCGAGAACTCCTATCATGCCGCCCTTATGGCCGCGGGAGGAGCCATCACCGCTGTCGAAGCCGTCCTGAACGACTGCGACAGCGCCTTTGCCCTGGTGCGGCCACCGGGACATCACGCCATGCAGAATCGAGGTATGGGCTTTTGCATCTTCAATAACATCGCCATCGCCGCGAAGCACGCCCAATCGAGGGGCCTGCAAAAAGTGCTCATAGTGGACTGGGACGTGCATCACGGCAACGGCACCAATGCCGCATTCTACTCAGATCCGTCCGTACTGTATTTCTCTACGCACCAGCATCCCCACTATCCGGGCACGGGAAGAGCGGATGAGGTGGGAGAGGACGGCGCGGAAGGCAGCAAGGTAAATGTGCCCCTGCCTTCGGGAACAGGTGACGCAGGCTATCTCATGGCATACCGGGAGATCCTCAGGCCCATAGCCCTCGAGTTTAAGCCGGACATCGTCCTGGTCTCGGCCGGCCATGACCCGCATAAAGATGATCCTCTGGGCGGCATGCGCCTTACCTGCGCGGGCTTTGCCGCCATAGCCGGCCTGGTTAAGGAGATAGCCAATGTCTGCTGCCGGGGAAGGCTGGCCGCCGCCCTGGAAGGGGGCTACAACCTCCAGGCCCAGGCGGAAGCGGTTGTCGCCGAGATCAGAGCCTTTGGGGGCATTGTGCCAAAGATCGAAGGCCGCGACCAGAATGTTGCGCGCAGAATCGAGGAGGTGAAGAGGATTCAAAGCCGGTACTGGAAATGCTTTGCGTAATAATGAGCCAGAAAGGCGCGAAGGCCCTCGTCCCTTAAGCCGAGCAGCTCCAGGCCTTCATATATATTGTATCCGCAGCAAATGGACGCTGACAGGTGCTTTCCCAAAGAGAGGCCGGTAACCTCCGCCGCCAGAAGATCCCGGGCCCGGGTATACGATCGGGCCTCCTCCACTACCGCTCTGCCGTTATCGATGTAGGGGCCGGATAGAGGGTGAGGATGGGCTGCCAGGAAACGGGCTACATGATCCGCCTGCCAGACAGGCGGCCCGATGCGACGGCAGGCAAAAGGAAGCTGCCAGACCTCCATCTCAAAGATAAGCACAGCTCTGTCGCGATAGGTCGAAACATCGCTTCGCAGCAGGGAAAAGCCGCGTCTCTCCAGCAGCGCCCTGACGGACCCTTCCGCTTTGCGAAGCTGGGGATAGAGGACGTCTTCCACCACATCGGGAGCCGCAAACTCAAGGAGGATGGGCATTGTCCCGCGCGCGTTTATCTGAGCCCTGAGCTCCTCATCGGAGAGCGGCTTTAGGGATGAGGGAAAGAAGAAATCAAGTCCGGGCTTCGCCAGAAAAGAGCGCGCCGCCCAGGCGAACTGGAGCATCCTGTCAAGAGAGAGTGCAGCCGCCACATTTCTGCCCGGATCAACCGGATCGACCATTATCAGGGGCTCATCATGCCTGGCCGTGCCGTGCCCTTCCGGATCCAGGCGCTGGCCGGGACGCCAGCCTGCGGCGGCCTGCAGCACCTCTACAAAAGAGCCATAGCAGAGCACAAGCAGCTCGGCCAGATAGCCGGAAAAGCCTCCTGTCTTAAGCTCCGAGCCGTAGACATCCACGCCCTTCATAAACTGCTTGAGGAGAAGTACGTCGTCCTCCCGGCCCGGTATCCTGCGGCTCACATATCTGGTGTGAAAAGGAGTGCGATCCACCGCCGATTCCAGATGTGAGGCGTCCTCCACCAGATAGCAGGGGACCAGATCAACCTCGAAGCCGTCCATCCTGGCGTGAACATAAGCATGCTCGGCATATTTCTCCTCATGATCGGGAGCGACGAGCCTGGCCAGCTCCAGGGCCGCGGTCAGATCGCCGCCGGGGGGCACCCCCAGAAAGACATCCAGATCGTGATCCCCGGCAAGCCAGGTGCCTCTGGCTGCGGAGCCCACCAGGATCGGCTGGAGAGATACGCCGCGCTCTCTTGCCAGGGCTTCTATGCGGGCGATGATGGAGAGAGAGGCCTGCATCATTCGCCTCCTGTCGGATGGCCCCGGCCTGACCCGGCCCAGCACCTCTTCCCGGATCTCAGAGAGGGAACGCTGCCAGGGTCTCGTAGATCGGCCCTCCCCGGGTGAGTGTGCTTTTCTTGAGATAAAATCGGTCTACCATGAAGCTTCCCAGGTCCAGGCTCGAGTGCTCGGCAATCCTGGCGAGAAGCCGGCGGCTCATATCCGGATCGGGCCGGGCCACTCGACCCAGGGTTACATGAGGGGAGAAGCCTCGCGCCTCCGGGGCGTAGCCCAGGGGAGCCAGAGCTTGCTCCACCTTCTCATAAAGCTCCCGAAAATCTCCTTCCAAACCCAGCCAGACCACGCGCACCGTGCGCCCGGGAAAGGCGCCCATGCCCTTAACCCGTCCAGGGAAAGGCGCGGCCCTAATCCTGCCCAGAGCCTCTGCCACCTGGCCCACCTTCTCCTGGGGCACGTCCCCCAGGAACTTCAATGTGACGTGCACCAGCTCCGGCCTCACCAGCCGCAGGCCATCCGTCGCGATGCGGCCGCCCAGGCGCCCGATCTCCTCGCGCATGGAAATAGGAAGCTGTGCCGCCACAAAGCATCTTATCCCGGTCATCGCAGGACGCTGCCTCTGCTGGCCGAGGTAACCGAGTTTCTGTAGCGGGCCAAAATCCCGCTCTTAATCTTGGGCTCGGGCGCGACCCAGGCCTTCTTTCGCCTTTCCATCTCTGCGGCATCGACGAGCAGATCGACCTTCCGGCCGGGAATGTCAATTGAGATCATGTCGCCCTGCCTCACCAGCCCGATCGGCCCTCCCACCGCGGCCTCGGGAGAGACGTGCCCGATGCAGGGCCCGCGCGTTCCGCCGCTAAACCGCCCGTCGGTGATGAGGGCCACCGACTCGGAGAGGCCCGCCCCGGCGATGGCGGATGTGGGTGCCAGGGCCTCCCTCATGCCCGGCCCGCCTTTGGGGCCTTCGTACCTTATTATCACCACATCGCCGGCCTTGACGCCGCCGCTCATGATGCCGGCCATGGACTCCTCTTCCGAGTCGTAAACCACCGCCGGACCGGTATGCTTGAGCATGGATGCTGATACCGCCGTCTGCTTGACCACCGCCCCTTCCGGTGCCAGGCTTCCCAGCAGTATGGCAATGCCGCCCTGAGCATGCACAGGTGCCTCCAGGGTGGCTATGACGGCCGCATTGGTGAGGGGGTTGATGGGGCGGAAGGCCGCCAGGTTCTCGCCCAGCTTTTTGCCGGTGACGGTGAGAACGTCCAAAGAGAGACGTGAGGCGAGCCGGCTCATGACCGCGGGAATTCCGCCGGCCCTATCCAGGTCCAGGATATGATGAGGCCCGCCCGGCCGCAAATTGACCAGATGAGGCGTCTCGCGACTTAATTGATCGAAACGGTCCAAATTCAGATCCAGGCCGAACTCCGCGGCTATGGCCGGTATATGCAAAACTGTATTGGTAGATCCGCCGATAGCCATGTCCACGCGAATGGCATTGTCCAGCGCCGCAGGCGTCACTATCTGCCGGGCCGTAATTCCCAGCTCCACCAGTTCCATGATCTTCATTCCCGAATGCTTGGCCAGGCGGATCTTTCGCGCATCCACGGCATGGGTGGTGGCGCAGCCGGGCAGGGATAGGCCCATGGCTTCCGTGAGGCAGGCCATGGTATTGGCAGTAAAAAGTCCGGCACATGATCCGGCTCCGGGACAGGCCATCTCCTCCAATATGTCCAGCGCCTCGCCTCCCGCCTGCCAGCCCTCGAAGACGTTGATCAGATCCAGCTCCTTGTCGCAGGCAAAGCCGGGCATCATGGGCCCGCCGGTGACGACGATGGTGGGCAGGTCCAGCCTTCCCGCCGCCATGATGTGGCCGGGAACGATCTTGTCGCAGGAAGGGATCATGACCAATCCGTCCAGCTGATGGGCCTGTGCCATGATCTCGATGGAGTCCTCGATCAGCTCGCGACTGGGCAGCGAGTATCTCATGCCCTTATGGCCCATGGCTATGCCGTCGCATACCCCGATGGTCTGAAACTCAAAGGGCACACCTCCGGCGGAGAGTACTCCCGCCTTCACTGCCTCACCCAGCTTGTCAAGGTGAATGTGTCCCGGAATAAAATCATTAAAGGAGTTGACAATTCCAATGAAGGGACGGCGAATCTCTTCATCGCATAGGCCGGTGGCCTTTAAAAGAGCCCTATGAGGCGCTCTTTCCTTGCCCACTTTGGTGATATCGCTCCTCATCCAAAAACCTCATCTTAGCCTTTGCCGCTTTTCCGTTTAAGTAGTTGCTGAATACATGTTAAATACCACAAGATACTAGCCGCCAGAGGTGGACAAACCTTGGATGCATATTCACTATTCCTGGTATTCCTCGCCATCTACATAGCGGTCTTGCTGGGCATCGGCCTTTATTTTTCGAGCCGGCAAAAGTCCGTAACCGACTTCTGGCTGGCAGGAAGGGAGCTTGGGCCGATAACCATCGGATTTTCCGCGGCATCCGCATGGATCACGGCGAGCGCACTGCTTTTGGCAACAGGGCTATTTCTGCTCATAGGCGTAGGCTCGATATGGATCTGGGTCTTTCCCAACATCGCCGGGCTGATAATAATTGCCGCCATCTCAGGGAGGATCAAGAATATTCCCGCCCTGACCCAGCCTGAGCTCATGGAGATCCGATACGATCCCATGATCAGAGCGCCGGTGGCCCTGGCCGTCACCATCATGATGATACTCTTCTCAGTAACGGATTTCATCGGATTCAAGCTGGTGCTGGGCACCTTCTTTCGGCATCGATCCCTTCTATGCCGTGGCTATAATGGCCGTTTCCGTAGCTCTTTATGTCAGCGTGGGCGGCTTTCGGGCCGTGGTCTGGACAGATGTCGTTCAGTATCTGCTCTTAGCGGGCCTGGCCGTTTACGTGGCCGCGCTGGCCCTTGATCTCTCCGCCGGGAAGGGAGTCAGCCTGCTGGCAGCCGCATCCGCAATGGGCACTGAATGGTGGGATCCCTTCCTCCTGGGCGGCCTCCTGGGGGCTCTCGTCTTCATCGTCGCGCTCCTGCCCGGCTGGGTGGCGGAACAGGATCCCTGGCAGAAGATCTGGGCGGCGCGCGATGAGGCTGCCGCGAAGAAGGGGCTGTTGCTGGGCGGCGCTCTGCTGGCCCTGGTCTACCTCTGCTGCTTTCTCACGGCCATCGGCCTTTCCGTGCTCTATCCCCGCCCGGCGGGAGAGGTGGAAGCGGAGATGCTCTACCTCAAGATCATAAGCGATAACGTTCCTGGATGGCTGCTGGCCCTGCTGACCATCGGCTTTGCTGCCGCATCCATGTCCTGCACCGATACCTTCGCCACTTCGGGAGCTTCCTGCATCTCCCGCGACCTGATCCAGCGGCACCTCTTCCCCACTGCCACCATGAAGGAGATGCTGGTCATCAACCGGATATTGGTGATCATCATGATCGGCATCTCGGCAGCAATCGCGCTTTATGCCAACAGCATAGTCGATGCCGTGATCATAGCCACGGTCATAGGCACCACATCCTACTTCTTCCCCATCATCGGCGGGCTGTACTGGAAGCGGGCTACGCGATGGGGTGCCATGGCGGCGCTGATTGCGGGCGGAGGAACGCAGATTCTGCTCATCTCCTATGAGCAATTCTGGCTCAGGCAGCCACTGGACAGCATCTCGCCTCTGCTCGCCGAGCATGGAGTGCTGGTCGGGCTGGCACTTTCCGCCCTGTTCTTTATCGGGGTCTCCCTGGCCACGCCGCAAGAGCCGGACATTCGCCTGGCCCCGTTCTTTGCCGATATTGCCGAGAAGGTCTTCAGTCGCGATCTGCCCCGCGTCGACAGGAAGAGCGCGCGCTATCTGGAGATCGTGCCCGGCATAGAAGAGATGACTGCAGGGGACAGATCTCATCTCAACCTGGCCGTTTCACATGCCTGCGCGAAGGAAGAGGGCTGCGAAGAGGAGCTGCCCTGGGAGGGATTTGTAGAGAGGCTGAAGGAGAGGCATCCCCTCTGGTTCACGCCCACGGGAAGCCATATCGTCTACCGCCTCTCCCAGGCGGATATGCTGGCCTGCGTCAAGATGGTGCGCGGCGATGAGAGCCACATCTGGCTGTCCGCCGAGCCGAGGCGCGAGCAGATGGATAGGCTGAAAGACGAACTCTCTCTGGCCTATGAGGAGATAGAGGATGCCCTGGCAAGCTTCGGATTGAAGGCCGGATCGCGATGAAAGAAGAGATCATGATAGCGGTGATAGGTGCGGGTCCGGCGGGAAGCTCAGCTGCACAAGCTGCCGCGGCCCTGGGTGGAGAGGTATTGCTCATTGACAGGAAGAGCGAGATAGGTAGCCCCGTGCAGTGCGGCGGATTTCTCCCGGAAGCTTTCGAGCTGCAAAGGCTCATGCCCCGCGCGAGGCTGCCTGAGGCGCTCGCCGAGATTCCCGAGCGCTGCATTCTGCACAGGACCCGGCTGCAGCGTATCTATTCTCCCTCAGGAAAGCACAAGGAATTTTTGGTCGCCGGGCGGGTTTTGGACAGGAGGGCTTTTGACCGCCACCTTGCCGCCCGGGCGGCTCGCGCAGGAGCCGGAATTCTTCCCGCGACGCGCGCCCGCCTTGTCGAGGGCGCATTGCAGCTTTCCGGGCATTTCGCCGGCACGATCAGGCCGCAGATAATAATAGGGGCAGACGGCCCAAATTCGATGGTATCCCGCGCCATGGGAAATCCGGTGCAAGAGATGGGCATCTGCCTGGAATACGAGATGGCCGGGGCGCAGATCGATCCTGATGCGGCGGAGATGTACTTCTCTGCTTACTTCGCGCCGGGCGGCTACGCCTGGATAATTCCCACCGGCCGGGATTCGGCCAATGTGGGCATAGGCGTGCGGGCAGTCCTATCTGGGCCGCCAGAAGCTTCCCCTTATCCTGGAAAGATTTGTTAAAGAGCATCCCATCGCGGCCAAAAAACTGGATGGCGGAGAGATCCTGGCCGTCATGCGCGGGCCGGTGCCGGCGGGCGGCACGCCGGGCGTGATTCAAAAAGGCAACATGCTTCTGGCCGGTGATGCTGCCGGACACGTCATGGCCACCAGCGGGGGAGGCATACCATTGGCCGTGGTGGCGGGAAGAATCGCTGGGGAGGCGGCCGCAGGGCACCTGCGGGGGGGAATGCCCCTCTCGGATTACCCCGCGCACATTCGCGAGGAGTTTGGAATACAGCTTGCTCGATCGGTTCAGATAAGGAAGATGGTGGACATGGCCATGAAAAGCGACCGGCTCATGAATGCCCTCTTTGCCGCTCTGAGCCCCGAGCAGATAAAATCGGTAATGCGCGCAGAGATCCCGACGCCTCTCCTATCTCGCGCATGGGCCTCTGGGGAAGGCGGAGACAAAACGGCCTGATAAAATACTTCGCGAAAAAAAACAAAGGAATCATAGCGGCGGGATGGCCCTGCCACCCGACCACAAAACACTTTTCAGTTTATGCTTTCTCTTCCTTGGGGGTCTTGCCGAGCAGCTCTTCGATAGACTTGGTGCCGGCCTCCACGACCTTGACATTTATCTGGCCGATATCGGGAGAGATATCCCGTCCGTGTATGCTCATCCTCTTCTTCTTTCCCTCGGCGACGGGATGATATCCGGTTCCAGTAGAGAGCAAGATCTTTCTGCGCTTTGTGCCTGGCAGGTCGGAGCGCATGGGAAATCCCTCGCGATCGCTGCCGCCCGTGACCTGTACTGAATAGCCGGGCATGCCCAGAATATCTCCTTCGATCTTATCACCGATGTGTTTTCCCAGAAGCTTGCCGGCTCCTGGATCCTTAAGCTCTACCTGATATGCCTTACCGCTCTCGGGATCTGAGACTACGACTCTAAAATCCATCTTTCTTCCTCATCAATGTAAACGTGACTTTGTGACTAGAGATCGATGCCCTATAAAACCTTATCTTGCCTGAAGACTCGATCATTTCAGCTCATGGGTTTTTGAGTAGTCCATCAGAATAGATATGGGAGCCGTCTTGATTTTTGCCCCCAGCTCCTCCGCGGCCACCAGGCCATTGACTCCGGCATAAAGGGCTATGCCTATCTTGCCCGAGCCCACCGGGCATCCCAGGACTGGCTCGGACTGCTCACCGATTTTTATAAGCCCTCCCAGGCCCGCGCTACGAGACTCATCTAAGAGCTCGCAGACAAGGTTTACAGCCGCGACAGGCACCTCTCTCACATTGGCCAGCACAGTTCCCGTGCCTTTAAAAACGGCATCAGCAACGCTTGTCACCCTGCGGCTCATAAAGACCTTAATGGGGTCCAGGGAAGAGCCGGCATAGGCGATGAGGTCCGTGAAATCGGAGGTCTGCTTATCCCTGATCTCCGCCAGCCCCGCATAGCTGGTGAGAACAGGAATGCCTCTTTTCATGAGCATGCCGTCCAGGGTGATGCTGCAGAGCGTTGCAATGCCTATAGCACCCGCTGGAACCTCGAGTGTGGAGAGGCTCTCGCCCTCATCCAGGACGAGAACGCGACGGCTTATGGTGTAGCCTGCATCGAAGGCTTGCCCCAGGATCTCGAAGACCTCTTCTGCATTTGCTTTATCGACGATGCTGGTATTGGCGATGACATCTCCGCGACCGGCCTTGGGATCGAAACTGGTCCTGAACATATACTCTTCGATCCTTGTATTGACAAAGCCGATCCTATCATCGATCAGGGCATCGCCCAGCTCCCTCAATCCCAGAGGTGTGAGCATACGGCCGCTGTAGCCCCTCTTTTTGGTGAATCCCAGCTCGTCCAGGATCTTGAGGTTGTAGCGCACCGCCCTCTCTCCCAGGTCGTAGCCGCGATTGCTAAGGGAGTCTGAGATCGCTCTTGCTCCAACCGGGCTGCCCGCGCTCTCGATGACCCTGAGTATCTCAATGAGCCTTCTCTGGCTCATATGTGCCTTGGTGAGAAGCTTCATCTTCCAGGAAACCTCCGGGAAAGGCCATATATATCTTATGTGGATAACACTTGCCCGGCATAAGAGCCGGATAAGATCTGCGCAGATATTTGGGCCTAAAGAGAATGAAAATTATAGTCCCGTGGGGTAGCGGTCAATCCTGAGGGCCTTTGGAGCCCGCGACGGCGGTTCGAATCCGCCCGGGACTACTTCCAAACCAAACCATTGGAAACATAGATATATCCGTGCATATCACGGGGTGACGGCCAGCCGTATTTTGTCTGGCGCCAAGACTGCATTTGCTCCGGTAGTGTAGCCCGGCCAATCATTTCGGCCTTTCAAGCCGAAGACTCGGGTTCAAATCCCGGCCGGAGCATTTTATCCTAAATTTTTGCTGCGTTTTGCTGCGATTCGTATTTGCTGTAATTTTCCTCGCGTCACCGTAATGCCGCATGAGCCCAGGAAGCCAGCCACATCAATTTCGATGTGGAATCAAAGGCATCACTTCAGGATCTAATAATAAAATAGGCCCGAATGATATCGATTTCTTCAGAAACTCCCGACATATTTATATTCCATAAGCCGGAAGAACTGGATTGTGCCTGAGCAAAATACTCAAATATAAGCCGAGAAGCATGAGGGTCAGGTACTCCACACAACAGAGCGGGAAATCCGGGCGGCATTCGCTGATCTAATATCGGGCGAAGGCCGCATGTCCTTTGTTGATGTGGTGCCAGGGATTTGGGCCTCTGCTGATGGCTTGGATCCTGAGCATTTGGTAAATCAAGGAGGTGGGAAAGAAATGAGAAAACTGATAGCTGTTTTGGTTATTATCGCCATGGCCGTAGTAGGCATGGCCGGTGCAGCCAACTACATGTACGAGAAGGCATCGGTCAAGGGCGTTGGATACAAGAACGTAGAGATGATCATTTCCACCCAGACTGGCTTTAACGGCCAGAAGCTGGTAGAGAAAGAGTCCGGATCCGGTAACGTCATCACCGAGAGGACTGAGCTTGAGGCCGAGAGGCAGCTGAACAAGGACTGGCTCCGTAATCGGCAGCGGTATTGTGCCAATGGCCAACCGGCATTGCCTGCCCCATGGACTACATCAACTTCACCAAGGAAGCTGAGTTCGAGTACATGCCCGTCTCTTACCAGACCGGCACCTACGACCAGAAGTGGGTTGAGAAGCTGTGCGTGCAGAACTACAGGATCGGCGCTGTGCTGACTGAGATGTACACCCATGCCGAGCACCTGCAGAAGACCACCGAGGTCAAGACCAGAGGATACGGCAAACGTTAGACAATCGGCGCGAACGGCTGCCCAGCCTGCTGCACCGGTGTTCTCGAGGCTAACCTGAACAGCAACGTAATCGGCGTTGCCCACATCGGATGGCTCTCCCGCGACCCAATGGCTGACAACCAGCTCAAAGGCCGCCATGCCGAGTACGGCAGATCCGTCGAGGACCTGACTGGCGTCTTCTCCATCGAGAAGTTCATCCAGCTCTGGGGCAACTCCACATGCGGCGCAATCAGCGTTGACTGGCTGCCCTGCGTGTAAATAGATTGAATCTGCAAAATTAGAATGCAGCTTCAGGCTGGCAAAGCCTGGAGCCCCATTATATTTTATAGTCTTAGTTATATTGTCGCTTTTTGCTTATCGCTAATTAATCCAGAAATTAAAAAAAACAAGCACGAGAAGCACATATAATAGAAGACAAAAATCCAAATTCATGCTCGATAGGTTTATATGTCAGTAATCTAATGGGGAAGGTTGTGCCTGAGAAACACACTCAAATATCTCATTGGAATCTTGGGATCAGGCGCCTCACGCCGGACAGGGTGGCGTTTAACGCTCTCGGCAGATGCGTCAAAGCAAAGCCGGACCAAGCGGTTTCATCTTTCTGGTGGAACGATCCCGAATCTTCGAATCGGGATTATGCTATCCGATCGGGGTGATGTACTGAAGGATCATTCGTTGCTGTCAAAGAGCAGCCTTCGATCCTCATGTAAAGGAGGTGGGAAAGAAATGAGAAAACTGATAGCTGTTTTGGTTATTATCGCCATGGCCGTAGTAGGCATGGCCGGTGCAGCCAACTACATGTACGAGAAGGCATCGGTCAAGGGCGTTGGATACAAGAACGTAGAGATGATCATTTCCACCCAGACTGGCTTTAACGGCCAGAAGCTGGTAGAGAAAGAGTCCGGATCCGGTAACGTGATCACCGAGAGGACTGAGCTTGAGGCCGAGAGGCAGCTGAACAGGGACTACACCCCGATCGGCATGGTTAATCGGCGTATGGTTGTAAACTGCGCCTGGCCAACCGGCACTGCCTGCCCCATGGACTACATCAACTTCACCAAGGAAGCTGAGTTCGAGTACATGCCCGTCTCTTACCAGACCGGCACCTACGACCAGAAGTGGGTCGAGAAACTGTGCGTGCAGAACTACAGGATCGGCGCTGTGCTGACTGAGATGTACACCCATGCTGAGCACCTGCAGAAGACCACCGAGGTCAAGACCAGAGGATACGGCAAACGTAAACAATTTCGGCGCGAACGGCTGCCCAGCCTGCTGCACCGGTGTTCTCGAGGCTAACCTGAACAGCAACGTAATCGGCGTTGCCCACATCGGATGGATCTCCCGCGACCCAATGGCTGACAACCAGCTGAAAGGCCGCCATGCCGAGTACGGCAGATCCGTCGAGGACCTGACTGGCGTCTTCTCCATCGAGAAGTTCATCCAGCTCTGGGGCAACTCCACATGCGGCGCAATCAGCGTTGACTGGCTGCCCTGCGTGTAGATAGATTAAATCTGCAAAATTAGAATGCAGCTCCGGGCTGCAAAGCCCGGAGTTCATATCAAATTTTTTGTCACATAATCATTATTATTCCATAACACTGCATCGCTTTTGCGAAGCTCGATAGATTTATATGCCATTAGTCCAATCGTAAAGTCGTGCCTGAGAAACCTTTTACAATGCCTGATGAAAATCATGGGGCCAGGCGCCTCACGCCGGTGCTGATAGCATTTAATCTTCCCATCATATATTATAAAGCAATCTGCTATCCAATCGGGGTGATGCATTAAGGGTCATCCGATGCAGATTAAGCAGCATCCGATCCTGATGAAATTAGGAGGGAAAGAAATGAGAAAACTGATAGCTGTTTTGGTTATTATCGCCATGGCCGTAGTAGGCATGGCCGGTGCAGCCAACTACATGTACGAGAAGGCATCGGTCAAGGGCGTTGGATACAAGAACGTAGAGATGATCATTTCCACCCAGACTGGCTTTAACGGCCAGAAGCTGGTAGAGAAAGAGTCCGGATCCGGTAACGTGATCACCGAGAGGACTGAGCTTGAGGCCGAGAGGCAGCTCAACAGGGACTACACCCCGATCGGCATGGTTAATGGCGTTATGGTTAGTAAACTGCGCCTGGCCAACCGGCACTGCATGCCCCATGGACTACATCAACTTCACCAAGGAAGCTGAGTTCGAGTACATGCCCGTCTCTTACCAGACCGGCACCTACGACCAGAAGTGGGTTGAGAAGCTGTGCGTGCAGAACTACAGGATCGGCGCTGTGCTGACTGAGATGTACACCCATGCTGAGCACCTGCAGAAGACCACCGAGGTCAAGACCAGAGGATACGGCAACGTTACACAACGGCAACGGATGCCCAGCTTGCTGCACCGGTGTTCTCGAGGCTAACCTGAACAGCAACGTAATCGGCGTTGCCCACATCGGATGGATCTCCCGCGACCCAATGGCTGACAACCAGCTGAAAGGCCGCCATGCCGAGTACGGCAGATCCGTCGAGGACCTGACTGGCGTCTTCTCCATCGAGAAGTTCATCCAGCTCTGGGGCAACTCCACATGCGGCGCAATCAGCGTTGACTGGCTGCCCTGCGTGTAAATAGATTGAATCTGCAAAATTAGAATGCAGCTCCGGGCCGGCAACGCCCGGAGTTCATAATATATTTTATGTAGTTTTTGTCAATCTATTATATTCATCTCAAAGCAAGAGACAATCTATGCCGCCTTACGCATGGATCAAATCTTTTTTTCGCGTAAACAACAGATAGATTTATATCAAATAAAAACATCAGAGTATATCTGTAGCTTAAAGATCGCATTTATCGCGATAAGGTCTACATAAAAGGGATTAACAACTGTTGCATCAACATCGGGGGTGAATGTAGCATGAAGGGAGTAGTAGGAATAGCACTTATAGCAATTGCCCTTATGGGGCTATGCGGTACTGTGATGGCCAATCCGCCCATAGTTCCGCCCGTACAGTACGAGCAGTTTTGTGAGGCACACAAAGTCTCCGGAACGGGAATTATCGACGTCAGCACATCGGTAATCGACAAAAAGATCGCACTCGAGTACTTCAACACCATGAACGGCGACGGAGATCTCGAGCTGGACCAGGAGACGGCTTATTCTCAGAATGCAGACAAGCTGAAGAGGAACATATCCTCAGTCAATAATAGCAACGCTGCGGCATTGAACCTCTTCCAGACCACCAAGCTGACCTATGCCGGTGAGACGCCCTTGACCGGTGGAAAACTCCTCAACTCCAAGGCCTTCTACGGAGGCATTGGTGCCAATGTACAGGAGCTGTACTCGGTCAATGAGATGGAGCAGGATCAGACCGCGTTCTTCAGTTCAACCACGCCCTACGAGCCGGCTATCGGAACTCCAGAGGAGCTGCCAAATCTGCTCAAGAACGCAGGCAGAGATACCGCAATGGTCGAGGATCTCATGACCGACAAGAACGGGGTCTACAATCCGGCCCATCTGATCGGCCTGGAGACCAAGAACTCCTTCAATGGTACCTGGGGCACCGATGCATCCTGGCACAAGATATTCTACAAGGACATCAAAGCCCACGAGATGTTCACAGGTGTGTTCGAGGCCGAGAAGACCATTAAGTTCCATGAGAACCCGGTACCTGAGAGAATACATGTACCGTGCGAAGGCATAGACTGCTAGGCTGAAAAAGCCTTGCAGTATTTCTTTTTTTAAAGTTTTATTAGGGGGGTTAGCATGAAAAGACAAATGATCTCGATAATGATAATATTCATCTTGACGGCCTGCCTGGCCCAGGCTACAGTTGAGGAGACGGGCGCGGTAGCGGAAGGTGTTTCGGGCAACCCCTGGACTGCTCCCGCAACACCATCTATGCCCACATATCTGCCCAGCCCCTGTTCCGGTGACTCGGGCACCCTTTCTGTCAGCATCAGCCTTTCCGGGCCCGAGTCCGAGTTGGATAAATGTTATACGACTCCGGGCAAGCCACTCAACTTTATGGTTTCTGTGAGCAATGACGGTAAAACTGAGGTAGAGGCAGAGGTCAGCGTCAAGCCGGAGGGCTGTCCATTTGAATGGTTTAGCTCGACGACCACTGCCATGACCATCCCCGCCGGAGTCTCTCGTTCCTGTGCTCTGGAAGTTCTGCCGGACATAAATGCCGTAGCCGGAGAGTACAGATTCGCGGTGGAGGCCTCGGCCAAATGCCGTAGATCCGGTTTTGGAGAAGCCAAATTCAAGGTCCAGGCATTCGACTATGCCTCAGAGACTTCAGTGAGCGGCTCGGGCCAGTTTCAGATAAATAAAAACCTCAGGTCCATGAACTCGGGGATCAAGGCCACCAAGAACGTGCTTTTTTCCGGCAGCGTGGACGCCCTGGTTAAGAACGAATACCTGGTGGATGAGGCAAAGGGCAAGAATGCCAATTTCCAGGAACAGGATGCTGTTGACAACTACAATGCCGTCTCCCTGGGTGATGCACTGGTAGGAACAGAGAGCTTCAAGAGCTCTGCGATCTTCGGAGGAGTGGGAGCCAAAGTTCGCGAGAGCTACGATGTGCAGCAGATGGAGTTCAAGGAACAGGATTTCACACTGCATCAGACCGGGTCCCTGAAGAAGACGGCAGAGTTCAAGACATTGGACAATTTCACAGGATACTTTTTGATAGACGCCAGCCAGGTAATTCCCGGCGAGAAGAATCTAAAGGAGTTTGAGGAGTATCTCGGATCCTTTGAGATAAACAGGAGAATACTCTTCCGGGATGACACAAAATCAAAGGTTCCATGTGGGGAAGGGGACTGCTCGGAGGCCTCAAGCAGCAAAGCGCCGAGCGCTCCCGCCTTTACCAGCCTCTGCCACAGCAGCTCATGCAATAACTTCGCGAACAGGCTGAATTCATTCGGCCATTAGGCATGAGCTTCTCCTTTTTTCCGGAATCTTATTACTCCACCTCGCCCTCCTCCACCGGCTCGCGCGGCGCCAGCAAGAGCTCATTGAAGAGCAGTATCTCGATCACCTGAGCCACATAGCGCCTCTGCTGAAACCTCTGAATATCCTGGTTCATCTTCAGCTCCGCCTCCACCTGCACCCGGATCAGGCAGAGCCTCATGTCCCTCTGGTCCTCCTCTTTAATGCAAAGGTTGAAGATGTCCTTGAGAAGCCATGGCAGCCTCATGGGATTTCGAAGAGCTCTGGCCACGATCAGGATATAGTTCTTGATTTTCCCTGGCTCTTTGATCTCATCCTCTCCGGAAAGCAGCATCAGGTCATCGGCCGAGAATTTCTCGCCGTTTATGATTATGGAGTTGTTCAAAGAAAATCACCTTTCATTATCTTCTCGCAGAGCATGAGGTCTTCGGCCACATTCACATTGACCGCCAGCTCGATCCTCTCCAGGATCAGGTGAAAGTCCTCCTGCTCCTTTTCTATTTCGGCTCCCCTCAGCACGTTTATGCCCGCGGGAACGATGAGCCGGCCCCGGTAGTTGAAGAGGGAATCGGGCCTTCGGCCCAGGCGACTGTGCAGATCGAGGGGAGTATGAGTGGAGAGCGCGATCTCTGGCCGCCCACCATAGACATCAATGATCTCATCGATCAGATCGGATGAGACCAGAGGAAGATCGGCCATGATGATCATTAAGGGATCATTAACCTCTGCTTTCTTCACGGCCTCAATCATATCGGCCACATAGCCATAGCCCCCGGTCTCCACCACGAGAAGCCCTCTCTCTATGGCCCACTTCCGGGTATGGGGCACATTCTCAGTGGTAGCCACAAATATTCTGTCCACAGAGCTGTCCTCCAAAGCCAGGGCCACATAGTCGATGAGCGGCCTGCCAAACAGCTTCGCCAGCGGCTTTTCGCCCATCTTCAGCCGCGAGCCGCGGCCTCCCGCCATCACCAGAGCATCCAGGGTACGCCACCTCCTAAAGTCATCGCTGCCGCCAGGGCCACCACGCGGCAGACCTCATTGGTCGCGCCGATGCCGTCCCCGGTAGCTCCTCCAAAGTTCCTCCTCGCCACTATTACCATATAAAAGGCGGCCACCTGAGCCGTGGCGAGAATGGCTATGCCCAGGGGCCCTAATGCCGCAGCGCATAAGATCGCCGATATGAGCAGGCCGATGAAAAACTGCCGCGCACCCGTCCTCTCAATCATGATCTGCCCAAAGCCCTTCTGCAGAGAAACAGAGAACGCGGCAAAGGCGATCATGGCCTCTTTGGCAGAGACCTCCGCCACCAACAGGGCCAGAGGCAAGAGCTTGGCGGATATGCCGGATACAGTCGCGAAGCAGGCCAGCAGGATCACGGCAATGAAAACCGCCCCCCCCGTTCCCAAATTCACATCCTTCATGGCTGCAACCTTTTTTTCCCGGCTGCCGTGGGCGATTACCCCATCCCCGAAGTCGGCCAGGCCGTCGATATGGTTTATGCCGCACAGCTTGTAGATGGCCACTATCACCACTACCGCCACCAGATTGGACAGGCAGCACCTGGCCAGCGATATAAGCCGCTGCCCCCAAGATCGCGCCCAGTACCAGGCCCACCAGAGGAAACACGTAAACATGCCTCATCAGGGCCTCGATGCCCTCCATGGAGATTCCCACCGGTATGGTGGAGAGCCAGCCGAATCCCGACTTGAGAGCAAAAGCCAGGTCTTTCAATGGCAGCTACCTTCGGAAAGTTGCGCCCGGGTGTACATATTGGCAGACACTCCTCCGATGAGCCCGGCCACTACATCATCCATGAAAGGCCCAAGGTGAGAAAGGATGCCCGGTTTGGCCTTGTCGTAGCGAACATAATCGAACAGCCCTTTGTAGCCTCCCACATACTTAGCAATGGCAAGGCCCAGCACCTCATCCGCGATCAGACAGGTAAGATCGTTCTCATAGTCGGATGGCTGCAGATTGGGAAGGAGGCATCTCTCCCCCTCCGACTCCAGCAGAACGCCCGCGTAAATCAGAAGCGCGAGATTGGGATCTGACAGCGCAAGGGCCATCTCCTGCCGAAAAACAGCCTCCGCCTTCTCGCGCGTCTCCACGCCCGGATGAGGGAAGTAAAGCTGCATTGCCGCGGAGACGATCTCATCCTCGCCGATTCCCATGCCCTTCAGCACATCTCTGATATCTCTCATTGCCATGGTAAAGCCTGCTTAGCCGGGGTAGGATAAAAAAATATCTGGATAATCGCGAAGTTATTTAAGGTCTGATGTTCGATATATGCAGGGGAATTCTGTATGAAGACGATGGTCAAAATTTTCGTGGATCACGAGCATCTGGTTCGGGTCATAAATACCTTAACGGAGCTGGGAATCACCGGATTTTACCTCATGGAATATCAGGGAATGGCCCCGAAAACGTGGAAGAGCTTCCGGCTGAGCGAGAATCCGGAGATGGCCTTGAAAGCGATCCGGGACCACTCCGAGCCCGGGGTTATGGTTAATACGGTAGTAGGCTCCGACAAATGCGAAAAGATCATAAAGCAGCTCGAGGAAGCTTTAAAAGGGATAAGGTACACGATCATTGGGCACAAAGTTACATCTATAAAGGTGAAAGGGGACTGAAATATTCATGGAAAACCTCAAGGATGACGTCGAGTTCGCCCTGGAAAAGATCAGGGCAGGCCTTCGCGTGGATGGTGGAGACGTTCAGCTCGTCGATATAGTGGATGGAATAGTCAAGGTAAAACTACAAGGGCATTGTGCAGGCTGTCCCTTCTCCCAGATGACGCTTAAAAACTTCATCGAGAAAGAGCTTATGAAGAGCGTAAAGGGCGTAAAAGGCGTGGTATCCGCCTGAAAGAGCACGCATAATTTTTATTCGCATGCAAATTACCAAGGAGTCTGATTTATGTTTCCAACTAAGAAAGTACAGAGTCTGGTAGGCAGCAAGATTCAAGTTGAGATGAAGGGCTCACCGCGATACGTCCTGGAAGGAGTTCTTAATAGCGTTGATGAATACTTGAACCTCCACCTCCAGGAGACCGTGGAGCTGATCGGCGGCGAGAAGACTCGCTCTCTGGGATCGGTTATCCTGCGCGGCAACAACATCATTCTCATAAGCCCAATTGAATGAAAATAATTAAAGAGGTCGAAAATGTCTGCTGAGCAGGCACTGGAATATATAAAGTCGCGTCCTCAAGGAGCCTTGCAGAGCGATCTATGGAAGGTTTTAAAGATCGATTCCCGGAAATGCTCTCGCATCGTGGCCAAGCTCCTCAAAGAGAATCTCATCACCAGAGAGGTGGAGTCGGCAGAGGGCATCCGGACCTACCGGCTCTACTGCGCTGCAAAGCCTCGCGGCAGGCGTTTCGATTCGCTGCTGGCGCAGGAAGCCTTCGAGCCCTGCGCGGGCTGCATTGAGGAGTGCATTCCTGAGCATTGCGCCAAGCTCAGCGAGTGGATCTTCTCCATCGTGATGGGAATTGAGGGCGAAGCGATCAGAGAGAAGATGAGCACATGAAAATATAATACAGCTTATTATTTCTTTTAGAGGGCCTATTTTAGCGGGTCGGTAGACAAAGATAAGCCGCTTTTTGAGAAAACGCTTTTCAAGATATTCGCTCAAACATTCATTTTCAAAGAAAAATTAGCAAGCGCTAGGATCGGCCTGCAGATCTTCAGACTTTATGATGGAATTCAGGTGCTTATTTGATCTGCGCCAAATCCCTTCTTCACCAAGATCTCTTTAATTCTTTGAATATGGTTGCCTTGCAGCTCTATCAGGCTCTCTTTCACAGTGCCACCACAGGCCAGCTTGGATTTGAGATGGGTGCAAAGCTCTTGAAGATCAATCTCATGAGGATCAATGCCCTGGATGACTGTCACCTCTTTTCCATACCTGCGCTTCTGGACTTTCACTGCTATCCTCTGCTGCTCCTTGGCAACCTCCTCGCAGATACACAGCTCCGTGGGAAGGCCGCAGACGGTACACATTTGAGAACTCATTTGGTGGCAGTTACCTCCGCAATATACCATCAACTAAAGCTGATTATGCTATTAAAATCTAATGGTGCAGTTTCAGGTCCGAGATCGGCCTGTCCTACGCATATCTTCCCGCTTCCTGTAGAGCACCTCCGCCAGGAAAATCAGCAAGGCAGCAAGCAGCAGCATGTCTCTTCGAGAGAGCCTCTCCTGCACGGTTCTCTGGCTGATCCGGGCAGCTTCCACCACCAGGCTGCGGCGCGCCTCGTCTTCGGAAAAGACCTTTCCGCCGTTGGCCATGATAAGCGGGGAGAGCTCGGGATTAAAGCCAATATCTCTGTACTCCAATGGATAGTTGACCGCTACGCCATAGCTTCCTATGTAGTAGACGCCGGAACTGTTGGGTGTAAATGTAGCCACATATCGATCATCGCCTACCTTTTCCACATTTGCATCCGGCAGGGCGGGCCGCGCATTGCTGTTTATGGTGACAGATAATGGCGTGCCCTGCCATCCGTCATCAGCTTCCACGCGATCATCCTCAGGCCGCGGATCGCCTACCGCCCAGTTGACGGTGGAGGAGATCGCCTGGGAGCTCGGGCTGGCATAGAGCGACCCGGCCCAGGAACTGCCGTCATCGACGGTGAGCGCCGCCACCCGGCCCAGGCCGTAGCGCCATACGGTTAAGACCGGCTTGCCATCCGGCAGTGCCGCCAGACGCTGGGCTCCGGATTTGGGTGTGACATCATTAAAGCCGGTGACTGTGGCGTTTAAGTCCAGCTCCGCGGTGATGTAGTGATTCTTATTGACCACATTTACGGTATATCCGGCCAGGCTGCTCTCCGGAGGAGGCAAATTCTGGGGGCTCTCTGGCAGGGTGGTGGTGAGCGAATCGGGATAGACGAAGGCTGAATATTCGGACCCTGTCTGCTCTGCTATACCATAGAATGACACCATCCGGCCCTCGGAATCATAAAGCGTTCCCGTATTTCCCGGGATGGCCTGCACCTGAATGAGACGGGCGGTGGTGTTCATCATGCGGAGCAGGTCTACGGATCGCTGCACCGCCTCCGGGTAGTTATAGAGGTTCCCATCCGAGAATATGACCAGCTCACCCTGGCCGCCGCTGGCATTGAGCATATCCCAGGCCAGCTCCAGGCCTCTATCCAGGTTGCTGTCCTGAGTGCCCGAGGGCGCGAGGCTCATTATCCTCTCCCGAAGAACGCTCTCACTCCGGGAGAGGGGAATGGGATCGAGCACATCATAGGCCCTGGTACCGAATACGATCAGGCCCACCTTGTAGTCCTGGAAGTGGGGGGATTTGAGCAGCTCGACGGCCAGAGCCTTCTCATAGTCAAGCAGAGGCGTGCCGTCCCCTGTGCGCGCAGAAAGCAAGCTGAAGGAGATGTCCATTACGAAGATGAGCGTCTTGCCGCCCTCGAAGGTGCTGGGGACAGAGCTCACTGGCAAAATTTTCTCCAGGCTGGAGTTACGGTAATCCCCCAGGTCGAAAGCATCCTGGCCGCCCACCACCACCAGCCCGCCGCCTTCGCGCACATAATCTCGCAGAGGGTCAAGAGCGGGATTGTATCTGATGCCATCGAGCACCACGGCTTTATAGCCCTGCAAATTTGCCGGAAGCTCGGAAACGAGTGTCAGCTTATAAAGATCATACAGATTTCTGGCCAGCGGAGAGTCGCTGCTGGAGACCAGCAAGACCTCGGGCTTGGGAACAACATAGACCGCCTTCTGGTAGTTGTCGTTTATGGGCTGCCCGTCCGGGGCAATTGTTGCTCGCAAAATATGGTTTCCTGTCTCCAGGAAGGAATGGGAGATCTTGATGGATGCGCTGCCGTTGGCAGTCAACGTGTCGCTGTAGATCAATTTGTCGTCGGCAAAGACGGAGAGAGGTCCCTGATAGCTCTTCGCGGATCGCACTATCGCCGTGAAGGAATAGTCTCCTGCCAGAACGGCCGTATTCGTCCCGGAGATCTCCACGCCGGCGTCATCCCTTTGCGGCGCAAGAGACAATGCAAAGGTCGTGGCATTGGAGGCGCGGGCCAATGCTATGGCATCGGCCAGAGGGCGGCCGCTATTGCTGTAGCCGTCGGAGACCAGGAGCAGAGTGCTGCCCGGCGTGGCATACTGGACAATTCTATCGCCCAGGGGCGTGGCGTCCCCGGAAAAGGAGCGCACCGGCGAGTTTGTCAGGCTTTGCATGCGCGACGCGATGTCACCATCAAATATGCTCATGGACCCGGTCCGGTCATCGAGAATGGTTATGCTGGGCTTTTGCGACTGGACGGTATGCGTCTCTACAAAGTAGGGATTGGCGGCGGCGGCGACGATCAGGCAGAGGATGAGAAGCCTTGAGGCGGCAAAGAGCCGGTTTTTAGCCCGGCGGCGGATGAAGAGTGCGCCTGCGACCAGGAGAACCGGGATGGCCCAGAGCAGCTCTGGCGCGGCAAAATAAAGATCCTGGATCATGCCTCTCTCCTCCAGCGCATGACGGCCAGCTCCAGCAGGATGGCAAGCAGCGCCAGTGCTATGATCCAGTTGGAAAGGTCCTTCTCCACGATCGTCTCCCGGCTGCCGCCTATGAACCGGCCTGCATCAACCCCACCATTCCTCTGTAAAGAGGACTCGCTGGGATCATGCATATTCGCGGCCACCGCCTTTCCCTGGTAGCGATAGACTCCCACCTCGTCCAGCAGCAGGCTGCTCGTGGATAAGCTTGTCGAGGGAGTCTCGACCAGAACCGTTTCACCCAGATGGATTAACTCGCCCGTTTTGCGATTGGACTCTTCGATATCAGGCACTCCCGTGATCCAGCTTACCATCTGATGCCAGAAGATGGGATATTCCGGACGCAGATAGAAATCCGAATCCATCTCCAGGCCGCTGTAAATGACAATGCCCTTTCCCAGGTGCCAGTAGGAGAGGATGGGCAGTCCATTGGCCTCGACCAATGTGGTGGAGCCCTTTCTGGCAGCTGCCTGGGGGAAACGGAAGAGGCCGATCTCATCGAAGTGCAGGCCTTTGGTAAAGCCGGCGCTTCGCACCCAGAGGCTGGCGGGGCCCGGTGCCTGGCCGGTCACCCGCACCGGCAAAAACTCCGGGCTCTCCAGGCCGGAGGCTATGAATATCACTCTGCCTCCGTCGATGTAGCGATTGAGCTGGCCGTCCAGGGAGGCATTTGCCGCGACTACCACCAGATCGAAGTCGCTAAGCTGCCCGGAGGTCTCAACATCCACATTGGGCAGAGAGCGAAGGGCAGCCAGGGCAGGCCCGGCTTTTCCCTGGTAGAGGACCCTCTTCTTGGCCAGGTCCGGCACATAGACGTAGGCCTTATTGTCCCAGTCGATCGCGTCCTCTACATCCAGAGAGATCTCATTGACTCCGGGATAGGCGGTGAAGGTGAGGTAGTAGTCGGCCCCAGAAGCCATCGGCACGCTCTGGCTGGTGACCCCACCCGGGCCGCGGATGGTGATAGGGACTTCTCTTGCCGGGCCGAAGTTACGCACCAGGGCAGTGTGGTTGTCGTATCCCGGTCCCGGCACATCCCAGCCCTGCACCAGGGCCAGGTTATCGCCTCCCCGGTATGAATCGGCAAAGACTATGCTCACCCGGCCGTCTGCCTCCAGGATCTTGCGGGTGGCCTGCGGATCGTCTCCTATCCAGCTTATGAAATCAGAGACCACCAGTATGTGTCCCCCTTCTCCGGCAAGAAGGCTGCCGGCCAGGGCCATGCCGCTGGAGAGGTCCGCGGAGACCGCCCTGGGCTTTTGCAGCCGCAGAGCATTCCTGGCCTCGGCAGGACTGCCCTCCAAAAGAGCGGTCTGGGGCAGGCTTCCGGCCAGCACGATGCTCACCCGCTGGTATTGGTCCAGGTAGGGATCGATCAGTTGCAGAGGGGGAAGGCTGGCCTGCATGCTTGCCGAGCCATCCAGAACCACGACAAGATGGCTCTCGGCCATGGCCTCCTCGCTGGTAAAAGGCCCGGCTGAGGCGATGGAGAGAGAGCAGAGCATCAATAGCTGCACCCAGAAGAGGGGATCGTTGATGAGGCGGCTGAGAACGGCGGAGCGTTCCGCCTCGCCCTCCCGCAGGAATTGAGTGGCAGAGAAGCGGATCTCCTTGGGCCGGGGGCGGATGAGATATATTATTATCAAAGGAATTATGGAGAGTAGCCCCAGAAGGGCTAAAGGATTACGGAGAGGCATTGCATTGATCTTTAGATCCTGGAAGTATGAAAAGGTTTGCGCAGGCCATAAATATAATCGATGCAATTATCTTTCCAGTATTTGAGGTATCTGGTTATGGTCGGCGCCATGGAAATCTATATGCTTTTGCCCAAGACCAACTGCAAGAAGTGCGGGCTTCCCACCTGTATGGCTTTTGCCGTAGGCCTCCTGGGTCGGGAGAAGAAGATCGATGAATGCACTCCCTTAATTGAGGAGAAGAAGTACGAGGCCAAGCTGAAAAAGCTGCGAGAGGTGATGGCACCCATTGAGAATGCCTCGGAGACCGGTCTGATCATACATCCTGAGAAGTGCTTTGGCTGCGGCAACTGCGTTGTCGCCTGTCCTGTAAATGTGGCGGCGGAGCCCACCCGCTGTGGCGTGGGCCTGGGCCCGCAGAGCGAGAAGGTCATCTTGAAGGTGGAGGACGGCGTGGTGGTATGCAACAACCTGGAGGAGTGCCGGCGCTTCGGGCCGAACAAGATCCTCTGCAATGCCTGCACCGCGACCTGTCCGAGCAAGGCCATAGAGTTCGTATGAGAAAAAGAGGAAGGTGAAAAGCAAATGGCAACATGCACAGGATGCTCGCTTCTCTGCGAGGATATTGAGGCGGCCTTGATGAACGGCGCGCTCTCCCATGTGAAGAACCTCTGCCGCAAGGGGCACGGCCACTTCCAGGCGGCCTTCGCAAAGAGGACGGTGCCCATGATCGACAGCCAGGTGGTTGACCTGGATCAGGCCATAGTCAATGCCGCGGAGATCTTGAGAAATGCCAGGAGCCCGCTTTTATACGGCTGGTCCAACTCCACCCTGGAAGCGCAGGCGATAGGCATAAAACTGGCAGAGAAGATCGGCGCGACCCTGGACGATACCTCCTCATTCTGCCAGGGAATCTTGATGGAGCGCATTTTATCGGGAAAGATTCCGACCTGCACTCTGGACGACGTGCGAAACTATGCCGACACCAGCATCTTCTGGGGATCGGACCCCTCCAACAGCCATCCCCGCCATCTCTCCCGCTTCTCCTACTACCCTCGCGGCGAGAAGAGGCAGAAGAGCTACGAGGAGGAGAGGACCTGCATAGCCGTGGACGTGAGACGATCCGCTACCGCGGATCTATGCAGCAACTACTACTTCCGGGTGGCGCCGGGCGGGGACCTGCAGTTCATGGAGGCGATCCTGGCGGTGCTGGAGGGAAAGATCCCCAAGGTGGGGGACAAGAAGAAGATGATTGAGCTGGGAAGCATTCTCAAGAAGACGGAGTTTGGCGTGATCTTTCCGGGCCCCGGCATGATCTATTCCCTGCAGGATAAGATGGATCTCTTCGAGAGGCTGATGGCCAAATTAAACGAGATCACCACCTTCAAGGCCATACCAATGGTGGAGCACTACAACACGCGCGGCTTTAACGAGCTCTTGCGAGAGAAGACGGGCTTTGTCAACAGCGTCTCCTTTGCGGGCGGCTCTGCGGCGCACGGGCCGGAGCACAGCGTGCTGGCCGCGGCCAGGACATGCGACGCGGCACTGGTCATCGGCTCAGATCCCCTCTCGGCGCTGCCCTTCGCCGCGGCCCGCTCTCTGGCACACGTGCCCCTGATAGCCATAGATCCGGGCCGCTCCCTGACCACCGATGCCGCGAAGGTCGTCATACCGTCCGCTCTCTCCGGCCTGGAGGCGGGAGGCACGGCGGTGCGCATGGATGGGGTGAAGATCAAGTTTGAGCCGTTCCTCGAAACCGATCTGCCCACGGACGAGCAGATTCTGGCCAGGATAATGGAGGCGATTTAAGATGGCACAGAGTGTGGAGGTCAGCGTGGTCACCATGCGCGACATCTTCCAGGATGAGGCAGGCAGGAAGAGCCGGTTTTCCGATGAGTACAGGGACAGGAGCGCCCAGATCATTTTAGACAGGCAGGACATGACAGGCCTCGGAGCGAAAGATGGACAGAGGCTGCTGGTGAAAAATGAGGTGGGCAGCGTGGTTGTGACCGCCAAGACCTCAGAGGACGATGCACATCCCGGCCTGGCCTTCATGAACAACAGCCCCTGGTCCAATCAGCTCGCCTCCGATGCGGTGGGAGAGGGCGGCATTCCCTGCTTCAAGAGCATCAAGGCCGCCGTCTCGCCGGCAGAAGGAAGCGTAACCCCCATATCCGAGCTGCTGGCAAGGATGCGAAGCTGAGGGGAAGAATGAATCTCATATCCATATCCGATCTCTCCCGAGAGGAGATCTTGAAGCTGCTGGAGAGCGCCGAGGCCTTCCGGGCCAGGCGGGGCGGCCACGGCCAGCCGTTGCAGGGAAAGAGCCTGGCCATGATCTTCGAGAAGCCGTCCACCAGGACGCGCGTCTCCCTGGAGGTGGCAGCATCTGAGCTGGGCGGCCATCCGCTCTACCTATCGGCAGGAGAGCTGCAGCTGGGGCGGGGGGAGACCATCGCCGACACGGCGCGCGTGCTCTCCCGCTATGTGCACGCCGTTACGGCGCGCGTCTATTCTCACAGCACCGTGGTGCAGCTGGCCGCTCATGCCACCGTCCCCGTGGTCAACGCTCTGTCGGACTGGGAGCATCCCCTGCAGATTCTGGCCGACCTGCAGACCATGCGCCAGCGCTTTGGAAAGCTGGAGGGGCTCTCCCTGGCCTGGGTGGGCGACGGAAACAATGTCTGCAACTCCCTCATCCTGGCATCGGCGATTTTGGGCATGCAGATCACCGTGGCTTCGCCCCGGGGCTACCAGCCAAAGGCGCAGATCATCGAGCAGGCCAGGCGTCTGGGCGGCCAGCCCGTCATAACCGAGGAGCCGTCTGCTGCGGCAGAGGGCGCGGATGTGCTGGTCACGGACACCTGGGTCTCCATGGGTGATGAGGCAGAGGAAGCGGAGAGGCTGCGGGTCTTCGGAAAGTACCAGGTGAATGCCGGGCTCATGGGCCTGGCAGCGCCCCGTGCTATCGCCCTGCACTGCCTGCCCGCTCACCGGGGACAGGAGATCACGGACGAGGTGATGGACGGACCGAAGTCAGCGGTCTTCGACGAGGCTGAGAACCGTCTGCACACCAGCAAGGCGGTCATGGCCTGGCTGATGGGAGAGAAGAAGGCAGGGGATT
>CAWJQJ010000017.1:0-78010 GCA_963844955.1 Methanotrichaceae archaeon | reverse complement strand
GCAACAATACTCCTGCCCGCCTTCGCCATCGCCTTCATCCTTGTTCTTCCCTTCTGGAATTCGTCCTGGCTCTCGTCTTCCTTCCTGGGGATAGGGGCAATGATCATCGCCCTTTGCATCATGTTTGCTCTCACCCGCATCGTAGCGAAAATGAGGATATCCTGGATGGCATTTCCTCTAAGCATCCTGATCTTATCTCTGCTATTTGCCCTGCTCGCTCAGATACCCGGCGGATTTTTCGGCGCCAGCGACGTGGTTCGCTCCGGATTTGAATACATCTGGGGCGGAGGGATGATTGGAAAGATCGGCGAGGCCGAGCCGCTCATCTATGATGCACAGACCTTTTCCCAGGTAGCCTTCTCACTGCTGGGATTGAATATTCTCCTATCTCTGGGGGGGATTGCCGCTTTCTTGATATGCATTCGCCGGAGCGCTGGAGCAAAAAAGCAGGGTCGGATCCTGCTCTTAATATGGACTGCGATGACAATCATCCTCACCTTTGGCCAGTCCCGGTTCCTTTACATCTCCACCATCTCCATGGGACTCTTGATAAGCATCCTCTTCTTCTACCTCCTGGGTCTGACAGATAGCAGGCTCAAGGAGGGCAAGCATAAATCTCCCCGCATATTGGCTGGCGCCCTATTGCTGATTCTCGTCCTGCCCACTGCCTGGGATGCGGCCTCCTTTGCCCTGAATACTCCGCCTGCGGCGGCTGGCGACTGGCAGGAATCGCTTGTCTGGCTTAAGGATAACAGCAACACCACCAGCTTCTTTGCTTCTCCCCAAAAGCCTCCAGAGTATAGCGTTATGAGCTGGTGGGACTACGGCAACTGGATTCTCTATCTGGCCGAGCGGCCGGTGGTGGCGAACAATTTTCAGGCGGGCCTGGAGGATGCAGCGAGATTCTATCTGTCGGAGAGCGAGCAGGAAGCCACGTCCGTGCTGGATGCCAGAGGATCACGATACGTCTTTGCCGATTACAGCCTGATCTACGGCAAGCTTGCGTCTCTGACAAACTGGGCGAATGAGGACATTGGCAGCTACATGAGGGCCACAGACTATGGCTCGCAATATACGATCATACCCCAGGAAAGGCTCTTCAATACCACTTTAGGAAGGCTCTATCTCTTCGATGGCGCGGGCACAGGCCACTTCCGGCTGATCTATGAATCCAAGACATTCTTGGGACAGAGCCCGGCCAAGAGCGAGGTCAAGATCTTTGAGTATGTTCCTGGAGCATTGATAAGGATTCGAGCCTGTCCGGACCAGAAGGTAGGAGCCGTGCTCAATATGACCTCCAATCAGGGAAGGCCCTTTATTTATGTCAATGAGGCCGAGCCAAAGGAGGGGTCATTTGAGATGAGAGTTCCCTATTCTACGGAAAGCAGGTATGAATGCCGCGCCATCAATCCGTATTTGGTCTTCTCTGGAAACAAAGACACTCTGAAGATGGCAAACCTCAATGTGAGCGAAGAGGACATAATCAATGGCAGGACCATCGAACTGACGTTCTAGGTTCTGGCCAACGGGAGAGGAACGGGCGCACCTTTTTCACATGAAAAACATCAATAAAAACCATCAAGATCCTCAGGCAAGGATCATGGTGGTTTTTATAAATTAATCACAACAGGAAAAACGGCCACATTCGGAGAATCTGAGGAATAGGGAAAATTAAAAAGCTATCCGGCAATATTCCCCTAGAAAATGACCGACCGCCAAGCTGAGCTTGAAGCCGCCGCAAATGCCGTAGACGTCGCATCCCTGCAAGAGGCAAGGTCTGCCGTCGCCGCATCCTGCCGGGAGTACCTGCGCTGGGCGGAGATGTTTTCCCAGCGCCAGGAGCGCGTAAAGCCGGGGGAGCTGCACAAGTTCGTCCGCGCCTTTTGCCTCACCCTGCTCGGCCACCTGCCCACCCGGCCCGGCACCTGCCCGTTTTGCATTCAGTACGGCCACGATAAAAGCTGCCGGGGCTGCGGCTATGCGGCGACGCACGGCCGCTGCGATTCCGAAAATTCCGCCTTCAGCATCTTCATCGAAGCCTTCCAGGAGCTGGGATGGGCGATATACCGGGACATAGAGTGCCGGCCAGCCGATCACCCTCAGGCTGAACAGATCGTACGCCGCACTATTTCTGCCGCGAAGGAGCAGGCTCTGAGGATGACGGAAGAGATGCAAGGATGCGGGACTATGCAGCTCATGATGCTCAAGGCCATGTATCTGGAGGAGATGGTCAAGCTGCTTCCACTGAGCCTTCTGTCAGCCGAGGTGGAGGTGCGGGCTTTGCGGGTGAAAGACGCCCTGAAGAGATACTGGTAAAAAATATCAATGAAAATCTTATACAAATCCTTTTATCTCTGGATCTTTCATGAGATCTTCAAGCAGTTTCTCTTCGGAAGGCGAGAGATTCGCTTTGGCCTTCAATTCTTTTATGCGCTCCAGCTTTCGGAAGTTGCCATAGGTCTTCATAGTGTCGCGCAGAAACTCCAGGGCGGCTTTGCCGCTCTGTCCTTTTCCGGACAGCTCTGACGCCAGCTTGGCTGCCTTTTCATCTATCTCTTCCTCCGGGCTCAACATGAATTTCTTATGCACTTCTAATATGGCATAGCTGCAATCCTTGAACTCTGACCGGTCCGATTTAAGGACCTTTAGCTGGTCGCCCACCAGCTTCAGATAGCGGACATCATCGCGGGCCGCGGGATTTCTTAAGACCACATAGTAGCCCTGCTGGAGAAGGGGATGGCCTGTTCCCGCTTCGGTGGCCTCGAAATCAATCCGCTCGTCGATGATCCGGTCATGGGGATCCAGGTTGTCGAAAAGCTTGGCCCCTGATTCAATGATCCCGGTCGCCATATTCAAGGGAATCGAATACTGATAGAGAACGGGAATTGTGGCGACAACGCTATTTGCCAGATCCTTGGCCACATCCAGGAATTCGGTGTCCATTTTATCAATATCATAGATCTTGAGATTGAGCATAAGCCCTTCATTGAGATCTTTGAAGTCGCGGATAGCCAGAATCCTGCGGTTTCTGAAGTCGTCGAAATAGCCGAGTTCCGCACTCTTCTGCATGAAATGAATCTTTTCCACCGTAGGGTCGGTTCCAAACTGGTAGTTGGAGGTGATAAGAAGGTCATTACTTTTCCGGCTTCCGAAAAGATGGACCTCTATATTCCGGCCTTCCCTGCGAAACATGGGATCTTCGCTCTCCTGGATCATAACTGCGCGAAGCGTGACCGTGATGGGATCTCCGGAATAAAATCGCGAGACTTTGTAGGGGTCTTTTTCCATTTCCGATAATTCGGATATGTATGCGTCAAGCCCTCGAAGTTCGGTTATTCCCTGAGCAGCATCGAAATTCAGAGGCGCTACCCACAGGCTGCTCCGGATAGACTCAAATTCGTTCATAACAACTCTTCCTGCAATGATTGAAATGATTTTGAGGCTTGAAACATAAGTAATTTTGCTGTATTTTGATGTCCGAGTATCAGGCTGGGGCAAAGATTAATCCCGATGATCATTAATTGAGGCGCTCAATGAGTGTATGTCCCAGCTCGGAAACCAGAAGATGCGCTCTTATCATCGCCACCCTCACCTCATTTCTGCCGCCCTTCATGGCCTCCTCAATCAACATAGCCCTGCCTGCCATTGGTTCTGAGTTTTCCATGGATGCGGTCCTCCTGGGCTGGATTGCCACCAGTTACCTGCTCTCCGCTGCAGTCTTCATGGTGCCCTTCGGAAAATTCGCCGATATCTACGGCATGAAGAAGATCTTTTTCGCCGGCCTTTTCATATTCACGGCATCATCCCTGGTGGCCTTCTTTGCCCCTACCTCTACGCTCCTCATCGGCTCAAGGGTGCTGCAAGGCATCGGCAGCGCCATGATCTTCGGCACGGGAACGGCCATTTTAGTCAACGTCTTTCCCCTGCAAGAGCGGGGCCGGGTTCTGGGCATCAATGCCGCCTCGGTCTACCTGGGCCTCACTTTAGGCCCATTCTTAGGCGGCCTGCTCACTCACTACCTGGGCTGGAGAAGCCTCTTTCTTGTCAATGTCCCCCTGGGCTTAATTCCCCTGTCCCTGGGCCTGTGGAAGCTGAAAGGAGAGTGGGCGGCCGCCCGAGGTGAGAGCTTCGACCTGACGGGATCGGCCATCTACAGCCTGATGCTGGTGGCAGTCATGTACGGCTTCTCCCTCCTGCCTTCCGGGAAGGGCGCAGCTCTGGTCTTGCTGGGGGCGGCAACCTTTCTCCTGCTCATCCGCTGGGAGTCGGGCGTGGCCTGTCCCGTGTTGGATGTGGGCCTCTTTCGCAATAATCGCGTCTATGCCTTCTCCAATCTGGCGGCCCTCATCAGCTATGCCGCCACCTTTGCCATAACCTTCCTGCTCAGCCTCTATCTGCAGTACATCAAGGGGCTGGAGCCGGATCAGGCAGGGCTGATCCTGCTGGCCCAGCCGCTGGTCATGACCTTCTTTTCCCCCTACACGGGAAAGCTCTCCGACAGAATTGAGCCGCGCCTGATGGCCTCGGCGGGAATGGCTCTTACCTTTGCCGCCGTGCTGGCGCTGGCCTTCCTGGACCGGGAGACTAGCCTGCTTTTCATCACAGGCTGCCTGCTCACCCTGGGGCTGGGGCTGGCACTATTCACCTCGCCCAACACCAATGCCATCATGTCCTCGGTGCAGCCGCGCCATTACGGCGTGGGCTCGGCCACCCTGGGAACCATGCGCCTGGTGGGGCAGGTTGCCAGCATGAGCTTTGCCATGATGGTCTTCTCCTTCTACCTGGGCGGGGTAGAGATCCTGCCCCAGTACTATCCCCAGTTCCTGGAGGCGGTGAGGGTGGCCTTTGCCGTCTTTTCCGCCGTTTGCCTGCTGGGCATCTTTGCCTCTCTGGCCAGAGGCAAATTAAGAACTGGAGAGAGGATTAAGAAAACACCGGAGTGAATCAGTAAAGGCAATGCAGGAAGCGATAAATGAAGATTCCATCTCGCCATGGCCTTGACGGCATCTGCATCCTGCAGGGGGACTTGCGCAGAAGTTATGGGATTTTGGATTTTTCCCCTTTCAGGCATCTTAAGCGCTCATTGCTTCCACCTGTGACCTTGTGAGTTATAGTGCGGGAAGTGCGATACGTTCATTTGCGCCAAATCAAATTCGCCTTCAACCTCAGTCCTTCCTTCGCCTCCCAGCAGGGCATTTCTAATGCCGCCTACAAACTGAATATCACAGTCGACAGTGGGGGCCAGGGCGGCAAGGCAGCCGGTATCTACCTTCAGGACCTCGCCTGCCTTCAAATCCCTCTCCCGAAAAGTCCCTCCGGCATGAACGAAAAGCCAGACCGTCACCCGCCAGCCTCTGCAAGATGAAGCCCTCTCCTCCGAAGATGCCGGCGCCGAGCTTCTTGGTGAAAGCCATCTCGATCTCGATGCCTCGGGCGGCGCAGAGAAGGCATAAATACGAATATCGTGCCAACAAAATTTCGTGTATAAACAGATCGAACAGGCCCTGGAGAAGATGGCGTCCTCCAGCCGGTCCAATCAGGAGAAGACCAGAGCCATCCTGAGAAGATATGCTACGGACGAGATCGGCCTTGATGAGGCTTATTATGATCTCCTGGAGGATGAGCTGATCCCCATGCCGCAAAGGTGCGGCATGTCCGCCAAGATCCCCATAACAAAAGAGGATGAGGTGAGGCTGAAAGATAGGATCAAAAGCATGGATAACGATTTTCAGGCAAAGAGCTGAGGTTGAGAAGGAAGCTGCCATGATAGAAAAAAGCGATGCAATGAAGCAGCAAGAGAAGTGGATAGAAGAGACCCTGAAGCATAAGCCCAAACACACCCGAGAGGGGCTGCCGATACAACCCTGGCACGGCTTATTATTTCTGGCCTTGCTGTTTACATTGACGATAGTAATTGGCTATCTAATTTACAGATAGACCTGGAGCCTGGAAAAGATAGGCCCCCTCGCTCCGGCATTATCAATAAGATTTTGCATCAACAAAAAGATATAGTCAGCTGAGAACCAGGGCTTATGAGCATTGCTGGCCGCATCGGCTCCCTGGAGCTGAGAGATCTGTTTTTGTCGCTGGTTGCGCTGGTTATTGCCTTCTCCGTGCTGATCGGGGGAAGGAGCTTGCCCGGATTGGAGATGATCCTGATCATTTCCATCGGGGTAGGCACTGGCTTCTTGCTGCATGAGATGGCACACAAGTTCGTAGCAATGCATTTTGGCTACCGGGCCGAGTACAGAGCCAACATGATGGGCCTGGTGCTGGCCATAGTCCTGGCTTTTGCCGGATTCATCTTTGCCGCCCCGGGTGCAGTGATGATCAGCAAGCCCAATGCGCCCATGGAATTCTACATGCAGGATCCCTTCGGCCAGGAAGAGCTAAAGAAGCAGATGAATAGGGAAGCGCTCTGGATATCCCTGGCCGGGCCCATGACCAATATCATATTAGTGATATTCTTCTTCATGATGATGATGCTCGGTTCATCCAGCATTCTTGTCGCCCGGACAGCCAACTTTGCGCTCATTATCAACCTCACTCTGGCGGCCTTCAATCTGCTGCCCTTCGGCCCCCTGGATGGCAAGAAGGTCTACGACAGCAACCGGACGGTGTGGCTGCTGGTGGGTCTGCCCACGATTCTGATAGGTCTGACGGTGTACTTGGGAATGATTTGAGGAAGGGCAGGCAGCACAAGGAGAAGCGCTTTTATATCTTGAACTACTAAATTTTATTGAAATGAAGAGGTTGATTGCCCATGTCCTGGGGCATGTCCAGGGCACGGGATACAGGTCGATGGTGGCGACTCTGGCCAGAACCATTGATCTTAAAGGATCTGTGGAAGATCTTCCCGATGGCGGGGTATTCATTATTGCCGAGGGACCCGGAGAGGATTTGGCGAGATTTGTTAAGGCCGTTCGCATTGATAACTCAAAAATAAAGGTCGAAAAGATATTAATAGACTGCAGAGAAGCAACAGGTGAATTTAACAATTTTTATAAGATCCTATCCAAACAGGAGATGCAGCAGCTGCTTGATAAAAAAATCAGGAACAATGCTGGAGGAAAAACCGCTCTAATGGATCATCTTCTTCATGTGCCTGTGCGGCTGGAAAAGGCGGGCTTGGAAATATGCAGGATAAATCATCTTCTTGAGGGCGCAGCATCGGGCCGGGAATGGCAGAAAGATGCATTGGAATTGAACCTGGAGCATCCGGGAAGGGAGGCTGCGGATCGCTCTTGTGAAAGCAAAAAAAAGCCCGAACGATAGGCTTGGCGGCAATTGCGGCCAAATAAGGGTGAGCGCGAGGCTCCGAAAAATGCCGCCGGAACCATCCTTATATGAATTGAGGGCCAACTGCAATGCATGCTTTCTGTTTACCCCCTGGTCTTATGGAAGGTTTCGCATGCGGGCTACCGCTCCAGGATGGTGACCATGTCCAGGACCCTCGATCTCAAGGATATATGAAGAACCCGGCAGATGGCCAGGTTATGGTTGCCGCGGAGGGGGAAGGATCAGTTCTGGAGAGGTTCTGACGGACCATCCGCATGGAAAGACCCGCGGATCAAGGATGATTTCTACAAGATCTCCTGGGGGAGAGAGACCGACTTTTGGCTGGAGCGCTACAGTATTCTTCAAGGAGCTGATCATAGTGGCCAAGGATGGCTTTGAGGAGGCCAACTCGCGCCTGGGCGGCATGGGCGGCAAGCTGGATTGCATCGCAAGGCTCAGGAAATTGTGGCGGATAAAATCGATGTAGCCAGGAACGAGATCGTCTTTGAGGTGAGATGGAGACGGACGTCGTTGACATCAGAACTAAAATGAAATTGAAGCCAACCTGATTCTTGAGGGGCAGCTATATTTATTTCTTGATTACAAGAACTGGACGGGATGTGTTAGACAGATGTCAAAAGAAGAAGCCCTGGAAGAGATAGCAGAGACGCTTGCCAACATAAGCGACAGCCTGGAAGGAATCAATGCCGAGCTTGAAGATATTTGCATGTCGAGCAAGATGCTTATATTCTTCAAGATGATTGAACTTCGGCCGGAGATGAAGGAGAAGCTTGGTCCTTTGATCAATGAACTGGCTGAGTCAATGGATCTGAGCATGGCTGATGAGCCTGAAAAGGAATAAGCATCAAGATCCGGCCCATTGGCTGAGCCCGCATACTCATCTTTTTGGCAATTGGTGCCCGCTGTGAAGAGATTCTCGCTTCCTCCACAGGCAAGGAAATGTTAATTTGCCTATAATATCCTTCAAGGCGCTCCAGCCGTTTATGGGTTCGAAAGTCACAGGCATATCTCATGCACAATCCTCAAATCAATTACTGACACGATCAAATACTAACTATGGGGTATCGAGGTTCTCAAAATAGTTATCCTTCTCTACAAAGTTTCTGTTCGTTTTTTTGTACTTTGGCGCTAAAATGCTATATTTTTGAGTCTTTTTTTGCACTTTATGTGCCATGAAGTACCATGCAGCAAAAAGATAGGCTGCCGCGCTCAAATCATCTGCACATCTCCTTTTCCCCCTGGCCTTTTCGTATAGCCTTCTATGGAATTATTGCTTGCCGGGGATCGGTTCATTTCAGCGAGAGAATGTCTATAAGTGATGACCATAAAGCCCGTGGCAAAGGAGCATAAAGCGGATGAAATTAAGGGTCGTTCTGGTTGAGCCCATGTACGAGGGCAATGTGGGCTCTGTGGCCCGGGCCATGAAGAACTTCGGCTTTCACGAGCTGGTACTGGTCAATCCCTGCAAGATCGAAGACTATGGCCCGGCCATGGCCTCTCATGCCCGCGATGTCCTGCAGATGGCCCGCTCCTTTTCCAGCCTGCCTCAGGCCCTGCAGGGAGCCAACCTGGTAGTGGGCACCACGGGCAAGAGGCTGGATGAGGCACAGCACCACCTGCGCCTGCACCTGCGCGTGCCCTGCCTGACGCCGGCCAGGCTGGCCGGCAAGCTGCAGGGAAAAGATGGAACAGTAGCTCTGTTGCTGGGCAGAGAGGATTGCGGGCTCTCCAGCCGCGAGCTGGCCCTCTGCGATATGCTGGTCTCCATTCCCACATCGGAAGAGTATCCGGTCATGAACCTCTCTCATTCCGCTGCCGTGCTGTTTTATGAGCTGTCCCAAGCCCAAATCGGGGATGAAGGCCAGGGCAAGGTGCAGATGGCAGGAGAGGAGAGCCTGACACTGCTGCAAGACCGCTGGCGGGCCCTGCTCGCCGATATCGCCTATCCTGAGCACAAGGTGGAGTTCACCCTGCTCATGCTGCGGCGCATCCTGGGCAGGGCGGAGCTGACGGAAAGGGAGGCGCGCACCCTGCTCGGCCTGATAAAGAGAATTCGCTGGAGCATGAGTTGGGGTGCAGGCGGCAGGGAAAGCATGAAAAACGTGGACTGCAGGGTCAAGAGACCTTCAGTCGAGGAGAAATAATCCCTATCTCCGGCAGCATCCGCCTCCTGCGCCCTCCAGTGTTTTGGCGGTCTTCATGGCGGCCACCGCCTCTTTTTCCCGGCCGAGACAATGCATGGCCAGTGCCATGTTGTACCAGGCCCCGGCAAAATAGGGGTCGGCTGCGATGGCAGCTTCAAAACAGCTCAGCGCTTCAGGATATTTCTTTTGCTGCGCCAGCACCATGCCCTTGTTGCTCAAGGCATGCTTATGCTGCCCTGCGAGCTTGAGTGCCTCATTGAAGCTTTGCAGGGCCTCATCAAAGCGGTTTTGGCTTGCCAGGACCAGGCCTTTATTATTCCAGGCGTCGATCAGGGTTTTGTCTATGCTCAGGGCGTGCTCGTATGCCTTGATGGCCTCGTCCGGCTGCCCGCCGTTGCATAGCTCATTTCCTTTCTCCAGCCAGTAGCCGGCATTCTGAGTCGCTCCCGCCGAGGGGATCATGAGCATGGAAAGCATGTGATTCAAATTGCGCATGAAGGAGAATTAGGCCTCGCTCACGGCAAAAAGCTTTCTAGTCCATCCTCTTTGCCCTCTTGAAGGCATCTTCCACCGCATCGCGGATGATGTAGCCGCCCTTGTGCAGAACGGTGTCGCCCAGTTCCATATCCCGCTCCATCGATCCCGTGCAGGGATAGGCATGGTGCGCCTCGGAGATCCTCTCCCGTATATCGGGCTGATCCGGCTCCAGGCCCAGCAGGCGCTTGGCTACAAACCAGGTGGAACCGCAGGGAGCCGTTCTCACCACGTTGGCGGCTAAGATGTAATCCTTGCCCTCCCGGCTCTTTTGCACAGTGACATCGATAACCGGGTCTCCGATGCCCGCCTGCATGAGAAAGTCATAGATATGGGGCTTGGCCGGATCGGGACGCAGAGCGCAGAAGGGCTTGGCAAAGGCAGCCTCCATTCCCAGCTCCGCCGCCTTCTCCTCCAGCTGCTTTCGCTGGCCCAGGGGAAGCTCGCGAGGCGATTCTGAGCCGCCCACGATGCCTTTCACTCCCGCCTCCTTCAGCTTGGGCAGCAACCCGAAGAGGATGTCGGGATGAACATTTATGGCCAGGGCAATGTCCGCTGCAGGTATATTCTGGGGCAGGAGCGGCTCCACATCGTCAATGAAATCGCCCAGGGATGCCGGGTCTGGCATCTCCACCAGGGAGACGATGTTCTCGGCATAGCCCGGCCGGACATTGCGGCACTGGGTACAGGCCTCGCCACAGGAGATGCAAAAGCCCGAGTAGTTGATGAGATTGCCCACCACTCGCGCCCCAAATTCGCCATTGTAGAATACTATCAGTTTCAAGCCTTCACCACTCTCGCGGGATGCATTTTGACAATGAAGCAATATTTGTCCGCGGCGCAAATAACGTTTGCGGGCAATATGAAAAAGAGAAAGTTCAAAAAGAATTTTATGGTTTCATTCTTTATGCCTCCTTTGCCTGGCCGGGGGCGGCCAGTTTACGCGCTGCATAGAGGATGGCACAAAAGCCCAGGCTCTTGGCGATCAATGAGATCAGAGCGCCCACAAAGGGCACCAACAAGAGCACGTTGATGATAACAAATCCGATTACGAAGTAGACGAGATCGCTCTGCTTCTTGCCGGTGCGCTCACCAATCCATTTGCCCAGACTGAAGGAGACGAATGTCTCGCTGAGCATGAGAGCCGTCAGGATGAGCAGAGTCGAGATCAGGGCAATGGGCAGGCCCACCACAGTCATCGCCACCAGCAGCACGGCGATGAATGAGGCTATGATCATGATGAATCCCAGTAAGGTCCTGAGAAGAGTCGAGCGTCTCACCTCGCCGTCCACAGCCAGGAAGATGCCGGGCAGATGCTTGACCAGGATCAATCCTAAAATGAGGTAGCCTAAGAGGGCAAGCAGGCCGAATATGCCAAAGCCGGTCTCGTACTCATCCTTTTTGGGCGCCTGATCCTCTACCTTATGAAAGTTTACCTCTCCGGCAGAGCCGGTATTATTGAATTGGCTGGCGCCGACGGTGAGGGTGCCGTTGACCCGTCCGGCGTTGACCACCAGGCCGCCGCTAATGAGTGCGTCTCTTTGCACGGTCTTGTCGGCAAATATGTTCACGGTGCCGCCTGCTGCCACCAGGTTGGTGCCGATGTTGCCGCCCAGGTTGACATTTCCGCCTGCTGCCACAACCTTTCCGCCCACATCGGCATTCAGGTAAACCTGGCCCCCGGCAGCGATGACGTCCCCTTTCACCGGCGCGTTGATGTTCACGGTGCCGCCTAACGCAATCACGGAGTCCACCGGGGCATTGATGCTCACCATGTCTCCTACAGCGATGACATCATCCGCAACCGCCCTGTCCACAGAGATAGTCTCTCCGGAAAAGGTCTGCAAAGCCACTCCTGCCGGGCAGAGCAGAACAAATGCCATTAAAACGATGATAGAAATACGCTTCATCCCATTCACCGCAATTAAAAAGGGTCTTCTCTAATAAATAATCTATGTACCCGGTAATTTGCATTTATGAAAAATATGCAGGCCCTGCTGCCCCCCGGCTCTTCATTGGCCGCGATGCGCCCACCAGCACGGCAGTCCTCCCAAGCCACCGCATGACAGATGCCTATCAAAAGGAATAAATTCATATCATCCTGACAAGACTTATATGCAATTGGGCTTAATTAACGATCGTGATTGAGGCGGAATGTGCGCTGATCTGAGGAATCTATGCAATTGAAGTCGCCATGTGAACAGATCGTGTGGGATGTGCTGCCCAGCATCAGGGCTGCCATCGCGGAAGAGCTGGTCAAGAGAGGAATATCCCAAAAGGAGGTCTCCAGAATGCTGGGCATCACGCCTCCGGCAGTCTCTCAATATGTCTCCAAGAAGCGAGGCTACAACATCGAGTTTAGGGAAGACATCCGGGCGGCCATAGGAAGGCTCGCCGACGACATGATAGAGGAGAGAGTAAAAGGCAATGATCTTGTGAAAAAGATCTGCGAGGTCTGCCGCATGCTGCAGGACGATGAGACGGCCTGCATTTCTACTAAATGCAAGGGACTTTGACCTCCCAGCACCTTTTTTCTCGCGAATGGGCCATCTATTTTTGCAGGGAATTTAAGAGATGATTTCATCTGATAAGCTGCAAGACCTTAAGAAAATGATTGAGGATAAGGGAAGGCTCCTGGTGGCCTACTCCGGGGGCGTGGACAGCAGCCTTCTGGCCAAAGTGGCGCATGATGTTCTGGGCGACAGGTCCCTGGCCGTCATCCTTGACAGCGAGACCATGCCAAGAAGCGAGCTACAGCAGGCTAGAAGGCTCGCCGCCTCCCTGGGTCTGAATTATCGAGAAGCAAAGTTCTCCATCCTGGCAGAGGAGCATTTCGCGCAAAATCCGGCCACGCGATGCTACATCTGCAAGAAAAAGTCGGCGAAGGTCCTGAAGGGCATCGCTGAGGCGCAGGGCATAAGCTGCATCGCCGATGGAGTCAATCCCTCCGACTACAGGGACTACCGGCCCGGCATTCGCGCTTGCGATGAAGAAGGATTCTGGCATCCTTTTGTTGATGCGGCCCTAACCAAGGCGGATATTCGCGCCCTGGCAGAGATCCTCGGCCTTCCCGTCTGGAACAAGCCCTCCTCGGCCTGCCTGGCCTCCCGAATTGCTTATGACCAGAGGATCACAGGAGAGAGTCTGAGAATGGTAGAGGAGGCGGAGGAGTTCTTGAAAAGCCGGGGCTTTCTGCAGCTTCGAGTGCGCTCCCATGGCAGCCTGGCCCGAATTGAGCTTCTCAGGCCGGATATGGACAGGGCGATTGAGGAGAGTGGCGAGATAGCAAAGGCGCTCAAAGCCATTGGGTTTGACTACGTCGCCCTGGACCTGGAAGGCTTTCGCACGGGCAGCATGAACGAGGTTCTATGGACACCCAGAGAATAAGAGAGCAATTCCCCATCTTAAAAGAGGTCACCTACCTGGACAGCGCCTCCACCAGCCTCACCCCTGAGCCGGTTTTAGAGGCGGTCCTGGATTACTACAGAAGCTACAGGGCCAATGTGGGCCGGGGAGTCTACCGCACAGCTCTGCTGGCCGATCAGCGCTACCGGGATGCTCACGGCAAGGCCGCTGCCTTCGTGAGCGGGGCCGGTCCGGAGGGCGCGACGATCTTCACCAGAAACACCACAGAGTCCATCAACATGGTGGCTTTTGGCATGAAATGGAAGAAGGGCGACGAGATCGTCACCACCCTTGGCGAGCACCACTCCAATCTCCTGCCCTGGATGAGGCAGAGAGAGAAGGGCGTGAATCTGAAGGCCATTACGCCGGACAAAAGGGGATTTATTGAACTGGCGGACCTGGAGAGGGCGATCAGCAAAGCCACCAGGCTGGTGGCTGTCAGCCAGCTCTCCAATGCTCTGGGATCAGTGCTTCCCGTAAAGGAGATTGGCAAGATCTGCCGGGAGCGGGGTGTGGCCCTGCTGGTGGACGGGGCGCAGTCCGTTCCCCACATGCCGGTGAACGTGAAAGATATCGATTGCGATTTTCTCTGCTTTTCCGGACACAAGATGCTGGCGCCCACTGGCACGGGCGTCCTCTGGATCAGGAATGAAGCTCTGGCAGAGGTCGAACCGCTCCTGGTGGGCGGCGGCATGGTGCATGACGTTGCCGATGTGCCGCAGGGCAGTTATGCGATCAAGAAAGGCTATGAGGGCTATGAAGCAGGCACGCCCGACATCTCGGCAGGCCTGGGCCTTGGTGCTGCTGTGGATTATCTCAACCGGGTGGGAGTCGGGGAGATTCACCATCAAGAGAAAAGGCTTACGGCAAAGCTGCTGGAGGGCCTGCAGGAGATAAAAGGCGTAGTGGTCTACGGCCCCGGCCCTGCCTCAAGCCAGCAGGAGCGGGGCGGCGTGGTCTCCTTTGCCGTAGAGGGACTCCTGCCTCACGAGGTGGCGCTGATGCTCGACCAGGCCTCAAGCATCTGCGTTCGCTCCGGCCATCACTGCTGCATTCCCCTCATGAAGCACCTCGGCCTCAAATACGGCACGGTGCGCGCTTCGCTTTACCTTTATAACACTGAGGAGGAGATAGAAAAGCTCCTGGCGACGCTGGAGCAGATTGCCGGGATGGCCTAAGCCCAATGCTAAGCGAGGACAGGTAGCTGAATGATAAAGGAATACACATGCCTGAAGCTGGATGCAGGAGAGGTCGAGGAGCAGCTATGCCCCGTGGTGGAAGAGGTGCCTCTCTCCATCTTCATCAACGGCCGGCATTTCGCCACCGCCATGACCAGCCCCGAGATGAGAAGTGAGTTTTTGACCGGTCACCTCTTTGCCGAGAGGATCATATCCGGCCCTCAGGAGATCGAGTCTTTGGAGATGGAGGGGAATGTGGCCCGGGCCATAGTCTCCCAGCCCATGCGGGCTATCGTCCCCCGCCGGCCCATTGTGAGCGGCTGCGGCGGAATTGCCTCATTTCTGGATGAGTCGAAGCTTCCCGGGATAAGATCGGATCTGAAGATCAGCATAAAACAGGCCCAGGAAGCAATGGGTGCCATCTCCCTCTCCGAGACGCACATAGCCACGGGAGGAGTGCACTGCGTAGGCCTCTTCGAGGAAAAAGGGCCCGTCTGCATCATCGAAGACATCGGCCGGCACAATGCCCTGGATAAGGCCATCGGCTACGCGCTCCTGCAAAGGCCTGACGTCAGCTTTAGCCGGACCTTCGCGGCCTGCACCGGCCGGGTCTCTTCAGACATGGCCCTGAAGTGCTCGGTGGCCGGCATTCCCATCATCGTCTCGCGGGGGGCCACTACCAGCCTGGCCATCTCCATCGCCGAGCGGACGGGCCTGTGCATCATCGGGTTTCTGAGGGGAAAGAGGATGAGCCTCTACACTCATCCCCACAGGCTCCAAATTTAGCCAGCTCAGGGAATTATCTTCATCGTCTCCGCGATCATGGCAGTCGTATTAAGGTCAAGCTCGGAGGTCAATATGGCATGGGTATACTCGTCCAGATCCCAGAAGGCTATTATCGATTCGGTGGGGGGCATATTCTTGCCGGCCTGCATGGCTAATGGTGTGGAGGGTCACATTCTTGCCCTGAGGGCTATTGACCACCGTGCTGCTGACTTCTGCGGCGCTGGTGAGCTTTACCGCCCCCAGGAACAGGTTTCTCATGAAGCTTGAAAACTCAGTCGGTTTATATGCCGGCTTTCATCTCACTCCAGGTTAATGGACATCAGCATGACGCTGGCATTTTGCCCATCGGTTTGGTGCAGTTGATGGATATGGTCTGGACAAGCATGGCCACGCGGGCGTTCTTCGATATATTGTATTTGTTATGAGAAATTGGGCTTTGCGCCAATGTTTATATCAATTCTCGTCTTTGACTGCCCTTCATGCAGATTATGCAGAGGCCGGAGGAGAGAAGATGAAGTGCTCTTTTTGCGACGGCAGGGCCATCATCACTCAGAGGCATTGCGGCCTGCACCTCTGCAAAGAGCATTTCGTGGAGGGCTTTGAGAGAAGGGTGGAAGAGACCCTGGCTTGCGGCAGCATGGTCAAGGAGAAGGAAAAGATAGCCGTGGCCGTGAGCGGAGGCAAGGACAGCACCGCTCTGCTCTTCAGCCTGCACAGGATACTGGCGAATAGGGAGGTGGAGCTGGTGGCCATAACGGTGGACGAGGGGATAGCCGGCTACCGGGATGATACCATAAAGGCGGCAAAGGCCATCGCCGGGCAGCTGGGAATTGAGCTGCACATATTCTCCTTTCGCGAGGAGTACGGCTATGATCTGGACGAGATGGTGCAGGGTAAAAAAGTCGCTCCCTGCACCTTTTGCGGTGTCTTTAGAAAGCACTGCCTGAACAAAGCCGCCAAGCGCCTGGGGGCGGATAAGCTCGCCACCGGCCACAACCTGGATGATGAGGCCCAGTCGGTCATGATGAACTACCTGAAGGGCGACTTCGAGAGGCTCATGCGCTTTCGCCCGAGGCGTGCTCAGCCGGGCCTGGTGCCCCGCATCAAGCCGCTGCGGGCCGTGCCGGAAAAGGAGATCGCCCTCTACTGCATGGTAAACGGCGTCTTTTCTGAGTCGCGGGAGTGCCCCTATGCCAACCTCTCCCTGCGGGCGGATGTGAGGGACATGATGAACCGCCTGGAGAGCCTCTTTCCGGGAACCAAGCAGTCCACCGTGCAGGGGTTCGAGAAGATGACGGCAAGGGCGCAGGGCAGCTATGCCCAGATGCAGCTGGCATCCTGCCGGCAGTGCGCCGAGCCCTGCGTCAAAGAGTTATGCAAGGCCTGCGAGCTTTTGGGACAGCTGAAACAAGAAAAATGATAAATGCTTTCAGATCCTGACCGCCAGCATCCTCTCAATCGCTTTTCTCGCCAAAACCGCGATCTCCTCGGGCACAGTCACCTGCGGCTGCAAGGTTTGCAGCGCCCGCAAGACCTTGGCCAGGTCCGTCTTCTTCATATTCTGGCAGATGGCGTCCTTGCTGAGCGGATAAAACTCCTTCTCTGGATTCTCCTTCTTCAGCCGGTAGATCATGCCCGCCTCTGTGCCGATGATAAACTCCCGGGCGGCGCTGGATTTGGCGTGCCTGCCCATGCCGGCCGTGCTGTAGACATAGTCGGCAAGGTCAATCACCTCGGGCCGGCATTCCGGGTGCACCAGCACTTCAGCGCCGGGATGCTCGGCCCGGGCGGCCTGCACCTGCTCCGCGGTGAGGTGATCGTGCACATAGCAGTAGCCGTTCCAGGGGATGATCTCCTTGTCGGTATGGCGGGCCACGTAGGCGGCCAGATTCCTGTCCGGCACGAAGATGACCTGCTTCTCGGAGAGGGAAGCGACGACCTGCACTCCGTTGGCGGATGTGCAGCAGATATCGCTCTTTGCCTTGATCTCGGCGGTGGAGTTCACATAGCAGACGACGGCCGCCTCCGGATGCAGGGCCTTGAGGTCGCGAAGCTGATCGGGCGTGATCATGTGGGCCATGGGGCACCAGGCACCCTTCTCCGGCAGCACCACCTTCTTATGCGGGGAGAGGATGGCCGCCGTCTCCGCCATAAAGTCCACTCCGCAAAAGACAATGACCTCTGCATCCAGGCGGGCTGCCGCCCGGGAGAGCTCAAGGGAGTCGCCCACCAGGTCGGCCACATCCTGCACCTCAGGAACCTGGTAGTTGTGGGCCAGGATGGTCGCATGACGCTCCTTTTTCAAAGCGAGAATCTCTTCAATCATAGCCATGGAATTGGCCCCCTGTTTGAGAAACTATTATTTCAATCTATTTAAATAGATTAACTAAATACTATTAACTCAATTAAAGAGAAATTGATTTAAGATATAAAGTCCGAAACAAAACAAATATCTGAATGATCCGCCTCAGCCGCCGATTACCGCCGGAAAGAGGGCGACTTCATCTCCCTCCGGCCAGAGAGTCTGCAGGCCTTGCAGAGATGCGATGTTCTTTCCCGCCACAAATATATTGACATCCTCCTTCAGCTCCTCGCCGGCAAACAGCATCGAGCGCATAGCCGGGCGGGAGGCACATATCGCCTGCAAGAGATCCAGAACCTTCGCCTTCTCCGGCAGATCGACATGCATTTCCTTTCCCAGAACATGGCGAAAGCCGGCAAAAGATACTGACCTTAATTTTCATCATCCGTATCCCTTATTCACGATTCTCCCTTATTTCGCAATCCCTCATTCGCAATCTCCCTGGCCCGCTGCAGGGCCAGCACGGCGTCCTCCATCTTGAAGTCCCGCTTCTCTTCTGCCAGAAATTCACGAAAACGCTGCAGCTCCTTTTCCGGCACCAGGCCCTCTGCCGCCGCCAGCATCCTCTCATAGGTCCGCTCGGGAAAATAAAGGGCCTGAGCACAGTGAAAGAGCCGGTCTTTGCTGGAGGCATCGATCACGCCCTTCTGCCAGGCCAAATCCAGATTGAAGCGAATGTTCACCAGCGGCTCGGACCTGGGCTCCCAGGTGAAGGGATCGAATACCAAAGCCACCTCATCATCCGAGACCAGCCTTCCGCTCCTGTAAGCCTGGTAAATCGATCCGATGCCCTCCATGCCGTAAACGTCCAGCTCCGAGGCGCGTAGAGCCCCCATGCTGGATGCCCCCACGACCCTGGCCCCTGCCTCCAGGGCATATAAAACCTCCTTGTGGGCTACTGAGCAGTCCTGAAAGAAGACGCCGTCAATGAGGCAGATGACCCTGGCCCCCTCTCTGGCCGCCCGGTAGATGTCGCCCCGCTTGGCCGGCGGCCGGAAGTCCGCCTGCAGGATCTGCTCAGCTCTGGCTCGGGAGAGGCTTGGCCCCAGAAAGACGACGATTTCTGGCATTTCTTCTGGCATCTCTGCACCTCTTTCCCACCCTTTCCGGGTCCACAGCTGAGATCTCCAGGCCCGGCACAATCACCCGGACCACGGGAAGGCCTATCTCCGGGCGGGTCAGATCCACCACGATCACCCGATCAAAGCCCGCCTCCTCCAGCTTCTTTTGCATATATTTTATGTCCAGCAGGAAATCGTTGCTCTCAAATGACTGGATCCTGGCAAAGCTCCTCGTCTCCGATGCCTCAAACCAGTGCCTATTGAGCCTCCGGGTCCGCTCGTAGCCGATCTGCTTTCTAAAATCGGCCAGGGTCGTGTCCTCTCTCGCCCCGTGAATCTGGGTGAGGCGGCTTTGCGCCACCTCGGTGAGGGCACGCAGCACAGCCACGCCGGCGCTGGTATGCGTGCCCATGCCCGTGGTAAGGAGAGTCGGATCGCGCAGGCGCACATCATCGGCCGCAGCCGCGCAGGTGGGAATGCCGATGTCGCTGGTGATATCCCTCAGATAGACGTCCACCTCGGCAGCCGCAAATTTGTCGAGCAGGCCTCTTGCCCGGCCGTCCTCAATATCGCTGATCAAGGGGCCCATATTCTTGGTAGCCTCCACCAGGGCCCAGGCATCTCTCTCGATGACCTCGGCCAGGCCGTGAAAGATCGCCTCTTCAATCACATTGCCCGAGGCCAGACCGCTGGTGTTGGTTCGAAATAGGCGTTTGTAATCGGAGGGCAGGGGATGAAAGACGGCATTGGCGGGAACGAGGATCTGTGCATCGTTTGTGATGTCCCAGCCGGAGATCCAGGGGATCATGTCATCCGGCCTTGCCCCCTCCGGCAGGATCAGCTCGCGTGGGTCTTGCGCCCCCTCCAGATCCGGGAAGCAGGCCAGCTTCAGCTCCCTGTCCCTCACCTCAGCCGAGTAGCGCTCCAGGCCCTCCATCATGGCCGATACCCTGGCCTCGGTGGGCGTGGCTCCTTTGCCGTTGTAGACGGAGATGGCGCCGCGATCGGCCATGGGCCGGATGGAGGAGAAGACAGGTATGCCGATTCGATCCAGGTTGGTGATGTCCGCCACCCTGGTAATTCCGGCGGCAGGCAGTTTGGCCTCGGCATAAAGCAGCGTCTCCTCGGGAGGCAGAGCCCGGTGGGTATCGTCTTTGTACTTTTTTAAGCAGGAGGCAAGTCTCATCGCGAGGATTTAGAGCCGCGATGAGATATAAACTCTGCTTTTAGAGGAAGGGCAATCTGTCCTTCTTCCGGTAAGCCATGGCCTGACAGGTCGCAATCAGCCGTCCGTCTTCGCCGGTGACGGTGATCTGGCAGGCCGAGATCTTGCGGGATCTATTGACCTCCCGGCCCTCCGCCCGCAGGCTCTCCCCGGGGAGGGGCGCGTTCAGATAATTCATATTCACGCCCAGAGCCACAGCCACGGTGCCATGCGAGTTGACGGCCAGCTCGAAGGCGGCATCCACCAGCGAGAAGATGGCGGCACCATGAGTCATGCCGAAGAGGTTGTTCATGCTCGCTGTTGTCTTCATCTCGAGCAGGGCGCGGCCCTCTTCAAGCTCTACGATCCTGATGCCGAAGATCCTGGCATAAGGCTCCTGGGCAAAGTGCTTCTCTAAAGCAGCCAGACATTCTTGCAAAGATAAATCCCTCTCTCGGGATTATTCTCGAAACGGTTATATGGGCTCCGCTCGATCTGGAGCCTTATGCCAGGCTCCGCAGGCAATAGGCCGGAGCCGGTCTCCATTGAGGTGAGCGGCTCTGCTGTTTCCATTGTCCTCACCCAGGGCGCTATCAATATCTGGTTTGGAAGAAAATTGGATAAGTCTCTCATCGCCAAGATTCTCCTGATAATTTCCAAGATCGATGGAACCGCAGAGCACGAGAAGGAGGTCTTATGCCGTTTCGAGGAGATCTCTGAGTTCGAGAACAACGGCTATATCCTGACCTCCTACGCCAGGAAGAAAGAGAAATACCGGGCCATATTCGTGGTTCCATTCTCCAACTCCCGGGCCCTGGAGATGTTTATGCAGTCCATCTCAGAGGAGACGGAGAAGGAGGATGTCAAGATCACCCTTTACTGGAGGGGGGGCAGGGTCAGGATGAATCTCATAAAAGAGGAGCTATCCAGGCTCAATTGCTTTGGCATTCTCAATGTAGTTTATAAGGATGAACAGACAGGATCTTCCGGCAAGAAGGAGGAGCCATGAGATTTGCAAGCTGCACGGAAAAGATTGAGATTTCAGGCATAAGGAAATGTTTTGAGGGGGCGGCCCCGGGATCGGTCAACCTGGGACTGGGCCAGCCGGATTTCGACACACCGCAGCACATCAAGAATGCGGCCATAGAGGCTATAAAAAAGGGGATGTGCGGCTACACCCCCAACTGCGGAGTGCCGGCCCTTCGAAGCGCTCTGGCGGAAAAATTTCGCACTGAGAACCGGATAGATTGCACGGCCGAGGAGATCATGGTGACCAGCGGGGCCAGCGAGGCGCTCTTCCTGGTCATAGCGGCGCTGGTTGATCGCGGTGAGGAGGTCCTGATAGGCGATCCGAGCTTCCTCTCTTATGCCGAGCTTACCAAGCTGGTAGGAGGCAGGCCGGTGAGCGTTCCTCTCGACGAGAATTTGCGCCTATCCCCGCAGGCCATTGAGGAGCGGATAACGGACAAGACCAGGCTGATAATCATCAATTCGCCTTCCAATCCCACCGGTTCGGTGCAGACCGCGGAGCAGATGCGAGCCGTTGCCGAGATCGCCGAGGATCGGGACGTCGCGGTTCTATCCGATGAGGTCTACGAGCACTTCATTTACAAAGGCGAGCATGTCAGCCCGGGCCGGTTCTCGGACAGCGTCATCACCGTCAATGCCGTCTCCAAGACCTATGCCATGACCGGCTGGAGGCTGGGCTATCTGGCGGCCAAAGGCTGCGCTCTGGAGCAGCTGCTCAAGATTCACCAGTATGTGCAGGCCTGCGCCAGCTCCATCTCCCAGGCCGCTGCCCTGGAGGCCATCACCGGGCCGCAGGACTGCGTGGCAGCCATGAGGGATGAGTTTCGGGCCCGCCGGGATCTGCTGGTCCGGGGCTTTCGTGAGATGGGCGTGGACATGATTGAGCCGGAGGGCGCGTTCTATCTCTTCCCCCGCGTGGGAGACGGAGACGCTGTCGCCGCAGAGCTAGGAAAAGCAGGGGTCATCGTGGTTCCCGGGTCGGCCTTCGGGGCCGGTGGAGCAGAGCACATCAGGATCTCTTATGCTGCGGCGCGCTCTCAGCTTGAGGAAGCAATGAGGCGCATGAAAGACATCCTTTAAATAGGAGAGTTGCATTCGCCTTCAGGAGTGATCAAATGAAGGAGCAGGTTGAGGTCAGAGAGCTGAAAGAGGGAAGATACGTCATCATCGACGAAGAGCCCTGCATCATCAAGAGCATATCCCATTCCAAGCCGGGAAAGCACGGCAGCGCCAAGGCCAGGGTGGACGCCATCGGCATCTTCGACAACCAGAAGAAGTCAATCGTTCAGCCGGTTACCACCAAGATCTATGTGCCCACCGTCGAGCGCAAGACGGGCCAGGTTCTATCCATCGGCGATACATCGGTGCAGCTCATGGACCTGGGCAGCTATGCCACGGTCGATGTTCCCATAACCGCGGACCAGAAGGATAAGATAGAGGAAGGAAAAGAGGTAGCTTATCTCTTCGTTATGGGCAGGAGCAAGCTGGATATACGCTAAAACCCTTTTAAAACCATTTTATGTTCCAAAGGATGCGGCTTTGCCGACGCCGATGCGGATCTGGAGGATGCGCACTATGTAGTAGTCGGCCTTCCCTTCGACTGCACCGCCTCTTTTCGCTCCGGTTCGAGGGATGGCCCGGATGCCATCCGACTTGCCTCTTTTAACTTCGAGAGCTACGACAGCTATTACGACGTGGACCTGGCTGATCTTGCCATCTGCGATCTGGGCAATATGGAGCTGGGCGCAGATCCCGCTTATGCCGAGCAGACCATAAAGGAAGGCATCGCCCTGCTGCCTGCGGGGGCTGTGCCCATCTTTCTGGGAGGCGAGCACTCCATCGCCCCACCAATTGTGGAAGGCCTGGCCCGGCGAAAAGCGCCAGGCGGTCTGGGCGTGCTGGTGCTGGACGCGCACCTGGACCTGCGCGAGGAGTACGGCTGCACCCGCTACAGCCACGCCTGCGCCAGCCGCAGAATCCTGGAGAAGGGCGTTGGCGGCTATGCCTCCATCGGCATTCGCAGCGGCAGCCGTGAAGAGTTCGACTACGCCGCCGAAAATAAAATCCGCTTTTTCTACCAGCCGCGAAGTGCATGAGAAGGGCATCGACCTGTGTGCTGGACAGGGCGCTGCAAGAGATGGAATGCGAGAGGCTGTACCTTTCCATCGACCTCGATGCTCTCGATCCCTCATTCGCGCCGGCGGTGGGCAACCCCGAGCCGTTCGGCCTCACTGCCTGGGATGTAAAGAGAGTGATTGAGCGGACGGCGCCCAGGGCCGTTGGGCTGGACATAAACGAGCTGACCCCTGCTTATGATCGGGGCGAGACGGCGCTGCTGGCGGCAAGGCTGGCGCGGGAGTTCATCGCAGCGAGGGCGAAGAGAAGATCTGAATGGAGTTTATAAAAAAAAATAAAAACGGCAGACGATTATGGATGCAGCGCATTATCTGATAAGCCATAGGAATACAAATGTTACTATCTCTCGCGGTTTGGATATGATAATGGCCCTGATTATAAATTTATTATAAATAATTTAAACACTGATACAGCACACAAAATGTGTGCAATATAACTTTTTTTTGATAGCAGCCAGTTAGTATATGCTGCTATTATTTAATATGGCTCAGCCCTCAACACTTGTATTTTTATTTATAGATATCAGTGATACCATTCATAATCTTTAGAAACAGTTAAATACTATTATGTAGAATCCTAATTGTAAATTCGGACGAAATTACCTGAGTGATTAGCATATTGGATGAAAATCTCTAATATAGTCACTATTAGATTATCTAATATGGCATATACTTAAGGTAAAATTCGAACGCGTCAAGGAGGGGAGAACAACGAACAGATTAATAAAATTATATTTGACCATCGCTTTAGTCGCGATGGTATCGCTGATAGGATCAGCATTTGCATCGTCTTTGACTCTGTCTGCGACTATGCCGCAAATTCTCTCGGTTCAATTTCCCGTATCCAACAGCTTCGGAGAATTGCTTCCATATAGTTCGGCCACGGTGGATAACCAGGTTCGTATCAATAGTAACTGCAATTGGGCTTTGTCTGTCTATGCCCAGGATGACGGATGGGGGCACCACGGATATCTGACACAGCAACACCCATCATCTATGCACGACTGGATACGCAATCCGGTATCAATTTACATCCCTAGTTATGGGATAGGTCCAATGTCTCTTGAATATAATTATTATTATAACCCCATACCGATTACGACTGGGATTGGTCCTTTGGATATAAACTATCAGCTTTCAACGACATCTTCAGGAATCGAAGATTCCAGATATCCATACACCATTACGATAGATTTCGTCCTGACTGCACAATAAGGCCATCCGATGATTAAGTGATATGGACAATCGAGCTAAGCCGTTCCGTTTAAGGGAAGCTTAGCTCAATTTTTTATAACATGATAATGCCTGAATTCCAATAAGCTATGCTGTTTCACTTTTACAAAATTATTGCACCTATCAAGAACGATGAACGGTGATGGTTCAATTGAGAATTATGAGAGATTTAAACATTTTCTTCACCATAAACTTTTTAAGGAGAAAAGCAATATCTAATTTAGCCCTAAAGGTTAAATGAATAGTGAAAAGGACGATATGGCATTAATCGATTGCATTAAGCCGAATGCAATACTGCTAAAATTGCTGTTATTCAGATTTAGCTAGCATATAAAACTAGAAATTTATTTGCGAGGTGTATCAGAAGATGATAATAAAAACTGTGGTAGTAGCTCTTGTGTTAAGTTTAGCCCTGATTTTGCTGGCAGTTATGCCTGCTTGTGCGAACCTTACACTGGTTGGAGCGAAATACGAGGCTAACATTATTCCAGGACAGCATATTGAAGATGAAATAGAATTGAACCTCGGGGCCGAAGATCTCCCCGTGGATATAATGACGGAAATTCTTGGTTTAGACCAGAGTCCTAATGGAGTATATACCATGATGATATCTGATCCGGACGATGGACTTTATTCTGCCCGGCCTTTCTTAAATATATCACCCTCTAATTTCCATCTCAATCCTGGTGAATCAAAAAAGATGCTGATAAGCGGGGACGTGCCCTTGGACATTGGAGATGGATTGAGATACGCTATGGCTAGCATTCGAGGCGTATCTGCAGAAAGCGGACCCGTAGGAGTATCATTGGTGCTTAACGTTCCTATCCTGCTCACCATCTCTGGCTCTAAACTCTCCAAAACAGCCGACATCGAGGGCCTGGACACGAGCAAGCCGGTCAACGATATTTGGATGAACGCAACGCTTACGCTAAAGAATACAGGAAATATCAATTATATGGCCATGGTTAAAGCTTTCATGAAAGATAGTGAAGGCGATGTCATTGCCAATTCTACAACCATGCATTCATTGCTTCCGCCAATATTACCGGGAAAGTCGAGGGAATTCGCAATTCAACTCAAGTCCAACCGGACTATTGAGCCTGGAAATTATGCCCTGAATGTAGCAGCCTACTTAGAAGACGGGACGGTTCTGGTCAGCAAAGAGACTACATTTGATGTTGTTTAATAATTTAATACTAATTTTTATTTTATTATTTATAAATTTTAAAATTTTTTATTTTAATTCTATACACATTATCAATTCATTAGTTTTATATATGATAAGTTACTTAATCATAATAATATGTATGTTTCAGTTCCGCCAGTTGATAAAAATAGTTTAATAAATTCTTGCTATACTTCTTTAATTTTTATATATAAGGATGAGAGAAAGATCGAAACACAATTATTGAAAGACATTTTGATGGTATTGCATGGCAATGGAGAAGGGAAAAAATGGAGTATGTGAAGGATTTAATAAAATGGAAAACTTTACATAGACCCAACTTAATTTTTTTTCTTATTATTATAATAATTCCTTTAACGGAAATCTGCTTTGCGGAACAACTACCAATCATTGAGGCGGCACCCGGGCAGCCTATCGGAAATATATTGACTTTAGTTGGGGATTCTGGCGAGATTACGATTGGTGTATCTGCCACTATCTCAGATTGGATTTTGGATCCAACCAAACCACTTTGCACCAGGGAAACCGCCCTTGAGATAGATTGCAGAGGATCCTGGAGGATCACTGCCTCATCCGATAGACCGGCTCAAGGTCATATGGCTGAATATGATACATCCAGCTCTGCCTATGTCCCTGACGGAATAAGGCTGAAAGACTCCATGATCGTCATTGCCAAAGGGGGAAACAGGGTCGACCTTTCTCATGGGGGAGTTCTTCTTGAAGGAGATGGCAAAGCCACTGTTCCATTGACCTTCATCCAGAAGGTATCCTTGGATGATAAATCTCTGCACTCTGGCAATATTTATCAAATTGATATAATCTTTAGAGGATTGAAACTCTGAGGGCATGATGATCCTTCTATATAGAAAATGGGGAAAGCATGTATCCTCCTGGCTTCAAGCCTTCATGATCCTGGCCATATTATGTGCTCTCGCTGAAGCATCAGTCCACGATACTGACCTTTATACGCTCAAAATTGACCTTCCTGCAGAGATTATACATGACGTGACGATCACTGATACTCTTCCAAGAGGGCTCATATATAGTGCTGGCAGCCTGAAGGTGACAGGCGCTTCAACCAACATGTTGGAGACTGTAGCCTATCCAAATGATGGCAGTCTGCCGGTGACTATAACCTGGAGCTTTGGCGATTTGGACAATTCTGCAGATGAAGACATTTTGATTCAATTCCATGTCTTGGTAGCTGATACGGATCAGAACCGGGACGGAATGATCTTAGCGCCAAACGTAGCGCTTCTCCAATGGAGGGATCAAAGGGGACTTGCTCAATCCATCAGCGCCAAATCAACTGCCGTTAGGATAATTGAGCCTGATCTTAAGATAAAGCAGCTATTCAAGCCTTCATCTGCAGAGATCGGAGATATTGTGACCTGCACCATTTCTTTTTGCCATACACCCAGCAGCCACTCAGATGCCTTCGATGCGGTGGTTACAGAAAACCTTCCTCAAGGATTGATTTACACGCCTGGTTCAATGGAGATAGTTGCCGGGCCCAGCGGGTGGGGTGATGATTCTGATAGCCAAAAACTACGATGGCACTTTGATAAGATCGATATGTCTTGGACAAATGCTGATGAGATCCAGCTTAGATATAAAGCAACTGTAGATAAAGGAGCAAAGCAGGATTTTATGCTAAACAGCACTGCTGATCTATCCTGGGCTAGCAGCACGGGAATCTATCCCGGAAAGAGAACCTATTTCGAGACTGCAAAAGGAAGCATATCGATTGCTTCTACGCCTCCGGCATTCATCATAGCCATGGATTCTCCCAATCCCATTCGCCCTGGCGATGAAATAACTTATTCTATTAATTATATAAATGAAGGAGGCTATGCTCAAGGCGCTACCATTCAGGCCTCCTACGATCCCAAAGTCACCTATATTTCCGCAGTCCCCGCGCCCGATCAGGGCTCGGACAACCATTGGACGCTTGGCGACCTCACTAACGGGGCTTCGGGCAAAATCGAGGTAAAGTTGGCAGTCGGATCATCTTTAATGGACGGAACTTTGCTCACAAGCTCGGCCAGGATCGCCAGCCAGGACAGCGTTTCCGTCCAGGATACTGCTATCACCAGGGTCATGAGCACCGCCCCAATCCTCCGGATCGAGAAGGCGGCCTCCGACCAGTTCATCCGGCCGGGAGGCTTTCTCAACTACACCATAATCTACAGCAACACAGGAAATGCCGACGCTGAAAATGTTACTGCAACCGATCTCGTTGACGGCAACCTTGACTTCGATCCTGCCGACGCCACCCCCAGGCCCAGCAAGATCTGGAGGGATGCAGAGGGGACACATCTGTGGTGGAACGCGAGCATCCTAAAATCCGAGAGGCTCATACCGGGCGGTTCAGGCAAAATAGATATCCGTGTAAGCCTGCCTCTAGTTCCGGAACATCCCCCGTTCGACTGGGTTTACAACAACTACAGGATCGATTCAGACCTGAGTGAGGGCAATTTCAAGATGCTGAAGACGGCAGTTATCCACTCCCTTTATGTGAGGAAGAAGGCGGAGAAGCAGAACTATTTTGCGAATGAAATGGTCAACTTCACCATCATCTACGGAAACGACCTGGCCCTTGATGCCGATAGGGCGGTGTTGATGGATGTTCTCCCTGATCCCGAATTTATGGAGTTCGTCGAGGCAAATCCGCAGCCAACAGCCATAGAGAATAACATTTTGATTTGGAACCTGGGCACGATTCCTCCCAAAGGCAGTGGAACAATCAAGGTCTATGCGATAATCAAGGAGAACCATTCTGACATCCAATTCAGATCCACTCAATCCGTCTCCGGCCAGGGCTACGTCCATTTTGACCAGAGGCTGGACACCGCCCAAAAGCCCGACCGTCTGACCAATTTCGCCAACATTACTGCCAGCTACCTGGGGGTGCCGGAGACCGATTCCAGCACAGCGACGGTGAGGCTTGCAGATGCTTTGGGAACTGCGGTGAAGCTACTCGGTCACGGCAGCGGCAGTTACTCCAGAGAGGACGAGACTTCGCTCTCAGCCAAGAACGGGTCCATAAAGGTAAACACCAGTCTCAAAGAGAGTTACTCGCCATCCTCTTTCGCCCTGCCTCAGGGGAGGTCCATAGGTTACAGCTCCAGATGGTCCGAGGCCCAGAGCGCCAGGAACCGCGTGACCGGCACATCTATGACTGAGCGCTATATGTATGCCACCAGGATTGACCGCAACAGCTCTTTGGTGCTGGATAAGAATGGCTCCATGTTGGAGTCTGAGACAACTTTTGAAGGGGCGGGCCACATAGGCATGCGGAAACAAACAGGTGCGGACGATACCTCAATTCACGCTCCTAACAGCAAAGTACCCCCCGCTTTCGAGTCTCGCCAGGATTTGCTGGGAAGCTTCAGGGTTCGCACCAAATTCGACGAGTACGGCGAGAACCTGGCAACAAATCGCTCCGTGACCGGCTATGGCGCAGCATCCTCGGACAATCGCATGGGCAGGAGCCAGAGGAGCTTCGAGTCGGGAACAGGAATTTACCAGGTCGGAGAGCAGGTCCAAACTGCCACCAGCTACAGCGCCAAGGATCTAGACATCTCTCATGGCCCGGTCAGCTACGATTACACCCCGAAATTTTCCGTGAACCTGTCGAGTAAATGGCACGAAAGCATGTGGTCCAAGTCGGGTTCGTTTAGTCCAAAGGATTTTCAGAGCTCGCAGCCTTTCAGCATCATCCGCGAGGATTTCTCCCAGGCGGATTACCTCAAGAAGAGCACCATTGCCAGGGGCTTAAACGAGATGAAGACTGAAGCTGAATTTTCAGGCAAAGGCCAATTCGAGGTCATTAAAAGACTATCCGCTGCTAATAAAACTAAGAGCGAGATCAACCTATATGAAGAATATATAGGAAAATATAAGTTCTCTCGAAATATAATGATCGGTGGCGTCGCCAAGTTCGATGAACCGCATTTAAGCGTCACTAAGGTCGGCAGGATGGAACATGCAAGCTGCACTGTCATCGATTACACCATAAATGTCGTCAACGACGGCAATTGCGTCCTGGGACCGGTATATGTCCTGGACCTCTTCCCGCCGGGAACTCAGTATATTTCCTCGTCGCTGAGGCCTTCAGAGCAAAATGGAAGCTACGCCAGGTGGACGCTTATCAGCCTGGGGATTGGTGAAAGCACTGCCATCGACCTGAAGCTGAACATGACCGAGGATGAGGATAACCTGGTCAATCGCATCCTGGTCAGCGGCGGTCATAATGGCCAGTGGGTAAAAGCTGAGAACTATTCGGCCATTGGATTCAACTGGCTCAGTTGCTGCCCGCCGCAAATTTGGGCGGATAAAACAGCCTATATTGACCCCAAGGACGGGACAATGATCCACTACAGCATAGCCGTTAGAAACCGGGAAGATTATGTGATGGCTGTATCCGTCATCGATCAGCTGCCAGTAGGGAATGATCTTCCAAAACTCGTCGATCCTGCCTTCCGATAGGAATTCTGATCAGGTTAGCTGGAATATCATCGATCTTAAGCCTGGCGAAACGAGGACCATTGATTATGTGACTAAGGCTTTACATAGCGGAGCCTTCGTGAACCAGGCCCATATCGAGGTTCAAGCGGTGGACGGGCCGGAAGTTGCCTCTGCGGATGTGGCAGCCCGCGTTGAAATCGGAGCCGGGCCGGGTCGTTCTTCATCATCATGGCAGCCGCCGCCATGTTTCGGCCTCAACTGCACTTTGGGAGGTACAAAAGACGAGTGGATACCATGCGACGCCTGCGGTACCGCAGAGCAAGAGCTGTCAAATATATCCTGTACATCATGCGCACAAGATGGAGATGAATGGCTATGACATATTGTATAGCTTGGCAATAAAAGTTTTACGCACTTCTTTGCCTTCTAGCTCATGTGCTGTTCGTGTCGGTTTTATATGAGCGCATCTAAGATAATTGATAGAAAGGCCGATGGTGTAGCCTAACCTCAAAAAATATCTTCTTCAGGCTTACTTCTCCGCCCACTGCGCCTCCATTGCCCTCTCCACCCGGCCTCGCTTCCGGGCCAGCCGCTCTTCGCCCGCCGCTATCCGCTCCAGCCTCTCTTTGATCATGCGCTCCGTTTCTGCCGGGGTCGGTCCGCCCGTGTTGGCCCGCAGGGCCACGTTGCTCCTCGGGTCCAGGGCCCACTCCAGGTCTGCTTCGGAGAAGCCGCGCTCGCTGGCAGCGAAGCCTGCCATCTCCCGGGCGATCCCGTCCAGCTCGGCCAGCCCCGGCCTGCCGCCCGAGGCGGCAATGCGGCCCGCAATGCAGTGCGCTGTGCGAAAATAAATGCCGATAAGCCTATAAATTAGTATTAACTAATGAAAAGGATATGGGTGCGGATGTCGGCATCGTTGGTAGCATAGGTAAAGTGGTTGGCGCCAAACTTACACCAAATGAGATCGGCCAAATCAATAAACTTGTTGAAGCTGGTTTCTACCTTAATCCCTCCGACTTCATTCGTGAAGCTGTCCGAGAAAAGCTATCGGCAATCAAGGTCATTGAATATCGCGATGTAGACTATGAAACTGCAAAAAAAGAAGTCGCAGGCTATTTCAAAATGAAGGGAGAAGCTTATGCCTCAGATGCCAGCACTGGACCTTGAGCTTGATTATGAGCTGGTATGCAGGATCATGGATGATCTGGAGAAGGAAGGCCTGATGGAGGCGGCACTGTGAAGGGCCTTGAGGTCGGCGACTCCCTGCATGGCCACAGAATTATAGCCGAGGCCAGGAAGGTAAGCGATCCTGTGGTAATTGTCAAGAGCAGCAGGCACAAAGCGCAGAGGATAGTCCTGACGGAAAACGCCCTGGCGATAATCGATAGAAGGGGCCGTTGGTGCGGCCATCCTTAACAGAAATATTTTAATTCTCTTCAGGCTTACTTCTCCGCCCCCAATTCCCCCAGCGCCCTCTCCACCCGCCCCCGCCTTTCCGCCAGCCGCTCTTCGCCCGCCGCTATCCGCTCCAGCCTGTCCTTGATCATGCGCTCTGTCTCCGCCGGCGCCGGCCCGCCGGTGTTGGCCCGCAGGGCCACGTTGCTCTTCGGGTCCAGGGCCCTCTCCAGGTCAGCTTCAGAAAAGCCGCGCTCGCTGGCAGCAAAGCCTGCGATCTCCTGGGCGATCCCGTCCAGCTCGGCCAGGCCCGGCCTGCGGCCCGAGGCCGCAATCCGGCCCACGATGCTGTGCGCCGTCCGGAAGGGCATGCCGGTGATTCGCACCAGCGAGTCGGCGAGCTCCGTGGCCGTGGAAAAGCCTGCTCCGGCGCACTCTTCCATCCTCTCCAGGTTGAACTTGAGAGAGGAAACGCAGCCGTCCAGGATGCGCACGGTGCTCCTCGCCCAATCCAAGGCCCTCCAGAGGTGGGGCGTCACCTCCTGCAGGTCGCGGTTGTAGCTCATGGGCAGGGCCTTGCAGATGGAGAGGGCCGAGAACAGGCTTCCCAGCACCGAGCCGGTCTTGCCTCGGGCCAGCTCAGCCGTGTCCGGGTTCTTCTTCTGGGGCATGATGGAGCTGGTGGAGGCATAGAGGTTGTCCAGTTCCAGATAGCCGAACTCGGAGGTGGACCACAAGACCAGCTCCTCGGCCAGGCGGCTGAGATTGACCATCAGGATAGACAGGTCGGCCAGCGTCTCCAGGATGAAGTCACGGGTGGACACGGCATCCATGCTGTTTTCCACCAGTCCCTCAAAGCCCAGCAGCCGGCAGGTCCTCATTCTATCGATCTTAAAGCCGGTGGAGGCAAAGGCCGCCGCCCCCAGGGGGCTCTGGTTCACCCGCGCGTAAGCCTCCTCCAGCCGCGCCAGGTCCCGCAGGGCGGCATCGGCATGGGCCAGGAGATGGTGGGCCAGGGTCGTCGGCTGGGCATGCTGGGTGTGGGTAAAGCCGGGGATGACGGTCTCGTGTGTGCTTCTCCGCCAGCCGGACCAGCGTGCCGATCAGGGAGAGCTGCTCTGCCATCAGATCCAGCATCTCCGTGCGCAGAGCCAGGCGGATGCAGGTGGCCACCTCGTCATTCCGGGAGCGGCCGGTGTGCATCCTGCCCCCCTCCGGGCCGACCTGAGAGAGGATATGCGCCTCAATGGCCTCATGCACATCCTCTCCAGCGCCCAACGACTGCGGCCCGGCCTGCATGAGACCGTCCAGGGCAGAGATGATCTTCGAGCAGACCTCTCCCGAGATCAGGCCCTGCTCCCTGAGCATCACCAGGTGGGCTTTGTCCACCAGCAGATCGGCCTGGAAGATGCGCTCGTCCGCCACGCGGCTGGAGAGGTACTCCAGAACATCCTGCCGGCTCTCGCCCAGACGTTGATCTCGAAACATAATATCAGGTCGTGTAGTTGGCGTTCACATTCACATACTCATGGGTCAGATCGCAGCCAAAGCCGCGCGCGGCAGCATCTCCCAGGGCCAGGTCGATGTTGATGATGATGCTATCCCCTTTCATTATCTCTTTGGCCTGATCCAGCACTCCTTCCACAATGCGCCCCTTTTCCACCAGCAGAGACCTTGAGGCTTCTTCCATCCGGGCTCTTTCCTTCCAGGCCCAGTGTGATCCTTGGCCGGGTCCATCTCTGCTCCCGAGTATCCCACGGCGCAGATGATGCGCCCCCAGTTGGGATCGGCTCCGTAGACCGCCGTCTTGACCAGGCTGCTCCTGGCCACCGCCTTGGCCGCCAGACGGGCGTCCTCCTCATTGAGCGCTCCCTGCACAACCGTCTCAAAGTATTTGCTGGCACCCTCCCCATCCCGGGCCATCATGCGCGCCAGCTCCATGCAGACGTAGCGCAGCGCTTCCCGGAAGGCCTCCACCCCGCCCCGGGCCTTTCCCGTGGCTGTGAGCAGCACGGTGTCATTGGTGCTGGTATCTCCGTCCACGGTGAGCATATTGAAGCTGCCACGCACGGCATCGGCCAGGCATTCATGCAGACGTTGCCGCGGGAAAATCGGCATCCGTGTAAAGGAAGCAGAGCATGGTGGCCATATGGGGCTCGATCATGCCAGCCCCTTTGACAATGCCGGCCACGCGCAGGCCCTCATGCTCCACGGCAATCTCCTTGACCCGGGTGTCGGTGGTCATGATGGCCCGCTCCGCCTCCTCGCTTGCGGCAGCATCGCTTCGCAGGCCCGCCTTGGCCTGCTCGAAGAGCCGGGAGATGAGAGGCAGGTCCAGGTAGCGGCCGATGACGCCGGTCGAGGCCACGGCGATCTTCTTCTCATCCGTTCCCAGAAAGCCGGCGAAAAGCCGGCACATGGCCCTGGCATCCTCTTCGCCCCTCGGGCCGGTGTAGGCATTGGCGCAGCCGCTATTGGCGATGACGCCGTCCAGGTGGCCGGCGGCGGCCAGGTGCTGCGCCGTGACGTCCAGAGGCGCGGCCCGCACCCGGTTGGTGGTGAACATGCCGGCCGCAGCTCCGGAAGCGGCGATCAGGGCCAGGCCGTATTTTCCCTGGCGAACTCCACAGGCCCGCACGCCGGCAACGGCGCAGATGCCACCCTCAATTCTCTGCATGCTGCATCCCCAGGCCGGAGATGATGTCGCCTCTGGTCACAATGCCCACCAGCCTGCCTTCCTCCACCACGGGCAGGCGGTTGATCCGATGCCGGGTCATGATGCTTGCCGCCTCCTCTACCGAGTCGTCCGGCTCCACCTCATGAATGTTCTTGCTCATGACATTGCCCACCTTATTTTTGGGAATCTCCTGCAAAGCGGCATGCATCCTCTCCCACTTCACCAGATCCCGGAATGGTACCTCGAAGACCTCGAAGGGGCTGGGAAGCCAGAGACCGCCTTCCTTCTCTTCCACAGACAGGAGACGCAAAAGGTCTGATTCCGATACCACGCCCACCAGCTTCTCTCCATCCAGCACCGGCAGGCCGCTGATCTTATTCTCACGAAGCAGGCGAGCCGCCTCGCTCACAAGAGCCTCTGCCTGCACGGTGACGGGCTTGACGTTCATAACATCTCTGACCTTCATTTTATATTCACCATCCCAATTAAGGAGCCATTCCCGCCAGCCACAGGCCGGCCTTCTCATCGAAGCCTGCCATGAGGTTCATGTTCTGTATGGCCTGGCCGGACGCCCCCTTTACCAGGTTGTCTATGGCGGAGATGACCACCAGCCGGTCGCTTCCCTTCTCCGGCTCGAAGGCTATGTCGCAGAAGTTGGAGCCGCGCACGGCTGAGAGCCGGGGGACGGCGTCGGCCATGCGCACGAAAGGCGCATTTTTGTAAAACTCGCGATAGATCCCGGCCACCTGGCCCCTGTCCTGCAGCGTCTCCTCGGCGCCGGGCCGGGCGAAGACGTGCGCCGTGGTGAGGATGCCCCGCACCGATGGGATGACATGAGGGGTGAAGTTGACTTTGATGCCAGGCGAGAGCAGGGAGAGCTCCTGCTTGATCTCAGGGACGTGCCGGTGCGTGGTAAGCTTGTAGGGTATGACATTTTGCGACATATTGGGGTAGTGGGAGGTCTCCGTGGGCTCCATGCCTGCCCCGGAGATGCCTGACTTGGAGTCATAGACCACACGATCCACCAGACCGGCTTTGGCCAGCGGGGCCACGGCCAGGGTAGCTCCTGTGGGATAGCAGCCGGGATTGCCCACCAGTTTGGCCTGCGCCACCTCAGGATGAAGCTCAGGCAGGCCGAAGACCGCCGCGCGGGGAGCGCGGTGCTTTGTGGCGTAGGTCTTCTCAAAGACCTCCGTGGGCAGGCGGTAGTCGGAAGACAGGTCTATGACCCGGGTGCCGGCGTCGAGAAGCTCGGGCACCCAGTCCATGGCGGTTCCGTGAGGGACGGCGGTAAAGACGATATCGCAGCGCTCGGCTGCCTCCTTCGCGGCCAGCGCCTCAAAATTGAGGGAATAAATGCTCTTTAAGTGAGGATGAACCGTTGTTACCGGTTTGCCCGCCAGCTTGCGGGAGGTGACGGCAACTACCTTAACTTCGGGATGATTTGCAAGGAGGCGCAAGAGCTCCCCACCGGTGTAGCCCGAACCACCGACAATTCCTACATCTATCATAAAGCACCCCACGAGCTAATGCTATAAATTCGCCGCGCCCTAGCGGCAAAAGCAGGCAAAAAGCTTCGCCAGGCCCTGGGCAGCATTCTCAATCCTCTCCCTTCCCTCCAGGGCGGCCAGCCAGCGCTGCGGGATCCAGGATGAGCCCAAGGAAGCGCCGAAGAGGGAGCCGGCGATGGAGGCAATGGAATCGGTGTCGCCGCCACTGCCCGCTGCCATGATGAGCGCCTCCTCCGGCTCAAATTTCAGGAAGCAATAGAAGGCAGCGGGAACGGTCTCCATGGCCAGAGGCGAGTTTCTGATCAGCCCCAGGGCGTCCTCCGGCTTCAGCTCCAAAAGGCTGCCGGCCCAGAGAAGCCTCTCGGCAAAATCGGCATCAAGGCGGCTGGCCTGAGAAGCCGCGTTTCTCAGGATCATCTCCTTGGAAAAGCCGCTGCATGAGAGGGCCACGCCCACGGCCACGGCCACAGCTGCCGCCCTTGCCGCCGGAGAGGTGTGGGTGGGAAGGCTCTGCAGGTCGGCGTAGCTCTTCACGATGTTCAGGTCGGGGTGGTAGAGAAGGCCGATGGGAGAGGCACGCATGGCCGAGCCGCAGGTGGGGATGGCCAGGCCCGACTCCTGCCAGGCTGTTCCGGCGATCAGGCTCTCCACAGCAGAGCGGGTGGCAAATCCCACCCCCCGGTTGAGCCGCTCGTCCAGGGTCCAGGCCGCGCCCCAGGCGGCCAGCTTCCCGGCAAATCGATCTGCGGAAAAGCCCGATGCCTCAATCAGGGACTCGGCCAGGAGCAGCGTCTCCTCCGTGTCGTCCGTGAACTGGCCGGCCGAAAGGCCGGTATGAAAGTGGCCCTGGGGGGCGGGCAGCATCTCTCGAATCGGTCCGAACTTGCAGCTGATCTCCTGGGCGGTGTAGCCCTCTGTGGGCATTCCCAGGGCATCGCCCACGGCCACGCCGAGAAGGCAGCCGCGGAAGCGGTCCAATAAATCCATGCGGGCAAATGGGTGCGGCATGGGACTAATAATCATCGCACCGGCAGTTTCTCAAATTGGCCAAAGCATTATTGCGCCCTACTCCCATGGAAGCTTTCGTGCAAAATCACCTCACTGCCTGGGATAAGGACTACGCCAGCCGCGGCCGCCTCTGGGGTGGCGCAGCAAAAGGCTTGCCCGATCTGCCCCAGGGCTCGGCCATCCTGGAGCTGGGCTGCGGCGACGGCAAGACCCTCTCCGCCCTGCCCGGCGGCGGGAGGATGGTGGCCCTGGACATATCTCCTCGGGCCCTGCAGCTCGCCCGCCGGCTTCGGCCTGACGCCGGCTTTATTCTGGCCGATGCGGCTGTACTGCCTTTGCAGGACGAAAGCTTCGATGCGGTCTTTGCCTTTCATGTGACCGGCCACCTGCTTGCCGCAGAGCGCCGCGCCCTGGCCCAGGAGGCGGCGCGCGTGCTCGCGGTCGGAGGAAGCCTCTTCTTCCGGGATTTCGGGGCGGAGGACATGCGGGCCGGACAGGGCGAGGAGGTGGAGCCAGGCACATTTCGGCGGGGCGGAGGCATACTCACCCACTATTTCACAGAAGAGCGAGGTGATGGGCATCTTTTGCGAGCTTGAGCCGGTCTCGATCGGCACACAATCCTGGACGATGCGCGTAAAAGGAAAGGATTTGCTGCGCGCCGAGGTGGAAGCCGTCTTTACTAAAGCACAAGTATTCGAGAACCGAGAACAAGAGATGATAGCATCAAGGTTTGTGGTCTTGGATTAGCTGGGATTTTGGATACCTGTAGCATAAGTCTCAGCTGCCTGTTGCACTTGATCTCAATCAAGACACACCATTAATTAAATATTTTGATAATATGATCATAAGAAATCCCTCATAGGCTTTATATATTGAAAGAGAGGAACGCCAAATGAAACGGTGGCCCAAAGCACCTGCAATCTTTGATATAAGCTAAATAATAAAACTATGTGCATCAGGTGAACCATGATGAATAACATGAGATATATAATTGGCACTTTTATAAAGGAAGGATTAGAGAAAACCTTGAAAAAATATTCTGGAGAATTGCCTCATGAGCAGTTCCTCAAAGCCACAACCATACCTGATAAGAGCGAGCATGTGTTTGAATGGAACGAAGTCCCGGGAAAGGATAAGGAGAAGCTCATAGAATTTCTATCATTGATTTTAGGTACGGAATGGGGGAAAGATCCAAGGATAGAGAAAATCGATGTGGGCAAGACCATCAAGATCTATGCCAATGAAAAATTCCTTTCACTGAAACTTAACGACATAAATACAGAAGTGATTTTGGAGCTGGATGGAGAGGTAAAAGATAGGTTTATAGCTACAATGGAAAATAACGAATTAAATATATATAAAAGTGGTAGAAAAACTTCAGAGCATGTGAGAAAAGTTGTGGAGAAATTGGACAATTTGTTGGAAGGCAAGATAGAAGAAGTTATTGAAATGCAATCGCAAAATTGCGATTTTCTTAAAATAATAGATTCTATAGAAGATCACGAAAAGAACCTGCTGCTTTGTGCAGCCCTCTATCACGACATAGGCAAGTCGATAATCTTTCCGAGGCATGGGCCGGAAGGTGCAGATGTCATTAAAGATTCGGGACAAAAGGAAAGAGAACAGTTTCAGGATCTCGGATTTGGACGCTATGACTTTTACTTTATGTCTGATCTAATACGATTTCATGACTATCTAGGAATGCTTTGTACGGGAGAGGTTTCTTATTTAATTATGGCCGAAACTTTGAATCCTATTTCTAACATTTCTCTATCGAATGATAATTATTCAGGAAAATTTTTTGATTTTCTTTTCCTCCTAAACATTGCAGATATTGCAGGCTCAATCGGAAAAGTCGATCGCGAAGACATTACGATAATGGTGCACGATTTTAAGCTTGTAAAGCAGATTTACATGGATGCCAAAGATGCGAAGATGTTTAATTACGACGAAAATAGAAAGATGATAGAGAAATTATTGAAGCTATCAGAGGACCACACGCAAGAACGCCTCAGGCGGTTGTTGAGAAACGGATTTAAGAATTTGCATAAAACTAAAAGTGAAGAAGTCAAAGAATATATAGGTTGGGTAGATTGCCACTGAGACTTTCCTGGCGCCACCGGTCCCAGACCGTTTTATTCATGGTTCTTGAGGGATTATCAAAAAAAGACGAATGACATAATTCCATTAAATTCCAGCCTCAGAGCCATTAATATCAAACCCGATTTTTGCATAAAATTTTCATACATCTGCAAATTGGATTACTTCTTAGGATTTTTACGAGATTTATTTGAAAAATTGATTATAATAGAGTCAAAGAAAACGAATTCTGAAAGAAAGGGTTCCCATGACCTAAGACGCGACTTTTCAATGACTTTAATGGAGTTAATCGATGTGCTCGTTGAACAATATGGAGATTTCACATCGAATAACACCAAGATTGGCCTCGGTTTCGAGCGTTATCAAGAGCTCAAAGATATGAAATGCCATGATAAAATGCTAATGAGGCGACAGGCGCGGATGGAGAATTCAAAGAATCGGAAGCATTTACCAAACTGAGAAATATGGCGGTCTTGTGGGTCATCAGACCATGAAACCATCTCTTGGGGGCCTCAACTGTCTGATCGAAATTCATTTTCTGCAGCTTGAATGGCGCGCCATGCCGGAAGCTGCAAGAAAAGGAGAGAATTTATGTGCCTGCTGAGAATGAGGCGATCTCTATAAAAATCTAATGACTGGAAACTCATTAAAATTTATAAGGGCAGATCTTTACCTTATGGCTCTGAGATTCGTCCTAAAATGCCGCAGTTTTAGCTTTTATGGCACTGACAACTGAGGCAATGGCTTATGCAGTAGTTGCAGTTTACGAGATAAACTTGAGCTGTTGTGACAGACATCGTGTCGTTAGCTTTTCTTTTTTATCTTTTATGACTATCCGATCATCAACTCTTCTGGCCCAACCTTCTGCTTTCTCTTCTCCTCCTTCTTTCTCTCCACCCGGTACTCCTGAAAGAGGCTCTCCAGCCGCTCTGCCTTCAGCCTGGCCCGGCGTGCTTTCATCATCTCCTCCCAGGCAGCTCTTGCCGCGGCAACGTCCTCGGGGCCTGCAAAGGGCAGGCCGTTAACCATCCGCACGTCTACCTCTTTGCTGCTGAAAACAGGGAGGCCCATCTCCATGAAGTGCTCCAGGACGGCAGGGACCATCTCGCCGTTCGCTATCACTCCGGCGACCTGCTTCTCAAAAAGAAGCTCAGCCGTGCTCCTCCCCCCGCCGCTGCATTCCTCCAGGAAGACCAGATCTCCTTCTTCCAGGCCGTAGCGCTCTGCCGTTAGCTGCACCGCCTCCCGGTTAAAGGCCTGCAGGGGTTTGAGCCTGAGCAGGCCCTCTGTCTCCTCGATCTGCTCCGCCTTCTTCTGGCGCACCAGTGCCTTCTTGAGCTTTTTTATGTGCTTTCTCTCCGAGCGCAAGACCGAACGCAAACGCTCGATCTCTTTGTCTCGGATCTTGATCTCATGAGCTCTCTTGATCTCCCGGGCCGTCTTGTCCTGCAGCCGGTCGATCTTGCCGTTCGCTTTCCTCAGGGCGGCATCTTTTTCCGCCAGATCGGCCCGCAGCTCATCCAGGTAAGAGCGCAGCGTCCTGACCTGCTCGGCAAGCTGCTGATTTTGCCCGCGCAGGGCGGCGACATCGGGTGATGCTTCCAGAGTGGCTTCGCCCGCTTCCTGCGCCGCCGCTCGGCCCGGCTTTGGGAGCAGAGGCGGGCACGAATTCGGCAATGGCGTTTTCAATGGAATAGCCCCGCACCACCAGCGCCTTAACCTCGTCGGGATCAATCTCTGCAGGCACCTTTTTTTCCACCTGCAAGAATTTGTTCCTGTATTTTTTAAAGGCGCTCGCGGCCGCCGCCAGAGCATCGCGCTCATGATCGTTCTTATAGCCGAACTCCTTGCCAAGGGCAATCTTCTCTTCCGCGGGAACGTCCCCACCCGGAGAGAAGAGAACGGCATTAAAAGCCCTCTTTACCTTCTCCACGCTGCCCGGCGTGGGAAAGACATCCGTGGCGACAACCAGCGGCCTTCCCCGCGCCGAGATCCATTCGATAACATCGGAGGAGGACATGGACCGGGAGCTTATCAGGTCCACCAGCTCGCCGTTGAGGTTCAGGGCTGCGATGCCAGTCGTCGTTCCCGGGTCGAGGCCCACCATGATGTATCCGCGTCTTTGCAGAAGCGGTTGGTACTGCAGCTCAGGCCGCTCCATGCTCTGCACCAAGAGCTGCGCATCGCTGTAGTAGCCGGGATTGATATGCACCTTTTCCCGGGGCGCTTCCACCACATACTCCGCCCGGGTATAGCCGCCCAGGCCCTCCACGGCTCGGGAGGTGTACTGCAAGCCGGCCTGGCGTAGCTGCTGCTCCACCTCCCGGGCCAGGCCCATCACCGCCCCGTGAATCTTGCGAGTGTAGCGGTTCTGGCTCCAGCCGCCCCTTCCTAAGGAGCGGCGCCGGCTCACCTTAATCCAGGTCCGGTCCTGGAAGGCGGACAGGACCACGCCCACCCCCTTGGCGGCCAGCCGGGCGCAGGCCTCCGCCTCCTGCAGGGGCTTGGTGCGGTCGAAGGCGATGCCGTGGTAGCGGGCCAGCCTGACCAGGGACTCGGGATGCTCCGCGCCCGTCACCTGCACCATCCTGGTGGCGGCGGGCATCCGGCGCAGGATATTGATCAGCTCCCTTCGATCCGAGGCCAGCTCGTGCAAGTTGTCCATGGCCACGATCTCAGGCTGGCGCTCCCTGATGAGCCGGATCAATTTATGCCGGCTGATCATGTGAAAGCCGGCGGCTTCGTCCCCATCCAGTATCACCATAGAGTAGCTTGGCTCCCTTCTGCCGGAAGGCGAGCCGCTGGCGATATCCACGCCAAAGATGCTCAACTTCCCTCCGCCTCCCTCACAAGCAAGAGCGCTCTATCCAGCGGCATTTCTATGCGGTACTTCCGCTCAAAAAAACGCAGGACGTTGGCCAGGTCCCTCTCCAATAGCTCCTCAGCATGGGGGTGGGTGACCTCTACCGCCTGAGGCCAGTCTATGATCTTGGGGCCGTCTTCTGCCATCATTATGTTGAACTCGCTCAGATCGGCGTGAATGATGCCAAGTTTCAGGGCCCGTCCCACCTCTTCCAGGATCATGTCCAGGCCGTCTCTGGGATCGGAGAGCGTGATCTTATTGAGCTGAGGGCCGCTCACAAATTCCATAGCCAGGGCATGCCGGCTTGCCGCCACCGGCCGGGGGATGGATACCCTGGGATAGAGCTTTTCCATGACGGCAAACTCGTGCCTGGCGGCAAGAGCGGCGGCATAAAGCCAGGGCACCTTGGGTTTATCTTTGAGGTGATCGCGCAGGCGGCGTACATGCTTGAAGCTGGTCCTTCCCTGGCGGTGGAACTTGATGGCGAGGGGGATTTCTCCCATGGCCTCGTACACCACGGATTCCTTGCCCACCCCGATTCGCTCGCCGATGCTAAGTACCCTATCGCGTTTCACCAGATCGGATAGCGCCAGAAGATCGTAGGCATCAAAGCCTATCTGAAAGCCGAGGTAGTGCATGCTCTCCCGCTCTACCAGCTTCCGCTCAAAAAGAAGCTTCAGCCTGAACTCGACCTTGCGGGCGGATAGGCCGCTCAGCTGTGAGATCACAAAAGTGGGGACCCACTCATGGGTCCTCATACCGATTTCAATTGCGCCCAGCACGGATTTATCTTCCTTGCCTAGGCTCAGAAATGCTTCTGCCAGATTTTCCACAACAATAACTTCGCATTATTCCGTCTAAAGCTTTGCCTCTACTTTCAGATAGCCCTCAAAGCGGCTCTCCAGCTCTGGGTCTCTCAGTGTCTGCATGACATAATCGGCAAACTGGGCGCCTGTGGCCCCGTCGGAGCGGCCGGTGAGTGCGACCTTCTTCTCGAACTGGCCGCATATATCCAGGGCCATCTCCATTCTTCTTGCCTGATCGGCAAAGCCGATGTGCCGCAGCAGCATTATAGAGGCCCGCATCATGCTGGCCGGATCGGCATAGATGGCTCTGCCTTCCTCCACCATGCGCGGAGCCGAGCCGTGGATGGCCTCGAACATGGCATAGCGCTTGCCGATGTTGGCGCTTCCGGCCGTGCCCACCCCGCCCTGAAACTCGGCAGCCTCGTCGGTGAGGATATCTCCGTAAAGGTTGGGCAGCACAATGACCTTGAAATCCTTTCTGCGCTTCTCGTCCACCAGCTTGGCGGCCATGATGTCCACGAACCAGTCATCGAACTGTATGTCCGGATACTCCTTAGCCACCTTTTTAGCGGTCTCCAGGAACTTGCCGTCCGTGGCCTTGATGACATTGGCCTTGGTGACGGCGGATACCCTTTTGATGCCGTTCTTTCTGGCATACTCAAAGGCCAGGCGCACAATTCTCTCCGCACCGGGCGACGTGATGACCTTGAAGTCCACGGCCAAATCAGCCGTCACATTGTAGCCCTTGCTGCCCAGCACGTACTCGCCTTCCGTATTCTCCCGGTAGAAGATCCAGTCGATGCCCTTCTCCGGCACCTTGACCGGCCGGACATTGGCGAAGAGGTCCAGCTCGCGGCGCATGGAGACATTGGCGCTCTCCAGGTTGGGCCATTTGTCTCCCTTCTTGGGGGTGGTGAGGGGGCCCTTCAAGATGACGTGGCACTCTTTAAGCGCTGCCAGGACATCCTCGGGAAGAGCCTTCATGACCTTGACCCTTGATTCGATGTCAAGGCCCGGAATGTCGCGCAGCAATACCTTCCCCTCGGCAATCTCCTTTTGCAGAACATACTCAAGAACACGCACCGCCTCTTTGGTGATGTAGGGGCCGATGCCGTCGCCGCCCACCACGCCGATGATGATGGGCCTCAGCTTGCTGTAGTCCGCCCAGTCCTCTCCCGCCTTTATCTGATCAACGCGCAAAAGCTGCTCCTCCAGCAGCCTGGCGAAGTGCTCCTTCGCCTTCTCTATGGCCTCGGTCTGAATCATGGATCGCACCTAATTCCGTATCCTATTCTTCAAGGGTAGGTGCGGTTCTGGGAGATCAATCTTTTCAGTCAAATCTATAAACCAGAAATGACCAGCATGCCCCATGGACATAATGAACATAGCCTTCTACGCCATCCTATTTGTGCTCGCCTTCATGATCGCCCGCATCATCATGAAGATCATGCGCGGCTACTAGGTGAGGCAGAAGACAGCAGAGTGATTAAGATTAAGCGACAGGCTTAATATTTGCAGAAACCCACCATATAGACATGTTTCCCCAGGTCTTAGCCACAGTCGGCGGCTCAGGAACCCGTTTGTATCCGCTCACTTTGGACCAGCCCAAGCCGCTGGTGGAGCTATGCGATACGGCCATCATCGCCAATCTCTTCCGGGTGCTGGCCAGTCAGGGCTGCCGAAGGTTCATCCTGGGCAGCAAGGGAGCCAATAACACCCTCAATCTCAGCAATTACTTCAAAGCGGGCGAAGGCTTCTTCAAGCGCCTGGGCATCACCGACCACCAGGATTTCAGCTACCAGCCGCTCTACGACGACCAGGGAAGCGCCGATTCCCTGCGCTACTGCATGAACTACTTCGACATCAACGACGACCTGCTGGTGGTCTCAGGCGACAATCTCATCGACATCGACCTGAAGAGTTTCGTCGAGTTCCACAAAAAACACAAGCCTATGCTCACCGTGGCTCTCAAAGAGATAGGTCCGGCCGAGGACATCTCCCAGTACGGCGTGGCCCGTCTGGATGATGATATGCGCATAGAAGGGTTCGTGGAAAAGCCGAAATCCGGCAGTGAGCCCAGCCGCATGATAAACACCGCCTTCTACCTCTTCTCACCGCCGCATTCGCGAGGTTCTGGCCCAGATGGGCGATAAAGCCCGCGACATCGGAGGCGACCTTATCCCTTATTTGACGGAGAACGATTACCCCGTCTACGGCTACCCCATCACCGGCTACTGGATAGACATAGGCACTCCGGAGCGGCTGCACCAGGCAGCCATGGACTGCCTCTCCGGCGCCGTCCGGCACTTCGACCGCAAATACCACTACAAGCCCAATCAGTGGATTCATCCCAGCACCCTGGCCAGGATACAGCCCCTGCTCGCCTCAGGCAGCATTGAGCTGCTCGGAAATGTCTCCATCGGAAGGAACTGCCATATCGAAAAGGGGGTGGTGATAGAGAACTCCCATATCGGCCACACCAGCCTTATCGAGCGAAATGTGGAGATAAGAGAGAGCATGATCATGAGCTTCGCCCATATCCAGCACATGAGCAATATCCGCCGCACCATTGTGGGCCGCCACACCTCCATCGAGGAGCATAGCGTTTTGGGGGGAAATGGCATTGGAGGGGGCTACATTGCGGTTATCGGCGAGAATGCCATCGTCCCGCCTGAATCGGTGGTCCCGGCAGGCGTGAGAGTGGCACCGCTCAAGCACAGCCACAGCATTCTGGCCACAGGCAGATTCGCGGAACTTGGAATCGATGAAAGAAATATCTATTTTGCGGAAAAAGGTTCGATGAAGCGCTAGCTCTTAACGGCAACTAGTAGTAGCGCTCCCAGGCATCGTTGATCTTTCTGATTTTATATTTTGCCCCGTTTTCCAGCAAGTATCGACCCAGGTCCTGAACATCCAGGAAAAAGCGCTTGTCTCTCAGGTTGTTGTAGATATCTTCCGTGGTGAAGCCCTTCAGCTCACCCTTGCCGTAAACGATCCTCTCAATGGTATAATAGATGTCGTCAAACTTCCTCAAGGGATAAGTCCATTCTGCAAACTGCATTTCTCGTGCCCTCCTCCTGTGGCTACAGGTTTTGAGCAAATAAGAACCTTTCGTTTTCCCTGAAAAGACAAGGGCCCTGGAGAAAGATTATCCGCAGCGAAAGACTACACCACCCGCATGAACTGCCGCGACCTTAGTCTGCTTCACCAGGAAATCTGTGTATGTAGCCTCTGCCCCCTCTGGGAGAGCAGAACCCTTGCTGTGCCGGGCAGCGGCCCGTCTCCCGCCCGGATTATGCTGGTGGGCGAAGCGCCCGGCCGGGAGGAGGACCTGCAGGGATTGCCTTTTGTAGGCCGGGCGGGAAGGCTGCTGGATGAGGCTTTAAGGCAGGCAGGCCTGGAGAGAGAGAGGATCTTTATAACCAGCGTCATCAAATGCCGCCCCCCCAAAAACAGAAAGCCGAAAAAAGCAGAGATCGAACGATGTCGACCCTATTTACAGGCCCAGATGGAGATCCTCCACCCTATAATCATCTGCCTGATGGGAAATACGGCATCGCAGGCCATCTTGGGCAGGCAGGGCGTGGCATCCTTGCGCGGCCGGATCCTGCAGGATCGTTTTCTTGTCACCTATCATCCCGCCGCCGTCCTGAGAAACAGAAATCTCATGGCCCAGTTCGTCTCCGATCTCAAGCAGGCCGGAGGGAAGGCAGAAAGCCTCTCGATTTCAGTGCAATTATAGAAAGGTTGAATAGCCAGAATGGCGTGACATTATTCATTAATGAAAAAGCCAACGCCAATAATCGGTGTCCTGAGGAGCTTTTATCTTGTTTGGCCTGACCTACGATCTCTGGAAGGAGATCATTCATGATATTGCAGTGGCCCACGATTCCCTCTTCGCTGCCATGCATCAGGCGGCGGATGAGCTGCAGCTCACTCCTGCTCTGATTGATGATCTGAAGAAGAGAAGAGAATTGCAGATCGCAGAGGATCCCTGGAATTTCCGGCTCATAATAGAGTTTATTGAGGATAAGATCGGGGGTTTTACAATCTATCTGGCCGCGGTGGAGCAGTTTGATGCCTTGGAGCAGATCAAAGCAGATATTGCATCGGATCAGGGCTTTTCCCAGGAAGATATTGAGGGCTTTGAGCTGGAGCACGGCCTGGATATGGACGAAGAAATATTTGTAGAGATGGAAGATATCTATAAAATTAGAGCCGAGGTAAAAGACAGTGAAATCATCTATGAGCTGGTTGTATTTGATAGCCAGGACCTTGACGACAGCCGGCAGAGCGATCTGGCCTGGCAGGAGGATCTTGAAAATTAACGCTCGTGGCCAGGGAGGAAAATCCAAGCCACAGTCTTCAAGGAGATTCGCTCTTTGCATGGCACTTCTCCTGATCCTATCCACCGCAGCCCTGGTCTTCTCTTCCCATGCCTATGATTTTTCGGGAATGGTGGAGAAGATCTCAGAGACCAATCGCATGACGGTGAATGTCACCCAGCCAGGCACTTATGGTTTGCAGGCAAAAGTCGAAGTTCTTCTTGATAGCCCCTTGCCGGACCTTTCCTGCTTCAAGGACAGGGTCCTGCAATTCGATATTTTAGGACATGATATCCTGGGAAGGCCGGTTTGCGATGCCTATCTTGATGGAATCAACATTCGGCATTTATATTTCTACAGACAAAATCCGCTGGAATGCAGCTATTGCCAGAGCTGCCTTTCCCGGGGATGGGCGGGAAGATATCTCTATATCCCATGTTCTGGCCGATGCCAGCCTTACTACCCGCCATTTTGAAGTGATTGGGAGGAGGCTTTTTTTTGGAGGAAGGATGAGGTCACCCACCTTTTGCCGCGATGGTCACGGCAATCGACGTATTTAGGGTTTCGTCACCTGTCACTGGCCGAAAAAGGCCGCTCAGAAAGAAGGCAACGTTGCTGCCTCCTGGCTTTGCATAGGCATCTCGGATCTTCCGACTTATCCGCCTATAAAATCCCGTCATGCGCTTCCGGCAAGCGATATGACATTACCAGCGACCCTACTTTGGTCGGGTCCATTGCTTTGGCCAGAGGCTTCCCTTTGTCTTTGCGCATTAATTGATAAGCGATCTCCGGATCCACATTGTATTTCTCCAGATACTCGGCTCGAGAGAAGCTGCCGCCCATGCTGGATACGTAGAGCGGGCTGCCAACAATCGGCGAGATCTTTCCTACAGGCAGAATCCATTCAAACCCCAGAGGGAGATCGCAAAGCCAGTCCTCTTGATCGTATTCAGGATCCAGAATTATATCTTTATCCTTTTCGTTAACTGAGCCACAATTTTTACAGACGAATTTTATCTTCATACTTCTAACCTCACCGGCCTGATTAGAACGTAAGTCTATAACAGTATATATAATTTACTAGACAGATTTTTGGCCCAAAAGATACACCTACCTTGACGGCATTAGATAAGACCGTGTTAAAGCCGCATAACTCCCTGGAGGAGGCAATATACGCCCGTCATGTAATCTGGATGCAGAGCCGTAAGATCTTGAAGCAATACTGGGAATGGTGCTCTGTGCATAGCCGGGCTTTCGCAGCCATTGCCATTGTATCGCCCCGCAGCCGTTATGCTGTTGTGGAGATGGATCTCTACGGCCTTGGCGCAGGCGGCCTGGACGTGCAAACCGGCCGGGAGATCCTGCGCATCATATTGGAGCAGCCCCTGAAAGCCGGGTCGGTCTTTTTCGTAAGCCCGGTCTACGTTTCTGCATGTGTCCGGGAAAAATCGGCCAAAGCGTTAGCAGGCCGCATTTTCAGAAGCGCGCAAGAGGCGCTGTCCCTCGATCTGATGACACATGAGGAATGGATGCACGGCGAGATGAAAAGATCTGAAACCGGCGGCCGCAAAAAAAGCGCGTTTGCGCCCGTCAGCGGCCAGGCCCAGGCAGAGGTGATCGAGGCTCTGCGCAAAGATGACGATGCCGTCTTTATGTAGCAATCCAAAAGAAATCTTTTTGGTCTGGTGAGGCCATATAATAAAGCAAGGTGAATGAGATGAAAAACGCGTTATCCGTTCTGATCGTCCTGGCCCTCATTTCCGGCCTTATCACCCCCTCCTTTGCCCTGAGCGACTACCAGAGAGGCGTCCTGGAGGGCCTCAACCGTGGATGGGACATGGCCCAGAAATACGATCAGGCAAAAGCGGGAGAACCTGCGTCCTATAACCAGGCAGTTGCCGGATATAACGCCTGGATTCAGGCAGTCTTCGGCACAAATGAATCGCTGATGCTGAGGCCCTTTGCGCCGTCTGAAAAACCGGATCCTTACGTCATCAGCCGGAGCTATTCTCCCGCACACAGCATTGATGCAAGCTGGAATCAAAGCAGATCGCTGCTGCCGGAGCCGGATGCCTACGGCATGATCAGCGGATATCCTGCAGAGACCTACTATTCTATAGGTCCGGCGCTGGCCGGGTTCTAGGCGGCAAGGCAATAGGGCAGAAAAATACCTGTTAAGAAGAGCATGTTGTATCCCGAAGAAAGGCACTGTTTTTTATTTTAATTTATCCTGAGATGGTCATTTCAAATCGAATTTCCCATCCATGCGACCACAGATAGGCATATTTAAGAATGGATGATGCAATCATCTTGGAGTTATATATATTTTTCAAAGGATAATAATTCATAGTAAAATATAAATACTATTACTACAAACAGTCTCTTAAATTGTAAGATGTTAGAGGTGAAAACATTCGAAAAATAGACATAATATCATCATTAGTTATAGCCTTGCTATCTGCATGCATTTTAGCGCAGGGCTATGGTCTGGCGGGGAACGATGGAGTGGATATTCTTGGAACCGGCATTTTTGAAACCGACGGCTCTGCCTTAGAGTTCCCGGAATTTCAGGACACCAACATGGACATACTAAATGTAGGAAATGATAGAGCTTTGGCACTTGGCAATATCTGGCAAAAAACACCCGTAGCGAGTGCTATTAACAACTTGGAGATAAAGAAGAATCAGGATTCAGGGGAGTGCGCCTGCTGCAGAACAATCGACAATGTATCCCCTTGCCAGGACTGTTGCATCAATATCAATTTGGAGCAGGTCAAGGCTGGAGATAGGGAGGCGATGGCTTTCGGATCTGCTTCTGCCTCAAACTATATCAAAATAGTGACCAATCAGCAATAATCTATTGCTAAAAAATTAAAAATTTATATATTGCAGAAAACCCACTCACCTGGGTTTTTCTCTTAATTTCCAGCGCCGCCGTTTCCGCATAAGCCGGCCTGCCGACAGAGTGAAAACGAGTCTATCAGCTCCAATCCAGGATCACATTTATATTTCCATGCACCATTTGCTGATCGGTAAGTGGGTGAGGCACAAAGATGAGAGAGAGGCTTTTGGAGAAGAGCGTGCTTGCTGTTTGCATTGCCGCCATTATGGCCGGCGCAGCCGCAAATGCAGCTGCCGCCACAGACACATCAACTGCGGATACATTAGCCCAGAACTTCACAGAGCATTCCTGGATCTTCGTCAACGGTTATATGGAAGAATCGAGAATACTTCAGACCCAGACGGGTTTTAACGGCCAGAAGATCGTCCTTGGCACGAGCGGGAGCGGAATGGCCACCAGGACCATAGATTCCGAGGTCTATCGGGACTCAAATATGGATGAAGCATCTCTCACCATCTCTTCCAATTACGATTACAGGCCTTATACGCCCCCCCTTACCCAGAGCGACCTTAGAAATGCCCTGTGCGCCAAGAACTATGAAGTGGGCTCAGTGATATCCGAGACATATTACATCGACAAAGATCTCATAAAGGATACGAAGATCTACCAGAACGATAGCTTTTCCGTTTATGAGATCAGCTCCGAGATTCAGGGGACCGCGAGGATTGGCCAGCGGGTACAAAAGAACGCGAAAACCGTGCCATCCCTGATGATGAGCGGAATATACATGGGCTATGCGCAGATAAGATCGGAGACAGTTGTGGGAAATACATCCGTATTGACCCTGCCCTGCCCATGAAGAGATAGATAGCAATTATCTCATATAATTTTATAATAGGAGGGAGGCAAAAGTCCTTGAGGACGGGGAAAGAAATGAGTCTTCGACCTTTGCCATTACTATGTACGTCAATCGCCGTATTTAAGACTTTCGTTCCTATGATTTTGCCATATCAAAGGCCCACCGGCAGACGCCCGGGGCAACATTGCCGCAGCGGCGACATTGCCTAACCTCCAGGCCCAGATCCTCATAGCTCTTTTTGAGCGGCTCGATCTGGTTATGCTTCTTGAAGGTGTAAAAGTGCAGGCTTCCCCTGGCCTTCACCAGGGGCAATACCGTCTCTAAAATTGCGTCCATTCCGTAAGGGGCCGGCACGACCGCCCTGTGAAAATCCTTCCTGAGCATTTTTGCCATATGACGGGCATCAGCGTTAATTATCGCTATCCTGCCAGCCACTCGATTCAGCCGGGCGTTCTCTGCCAGATAGAGGCACGCCTCGCGACTTTTCTCCAGGGCCAGGACATGAGCGCCCCGCGCCGCCAGAGGGACGGCAAAGGGGCCCACCCCGGAAAAAGGCACCAGCACATCCTCGCCTGCCTTCACCTGGGATGCCACCCTCATCCTCTCATATCCGAGATGGCTGCTGAAGAAGACACGTGTCACATCCAGACGGTAGAGAAAACCAAATTCCCGGTGCAGCGTGCCGGTATCGCCGCTGCCTGCCAGCACCTCGAAACGGGCTACCCTACTCTCGCCCTCCAGCTTGGAGGTCTTATTCAGCACAGTGCGAATGCTCTTGCCGGAAGAGAGCACTGCCCCGGCGATCTCCTTCTGGTAGCCCTCCGTCTCCGGGGCGAGGCAGAGTATGGCGATATCCCCGACGACATGAAAGCGATTCGAGATCAGGTCAAGGCACTCCTGCGGCACCACGCCCTGCAGCTTCTCTTTCAGGCGCATGAAAAGCCTCCCGCCGTGAATTGGCTGCGGTTGATATCCACGGCGGGGAAGCTTCTAGCATAATGGGCCAGCCACTGCCCCTTCATCGCGATGGCGAGGGGATGAAACCTGCCCAACCAGTCATCGTAAGACCAGCCGCTACAGCCCAGAATCATCATGATCTCATCCACTCGCCTGACCCTTTCCCTCCGGATATCGACCTATTCAGCCCAGCATCTATTTAAATTCCTTTTCCAGGCAACTTCATAGTTGATAAAAATGAGTTACCTGGAAGAGATCCGGCGCAGGGGAAGGGATGCCAATCCATTCTTCCGCTTGATGGGAATTGAGCTTGGCGCTTACGGGGGCGGAGAGGCAGAGCTTGTCATGCCGGTGCGGCCTGATATGCACAACGGCGCGGGCTGGCTGCAAGGCGGCCTTTTCACGGCTCTTTGTGACGAGGCCATGGCCCTGGCCCTTTTCACCGTATTGGAGGAGGAAGCCGGCATCGCCACCATCTCAGAGAGCACCACCTTTTTGCAGGGCGTGCGAAGCGGAAGGATCACTGCCAGAGGCAGGGTCATCAAGAGAGGCCGAAGCGTGGCGTTCCTGGAGGGAGAGGTAAAGTCCGAGGACGGATCGCTGCTTTCCCGGACGCTGGCATCATTTGCAGTTATGGCCAAACGGCAGAAAGACTGAGGGATATGATTTAATATTGAGGCCGCCTGGCTACCGCCTGGCCTGTTTAAATCCGGTCATGCCGTGCTCTCCCAGCTGCAGCTTTCTCACCATCTCGCCGGCAGCGAAAGCGTCCTCTGCCCGGGCTAAAATCCTGACCTTGCTGAGAATAGTCCTCTTTCCGCAGGGACAGGTCCTGGTCTTGGCGTCCTTCGGGGCGTAGAGGTGGCGACCACAACTACACCGGAAGACGATGAACATTAAAAGAGAAGGGGTTTTAGGCGGCGGGCAGCAGTATGGCATTGATGATGCCATCCTGGCCGGGCCGGTTGGTTATTCTGGCGTCTCCAATCTCAGTCTTGATGACAGCGCCCTTGGTGAGGATGTTCCTTCTCATGTAGTGCAGATTGGCCTTATTATCCTTAACCGTCTCAATCTTGACGCTCTTGGACTTGCCGGTCACAGGATCGGCGACTACGGCCATATCGCCTCTCAGCATGCGCATCTTGATATTTCCGCCCTTGGTCTCGATCTTCTTAACCCTGACCGCGGCAATGGTGGTATCGCTCTGCTCTCTGCCTATCTCATACTTTCTCTTGCCCCGGGCGAGAATCAATTTTCCGCCGGTGGGCTTCCTTCCAAATCTACCTTGCCAACGCATATTACAATTCCTCAGATCGCGAAATGTCTTTGATGCACGCTATTTAATGGTTTTGGTGCTCTCTAGCATCCATCCCATCATCAAACCTATTTAAATCCTATCAAAGCGGCCTGGCCATGTAAGGGCCGCAAAGATCGTATCCCAGCCGCCGGTAGTAGCCTCTCGCCCCGATGCCGCTGGTGATCTCCAGGCTGCCGTAGCCCGCCTCTTTTGCCAGGGCCTCTGCGGCATGAAGCAGCCTCTCCCCGTAACCGCGATGCTGCCATCCCGCCCCTCTGCTGCCGATGGGAAGCATGGGCCCGTAGACATGCAGCTCCCTCACCCGGGCCCGGGCAGAAAGGCGCAGGCGCAGGAATCCCACCAGGGTATCATCCTCACCCTCGAAGGAGAGAAAGTGCTCGGCCCCGCCGCATGCCTCATAAACCTCATGCTTTGCCGCCACCTCCGCCATCCAATACTTTTCGCAGGCCCGCTTCCCGGCAGCGGATGCAGCGGCAATGGCCGCCTCGCGCCTGCAGCTCTTGCAGGGCGAGCTGGCGGAGATTGGATTTCTTGACGCCGGCCACGATCAGCTGCGAGGGAATATCCCGCTGCACCCGCTGCAGCCGAACGTAGGGAGGCAGAATCTCTTTTATGCGGGAGACGAGCCTTGCCGCAGCCTCATCGCCCAGAGGCGCGTACTCGCCCTTCAGGTACTGCCGGAATAGCTCGGTTCCCTCCACCACCAGTGTGGGGTAGATCTTGAGGTAGTCCGGGCGAAAGCGGCTGTCGGAAAAAAGCTCCGCAAAGACCTCCAGGTCCATCTTTTCCGAGGAGCCGGCAAGCCCTGGCATCATGTGAAAGCCAACCTTCAGGCCCGCCTCCCGCAAAGAGCGATTGGCGGAGACTGCGTCCTCGACGGTATGGCCGCGTCTCATGCTCTGCAAGAGATCATCGCGAGTGCTCTGCACCCCCAGCTCCACCTTGGTGGCCCCCAGGCTCAGCATGCTGGCGATCTCCCCGGGACCGCAATGGTCCGGCCGGGTCTCGAAGGTGGTGCCGATGTTTCTGACCGAAGCCGTCTCGTTGGCAGCAGCCACATCAGCAAAGGATTGAAACTGTGCGTGCGCCCTTGCCGCCGGATAATCATTCATGGCCTGCAGGCAGCGCTTGACAAACCAGTGCTGATAGCCTAATGGGCGGGCCGTGATAGTCCCGCCCATGATGATCAGCTCCGACTTGTCCAGGGGGTGGCCGATCTCATCCAGTTGAGCCAGCCTGGCCGTAACCTGGCGGTAAGGATCAAAGTCGTGCTGCGCCGCTCGCAGGGCTGCAGGCTCGCGACCGGTGTAGCTTTGCGGCGAGACGCAGGAGATGCCGCCCGGACAGGGAACGCAGGTGCCGTGCGGACAGCGGGCGGGAGAGGTCATGGCTGCGATGACCGCCACGCCGGAAAGGGTTCGAGTGGGTTTACGAACCAGCATCCCCAGCCGCTCGCGCTCCCCGGCAGAGGCGAAGCCGAGTATATCGGCATTGCTGGGCAGAGAGGAGAGGCCGAGGAGCGACGAAGCATGCTTCTTACGCGACTCCAGATCCGCTTCGCTCTTGATTTCGCCGGCCAGTATGGCCTCGACTATGCTTCTCATCTCCAATTCAAGCGCCTTGCCATCCCGACAAGCCGATAGCGCCTCATTCATCACAATTGGGCTCTACCCTGCCTTCTGCCTTGGCTTGCAGATACTGCTGCTCGATCTGCGGGACAAGGTTGCAGCGCAGAAGGCCGGAGACGAACATGCCGGCGATCAATGCCTGCTCTTTTGTCATCTCATTAAGCGCCTGCTTGAGCTTTGCCACCGCTTCCTCTTCGCTGCCAATCTGCGGATCGAAGAGCAGCTTTTTTATCTGGTCGCCGATCTTCATCGCCTCATCAGACGGGATGTCGAAAAAGCCGCGAACGATCTCCAGGACCAGGGATTCCTCATTTGGCTCGAACATGTTAATGATGCAGGAGGCTACCTGATGAAATAGGTTTGGCAACTCTTCGCCTAGAGAAGCTCGCATAAAAAGAGGGGCTTTTTGCGGCCCAGCTCTCTTACCACGAGCCCCCCGTCATCCAGGATCAGATAGGTATCGGGCGTCTCAAGGCGCGACCCGTTTCCAGGCTCGCGGGTAAAGCAGCCGGTGTTCACGGCCAGCGGGCCTCCTTTTCTCTGAAATATGCCGGCGCGGTGCGTATCCCCATAAATGAAGCAGTCTATTTTGCCCAGGCTTCTTTCGCGAATGAACTTTTCTATGGCCTCATATTGACCCTCGACAGAAGCCTGGCGCTGGTTGGAAAAGACACCCGCGTTAAACCTTTGCAGCAAGCTGGAGGCCTTCCAGATGGAGTTCTCGAAAGATACCATCTCACCGATGCAGGCGGAGCGGTAGATGCCCTCATAGGCATAGGTCATCATCATCTCCAGATCCGCAGGAAGAAACTCCTCCCCGGAGAGCCGGCGCAGCCTCTCCACGAGCTGCAGGGTGAAGGTTTGAATGCCGTTCAGGTGATGGCCGTGCGTGAAGAGGTAAGTCCGCTGGCAAGAGCAGGTCCGGAAAAAGGGATAGAGCATCTCAATATTAAGGCCGCAAAAGGTCCGGCGCCAGCGCAAAGCCGGGCTGTAAATGGGAAACAGATCGCCGCGTGCCGCCCTCTCCATGAACTCAGCCTCCTGCTTTTGCACCACCAGGTGATGATCGTGATTTCCCACGACATAGCGAATCTTCAGATCCTCCTGGGACAGCCGCCTTAAAAGGGGGAGTGAACCCCTCACCGCATTCTCCGGCCTCGCCCTCCAGAAATCGAAGATATCTCCCAGCAGCACGACCTCATCGCAGCCGCCCTCGAATTGCCATATCTCTCCCATCAACTGGTCTACCTTTTCCGGCTTATGCAGGGTCGATGAATCCAAGCCAAAATGAGTATCCGAGATTATCAGTGATGCCATGATCGCCCCTTTTCCCATAAATGTTTATTACTGTAGTTATTTATAAATATTGTGGCAACATTTTTTTAAAAAAAGAAAAAGGAAAACGCACTATCAAATATTATGGTTTTCAGCTTTGCGCCCTTCGTGTCCTCTGCGACCGTGTACCCCGCCAAGCAAAAGACAAAAATATGTTACCAAAATAGCATCAGGTCAGAATGATCGACATCGCCATTCCCAAGGGCAGCCTGCAAAACCAGACCCTACAGCTCTTCGAGCAGGCCGGACTTGAGGTTAAGAGAACGGAGCGCGAGTACAACGCCCGCATACAAGACCCCCGTATCGGCAAGGTGAAGATCCTCCGCCCCCAGGAGATACCGGGATATGTGGCCAAAGGCTACTTCGATCTGGGCATCTCCGGAACGGACTGGATAATGGAGTCAGGAGCCGTGGTATCTCATGTGACTGAACTCAACTACGGCAAACAGGGCCCGGGCATTGTAAAGCTGGTGGTGGCCGTGCCCGAGAGCCAGGATATTCACTCCGCCCGCGAGATAAAACCGGGCAGCCGCGTTTCCACAGAATATCCCAATCTCACCCAGGCCTTCTTCCTGAATCTCGGAATACCGGTGGAGATCCAGTTCTCCTTTGGAGCTACCGAGGCCAAGGTTCCGGAGCTGACCGACGTGGTGGTTGATCTCACCGAGACCGGTTCCACCCTGAAGAAGAACGGCCTGAAGATCATCGATGTCATGCTCGAGTCCACCTCGGAGCTGATTGCCAATAAAAAGAGCTGGCAAGATCCGGAGAAGCACGAGGAGATCGTGGCAGTGCAGACGCTTCTTTGTGCTGTCATGAAGGCCAGAGGAAAGGTCCTGCTCAAGATGAATGTGCCAGAGGATTCCATAAAAGATGTCATCTCCATGCTGCCCAGCATGAAGAATCCCACCATCTCCAAGCTCTACAACTCCGGATACTATGCTGTGGAGACCGTGGTGGACCGATCGGCGGTCAACCTGCTCATACCCCAGCTGAAAAAGTCGGGGGCGGAGGATATCCTGGAGCTGGCCATCTCCAAGATAGTGCCTTAAAAAATCATAAAATCATCCTTTTGGGAAAAAGAAGGTATTTTTCTAAAAACAAGCGGGCGCGGGGGGATTCGAACCCCCGATCTACAGCTTAGGAGGCTGCCGCCTTATCCTGACTAGGCCACGCGCCCTTTTTCCGACGTTCCCGTATAACGAGCACGTATATCAAGCTTTCCGGATCGGCACGCTTCGAGGATTTTTTTCAGCGGATGAGCACCGCGCTCAGGACGACCACGAAGAGTCCCAGGAAGAACCAGCCCATGATGCCTTCCGCCATGGCCAGATGCCGGTAGACGCCTACCGGGTAGGTATTGACGGGCGCCTGGGAGGTGGTGAACATGGCTATGCTGAAATAGAGGGCGTCGGTGAAAGATACCCGCTGGCTGGGCCGCAGCCTTGGATCTCCGGGAAGCTCCATGCCCTCGATCTCGAACTTGCTCATGCCTTTTCCCGCCCAGAATATCACTCCAAAGATGAGGATGGTAAAGAGGCACCAGAAGGCGGTGTAGCTCACTCGCACTCCATAGCCGCAGGACAGCCAGGAGATGATGTCCGAAAGCTTGCCCCAGCCCCAGGGAGTCAGGTCCTGGCCGATTTTGCGGTATTGATAGTAACACTCATCAGCTTCAGCAAACCACTCCAGGCTCTTGTAGTTCTTTACCAGCGCCAGGTATGCCGCCCCATTGTACACCATGCGATCCTTTATGGTATCCCAATGAACCACGAACTTGGTGAAGTCAGTGCTGTTGAGGTTGATCCTTGAGCTTTCGCTGAATGTGACATCATCCAGCTGCATGCTGTAAAGCCTGGCCTCCTCCAAAATCAGATCCCCGTCAAACCGGGCATTGACGAAATAGGCCAGGTCTGCAAACTTCACTCCACCCATGAAGGCAGTCTCGCCAAAGTCAACATTGCCGAAGTCGGCTAGACCCCCAAATCCGGACAGGCCGAAGGTGCTCCCCATCAAGAACCGGGCGTCACGAAAGACGACGTCGCTCTCAAAGCGCGTGGCGGCAAAGGTGGCATTGCCCTGGAACGAGACGGCGCGAAATGTAACCTGCCCGGCGAACTGGGTCTCAAAGAAGCGCACATCTTCGAAATTGGCATTGCGAAAAGATCCCGACCGGAGGAACTTAGCATAATCAAAATCGACATCTTTGGAAAAGGCGCAGTCCAGGAAGATCGCATCTCCATTAAACTCGGCATTGGCAAAGCTGGTATCTTCCAGAAAGCGTGTGCCGATAAAGGAGGTCAGGCCCCCGAAATAGGAGTCGCCAAAGTTGGCGATATCCGCAAATTTTGCCCCGGAAAACTTGGCATCCCCCAGAAACCTGGATCGGACAAAGCTGACGTTCCCCTGAAAGGCGCATCCCCGCAGATCGAGAGCCTCGGCAAATGTCGCGCCGTCCATTCTCACCGGCCCCAGGAAGCGGGAGTTGGTTATTCTCACCGCCTGCCCGACCGGCCCCGGCAATTGCCCCAGGTCCAGGCGGCCGGTAATGGTTACATTGTCATAATTCAGCGGCTCGCCCGCTCTTATCTGGGCCAGGAGATCCTGGGCGGCCAGAGCCAGAGCCGGCTGGGACGGGCTCTCTGTTGTGGGCAGATCAAGCCCCGGCTCAATCTGCGCTGCACAAAAGCCTCCCAGCAGCAGGAGGAGCAGGATGGGCAGCAGGAGCCGCGGCAGCATGTGAAGCAAAAGGTGCCGCGACGAGGCCAAGAGCAGCTTTTGCCATCTGTAGACTCTGATCAACTGTCCCTTCTTGAAGATGGCCCAGGATTTATCACTTTTGTATTTACCTGATCATAACCCGGCCCAGTGTCACCAGGAAGAGCGCCAGCAGCAGCCAGCCTAAAATGCCTTCCAAGATGACGTAATATCTGTTTTTGCCCACGGGCAGAAAGTCGATGGGCCCCTGGGAGAGAAAGACCATGGTGGAAAAGAAGAGGGCATTTCGAAAGGTCACATGCTCGGGCAGGCCGTCCTCCTCGGCGGGCTCATGCAGGGGCTTGGCGGAGCGGCGGATGCCGTCTCCCCTCCAGAAGACCAGCCCGAAGCCCAGGATGGTGAGAAGCGACCAGGCCACCGCATAGCCGGGGCGAACGCCATAGCCGCAGGAGAGCCAGGCCAGAATGTCGATGGCCCTGGACCAGGACCAGTCCTTGTCTGGCCTGATTCAGCCATCGGTATTGATAGTAGCAGTCGTCCTCATCCCCGGACCAGCCCAGGCCGTGGTAGTTGCTCACCAGGGCCAGATAAGCGGCCGGCTCCCAGACCACATGCTCCTCGATCTCATCCCAGTGAACCTTGAAGCGGGCAAAATCGGTATCGTTCAGGATGAGGCGGGAGCTTTTGCCATAGCGGGCCTTTTCCAGAAGGATGGTGGAGATGGATGCGCTCTTGAAGTTGAGGTCGCCGTCAAAGCTGGCCTCCTGGAAGCTGGCGATGTCCTCAAATTTGGTCAGGCCGAAGAGGGCCAGGTCCTGGAATCTGGCGCCCGAGAAGTATGCGGCATCGGAGAAGCGGGCCAGGACAAAGTTTGCCTCCCCGGCAAAGACAGCTGCCGCCAAAGGAGGAGAGGCCGGAAAAGACGGCGAGGCCAAAGTGGGCCGGGCCGGAGAAGACGGCATCAAAGAAGCTGGCGCTCTTCAGGCGCGACTGGAAGAAGTTGGCCTTGCCGGAGACGCGGGCCGCGGAAAAGTCCAGCGGGCCGGTGAAATCGACGTCCGAGAAGAGGGCGTCGCCGGCGAATTGAGAATTGTAGAAGTAGGAGTAAGAGGCAAAATCGGAGTAGTTGAAGTTGGCATCGGCCAGGAAGCGGGCCTCGCTAAAGAAGGCGTCCTGGGAGAACCGGGCATCTGCGAAGCTCACGCTATCCCGGAAGAGAGCGACCTCGAAGACGGCCGGCCCGCCGAAGGAGGCAGCGGTGAAACTGGTGTTGCTAAAGCTGGCGTTGGCGAAGTCGGCCTGGCCCAAAAAGCTGGCCTTCTCGAAGCTGACATTGCCAAAAGAAGTGCCCCAGAAGACGGCGTCCTTCGCGAAGGTGACGCCGGAAAAAGAGGCATTGGCAATGGTGCAGTTGACAAGCGCGAAAGCGTCGGAGACGCGAGCCCCGGGCAGGGTACTGAGATCCAGGTCGCCGGAGATGCGAACGCCATCGTAGTAAACAGGCTCATTGCTGGCTAATTTGGCCAATATCTCCTGGGCGGGGACAACCTGCTCTGCGCTGGAAACGGATATTGCCACCATTGCTAAAACTGCTATCATTGCAGGAAACCGTCCGGACATCCAGAAGCACTTTGGGATTTCCTGGTCATAATCTTTGCGTAAGATGGGACATTGACGTCAACAAGGACGGAGATTGGGTCATTTCATCCGTTCAAGAATACTTTTCGTTTTCGAAAATTGCATCCGAGGTGCGGAGGGATGAAGTTCTCGCATTACTATGCCATGATGGCATGTTAATGATTTGATTATTAAGTACTCAAAAGCATTACCCGTAGCTATTTATCCCCGACAACCCATCCACTTCTGCCATGCCGCTACAAAATCAGGCTGCTCAGACCCTCGCCCACCAGGGCTACCACCTGGTCGGCTCAGCTGCAGTCAAGCCCTGCCTCTGGCTTCGCCGCGCTATGCGGGGCGGCGATCAGTGCTACAAGCACCACTTCTACGGCATCTCCAGCCACCGCTGCGTGCAGATGACGCCCACCCTGGAGTGCAATCACCTCTGCCTGCACTGCTGGAGGCCGATTGACGATCCCGTGCCATGCAAAGAAATCCTGGACCCTGAGGCTCTTCTGGACGGCATCCTGCGCGGCCAGCAGAAGTTTCTCTCCGGCTACGGCGGAGCCAGGACCACGGACCCGGCCCGGCTGGCCGAGGCGCGCGAGCCCAAGCACGTGGCTCTCTCCCTGATGGGCGAGCCCACCCTCTATCCATACCTTCCGGAGCTGCTCGAACTGATCCGCAATCGCGCCATGACCTCATTTCTGGTGAGCAACGCCACAAATCCGAAGGTCCTGGCCGGGCTGCAGCCCACTCAGCTCTACCTCAGCCTCAATGCTCCCGACGAGGAGATGTACCGGCGCGTCTGCCGTCCCTCCGGGCAGCTCTGGCCCAGGATCCTGGAAAGCCTGGACCTAGTCCACGAACACCGCTGCCGCAGCGTGATTCGCATGACTCTGGCGCGCGGCCTGAATATGGTTAGGCCGGAGGACTATGCCCGCCTCATCGCAAGAGCTGAGCCGGACTTCGTGGAGCTGAAAGCCTATATGCACCTGGGCCGATCCCGGGACCGGCTGACAAGGGAGGCCATGCCCTCGCATGAGGAGATCCTGCAGTTTGCCGGCGAGCTGGGCAAGGCCCTTGGTTACGAGCTGCAGGCAGATGTGCCCCTCAGTCGGGTGGCCCTGCTCTCCAGCCGGCGCATAGACAGAAAACTGGACGATATTTCAATCTAAATAAAGAGACGGCGTCACGATCTTTAATTAATAATATCCTGGCAGAGGCAATCGACATGCACAAGACACCACCCATGATCTCCTCACCCCTATTTAAAATAAGTACTACTACAAATATTGATAATTAAAGATCCATAAAAAAACAAAATTCCTGAAGATGGTCATTACATACCTCTGATTAAGATACGGGTTTAATCTAATGCAGAGCATTTAAGGGTAGGTATCTTAACCTCAGTGGGAAAACTATTTTTGTGGGTAGTTTCATTCAGTTTCTTGGCCTCAACGATCAATGGGCAGGAATATGGCAGGGAGGTCCAGTGAATCTATGAAATTGGAAATAAGGATCATGCTGGTGGAAGACAATTTAGAGGACGCTGCGGTCACAAAGCTAGTCCTGAAGCACAATAAACTGGATAAGGGCCTGGTTATCGCTACGAGCGGCAAAGAGGCCCTTGCCGCCTTGCAAAGGAAAAGCAGGGCCGATCTGCCCCAGCTTATCTTGCTGGATATTAACCTGCCCGATATCAGCGGCATCGATCTTCTCACCAGCATCAAGAAAGACAGCAATCTTTGCGATATCCCCGTGGTCATTCTCACCGGCTCCAATGAGGACCAGGATATTCAGGAGAGCTATGATCTGGGGGCCGGCAGCTATCTGGTCAAGCCCATCTCCAACGACGCCCTGATGCTGGTCATCGAGAAGCTATTTTATCCCTGAGGCCAGACGCCTGGCGACGGCAAGATTTCCCACATCATCCCGGCGAGCGTCTACCGGCGTCTCCAGGATCATGGCCAGGTCCCGGAGAGCTGGATGGGCGAGAACTGCGCGAAAACCCTCCTCGCCTATCTGCCCCAGGCCAATATGCTCATGTCTGTCCAGATGCCCACCCAGGGGGCCGCGACAATCGTTGAGGTGGACGAGCAAAAGCCTTTCCAGGCCGATGCAGTCCTGAAACTGACCAAGTGTGGCCTGCAAGGCCAGGGGTGTTCGCAGGTCATATCCAGCCGCATGCAGATGGCAGGTGTCCAGGCAGACCCCCAGACGCCTGCGCCAGGCGGGCAGGGATTCCAGGATGGCAGCCAGATCGGAAAATGTGCTACCCATGCTGTTCTTTGTGCCGGAGCCGTTCTCCAGGAGCAGGATTGCGTCGCCGTCTGATTGGGAAAAAACCGTATCCAGAGCGCTCACAATTCTCTCCCGCCCCAACTCCAGCCCTGCGCCCAGATGGCTTCCCAGATGAGTCACAAGATAAGGTATGCATAGAATGCGGCAGCGCTCCAGCTCCCTGGCCAGAGCCTCAACCGATTTGGCATAAACCTCCTCCTTCGCCGAGGCAAGGTTGGGCAGATAGGGCATGTGGTCCACCGCCGGGGAGAGGCCTGACTGCTTTTGCAGGGCAACAAAGCGAACCGCACAGTCGACGGGTATAGGCTTTGCCCTCCAGCCGCGCGGATTGGAGGAGAAGATCTGAAAGGCATCACAGCCCTTTTCGCGAGCGCGAGAAACAGCCCGGTCCACTCCGCCCGCCACGGAAACGTGCACGCCGAGTCGTACCATAATCTTCTACCCCCGAAGGGCTTGCTGATCAACCTTGCCCTGCCAGGAGAAGATTGATCATTCGGCATTGATGTAGTCAATAAAACGATATCGACAAGATCGATAACGAAGGCAGCAGGCCGCGGCGCCGATGATGATGCAAATGCTCTGATACCGTGATGAGCCCTATGAGTTCTGAGGCGCGCAAATATAAGATCAGGGGGTCAGGCGAGCCCTGGCCCAGCTGCTGATATTGTCGATCAGATTCAGCTCCATGATCTTGCGGGTATCATAGAGCATCTCTGCCACCTCAGGCAGGGCAAAGCTCTTTTTTGCGCCCCTCTTATCGACGACCTCGATAACCTCTGCGGGCATGGACTTGCCCATCTCCCGCATCTGTCCGGCCAGAAGGGAGCAGGCATTTTTCAGGTATTTTATGGAAAAGTCGGATGTTGACTTCCTGTCGCTGAGGTTCTTATTGACCTCTTTAATAGACCAGCATATGGTGAGGATATCCCTGTACATCTCTGCCACCTTCCAGCATGATAGCCCGGAGGATATTTAAGCGCTGTGGATTCGGGCAAAGGAGGAAGAAAGAGAGCCCGAGAAAAAAGCAGAAAGAAAAAGGTGGGGCTGGTGAGATTCGAACTCACGATCGACGGGTCTCTCCGATACTGAATTGCATACAGCCGGAAAATATCGGCTGATAACAACTCATTTCAGTGCTCCAACGGATCATCAACAATCTCCCCGTCGAGAGATCTCAGTAGACCCGTTTTTCATCATTAAATTATACCGCTGGAGCCCATCGCCCTACCTGGCTAGGCCACAGCCCCGGTTGTTTTAAAGCGGGCCGAGAGGGATTTGAACCCCCGACCTAAAGGTTAAGAGCCTTTCGCTCTGCCTGACTAAGCTACCGGCCCGGACTCCCCAAGGTTGATGCTAGATATATACGTTTCGGATGGCAGGATATCTGACGGCTCCAGCGCATGCATTTTTTATTAAATGCAATAGAAAGGCAATTAGCCGCAGAGGACGGGAAAGAGGCCTGGATAAAGAGATAATCAGGAAAAGAGAAAGAGATGATCAGGGCAAAAAATTGCCCTAATAAGTATTGATGTACCTCTCGATCTCCCAGGGATGGACGAAAGTGTTGTAAGCCTCCCACTCCAGAAGGCCCAGGCGCATGATATTCTCAAAGACATGCTCACCCAGAGCCTCGCGTATGACTTTATCCGCCTCCAGATAGTCCAGAGCCTCCTTGAGATTGGCAGGCAGAGTCTTGATGCCCATGGCTTTTCTCTCGGCGGCGCTGAGGTGATAGACATTCAGATCGGCCGGCTCTCCCGGATCAATGCCCCTCTTGATTCCGTCCAGGCCCGCCGCCAGGATGGCGGCAAAGGTCAGGTAGGGATTGCAGGTCGGATCAGGCGAGCGGAATTCCACACGCGTGGAGAGGCCCCGCCCGGCAGGAATGCGTATGAGAGAGGAGCGGTTCGGTCCGGACCAGGTGATGTAGACGGGTGCCTCAAAGCCCGAGACCAGGCGCTTATAAGAGTTGATGAGGGGATTGGCGATGGCGGTTATGGCGCAGGCATGCTCGATCAAGCCTCCCACGAAGAACCTGGCCAGATCGCTGATGCCCATGGGGGTTTCCGAATCGAAGAACGCATTCTCCTGACCCCGGAATAGCGAGATGTTGGCATGCATTCCCGTGCCCGCTGCGCCGTAAATAGGCTTGGGCATGAAGGTGGCCCGCAGGCCCTCTCTCATGGCGATGGTCTTGGTGACATACTTGAATGTTACCACCTTATCGGCGTTCTTCAGAGCGTCGTCGTAAACAAAGTCTATCTCGTGCTGGCCTTTAGCCACCTCGTGATGAGAGGCCTCGACGGTAAAGTCCATCTGCGTCAGCGCCCGAACTATCTCGCGGCGCACATCCTCAGCCAGGTCCACGGGACCGAGGTCAAAGTAGCCGCCAAAGTCGTGCGGCACAGTAGCGGACCCGCCATTCTGCTTTTCAAAGAGGAAGAACTCCAGCTCCGGGCCGACATTCATCTGAAAGCCCATCTCCCTGGCTTTTTCAAGCTGGCAGCGCAGGACGTGACGGGGATCTCCCGCGAAGGGCTTGCCATTGGGCAGATGCACATCGCAGATCATGCGGGCCTCATTGGAGCCTTCCTTGGAGCGCCAGGGCAGGAGGCTGAAGGTGGACAGGTCCGGCTGCAGGACCATATCCGACTCCTGGATCCTGGCAAAGCCTTCGATGGAGGAACCGTCAAAGGATATGCCGCTCTTCAAGGCTTTTCCTATCTGTGTGGCGGGAATGGCCACGTTCTTCACAATTCCCGATATATCCGTGAACTGTAGCCGGAGGAACTCTACGTTCTTCTCCTGAACAATTTTAAGCAGCTGCTCTTGGGAGTACATTGCATTATCATCTCCTGCGCAAGCCCGCGGCTTGTTGATAAGCAGAAATCCGCGGGAGTTTAGGACTAAAGCCCATATGCTGGGGCATGATCATATTGCTGGTCTGGCTCAACCTGGTGTTTTAAATAGCTAACCGATGGGAAAAGCCCTTCCGGCTGCTGCGCCCCTCCGGGCAGCAATTATGCTTATCTAGGTTATACTATTCATAAGGAATCTGATGCCCGGCAAGAGAGTTTTCGTGGTGGACGCGGGAGGCAGAGGAAATGCCATAGCCCATGCCTTTGCCCGCAGCAAAGCTGTGGAGAAGGTATTCGTAGCTCCCGGCAATGCTGGCAGCGAGATGATGGAGAAGTGCCGCCTGGCCAGCCTGCAAGGCAAGCCTCCCAAGAGCATTCCGGAAATGCTCGCTTTTGCAAAGCAAGAAAGCATAGATCTGACCTTTGTCGGGCCGGAAGGCTATCTATCCGATGGAATTGTCAATATATTCCAGGAAGAAGGTCAGAGAATCCTGGGGCCGAAGAGAGAGGCGGCGGTGCTGGAGAACAGCAAGTGCACGACCAAAGACCTTCTCAAGAGCCTGCATGTCCCCGTTCCTGCCTGCCAGAACTTCCAGGACGCGGGCGAGGCCGCGGAATATGCCCGCCAGTACTGCTCTGAGAATCCCGGCCAGGGCCTGGTGATCAAGGCGGACGGCCTGGCGGCAGGAAAGGGCTCGATCGTCTGCTCCGACCTCTGCGAGGCCCTCTCCACCATCGAGCGCATCATGGTAAATCCCAGGCTCTTTGGGGCGGCAGGAAACAGGATCGAGATCGAGGAGCGGCTGGACGGGCGAGAGCTGATGTTCTTTGCCCTGAGCGACGGGAGGACGGTAAAGCCGCTGGAGTCGGCCCTGGACTACAAGCAGGCTTTTTCAGCGGATGAGACGGTAGCGGTCCGTCTCTTCAATAAGCTGGCCAATAATCCCAATCTTGAGAACAATCCCAATACCGGCGGCATGGGCGGCTTCTCGCCCCATCCCTGGCTGGATGAGGAGCTGACCGAGAAGATAATGAAGAGAATCGCCCTGCCCACCGTGCGCGGCTTCAAAGAGGCCACCGGGCACGAATACGTGGGCGTGATCTACTTCGGGCTCATGATCTCGGAGGATAGGGACCCTGCCGTTCTGGAGATCAATGTGCGCCTGGGCGACCCTGAGACCGAGGTCATACTGCCCCGCCTGGAGACGGACTTCTTCCTGTTATCCGAGGCCCTGCTGGATAGAAGGCTGGAGGAGGTGCCCTTGCAGTGGTCGCGCGACTATTGCCTGGGCATATGCGCCATCTCCGGGCGGGCCATCAAGCCCCTCTCCTCCGGCGGTGGGGAGCGGCCCGGCTATCCGGGAGAGCATTTCACCAACATGCCCATATCCGGCCTGGAGAAGGTGGACCCGGACATCCTGGTCTACCACAACGGCACTGCCTTTGGCAACGATGCCGCGGGCAGGAGAAGGCTGTTTACCACGGGCGGCCGGGTGCTGACCCTGGTGGCGCGGGCCGCGAGCCTGGGCGAGGCCAGGGCCAAGGCCTACGAGAACATCAAGAGGATCAGGTTCAATGGCATGCGCTACCGAAAGGACATAGGCCAGGGCTACTTATGATAGTATTCGGGCTGGAAGGAACTGCCTGGAACCTGAGCGCCGCCCTGGCGGACGAGCAGGGCGTGATCTATGAGAAGAGCGCCACCTACACCCCGGCCAGAGGAGGCATCCATCCTCGCGAGGCGGCCCAGCACCACGCCGAGCACATGCCCAAGGTGGTGGGCGAGGTGGTGGGCCAGGCGCGCGAGCAGGATTTGAAGATCGATGCCATAGCATTCTCGCAGGGCCCGGGCCTGGGGCCGTGCCTTCGCACCGTGGCTACTGCCGCGCGCGCCCTCTCCCTGCACTTCAGCCTGCCGCTGGTGGGCGTCAACCACTGCGTGGCCCACATCGAGGTGGGCAAATGGCAGTCCGGGGCTAGCGACCCGGCGGTGATCTACGTGAGCGGGGCCAACTCGCAGGTTCTGGCTCTGCGCCAGGGACGCTACCGCATCTTCGGCGAGACGCTGGACATCTCCGTGGGAAATGCCATAGACAAGTTCGCCCGCTCCGTGGGGCTTGCGCACCCCGGCGGGCCCAAGGTGGAGGAGCTGGCGCGAAGCGCAAAGCAGTACATCCCCCTGCCCTACACCGTGAAGGGCATGGACCTCTCCTTCTCGGGCCTGTCCACCGCGGCCACGGAGGCGGCCAAGAAGTACGATCTGGCCGACGTCTGCTACAGCCTGCAGGAGACTGCCTTCGCCATGCTGGTCGAGGTCACGGAGCGGGCCATGGCCCACGCCGAGAAGAAGGAGGCCATGCTGGTCGGCGGCGTGGGAGCCAACAAGCGGCTGGGCGAGATGCTCAATATCATGTGCGAGGAGAGGGGGGCGAGGTTCTTTTTGCCGCCGCGAAAGTTCATGGGCGACAACGGCAGCATGATCGCCTACACGGGATTGCTAATGCTAAAGAGCGGGGTTCGCACGCCGCTGGAGGGGTCGAAGGTCAGGCCGGGCTACCGGACGGATGAGGTGGCGGTGACGTGGGGATGACCCAGATGAAGGCAGATGACTCTATTAGTCCAACCTATTATTTAATGCGATCAAATGATTGACATATCGGAAACGGATCTTGAGAAAATGATTTATACAGCGAGGCCGAAATGAACCACTTCTGCCTATCAGGCGCTCATCTCAAGCTCGATCTCACCCGTTGCGAGCGGTCTTGCCAGAAGCTTCCCTGCCCGGTACTCTTTCAGGACCTGGTCGATCTTCTCGGATACCTCAGGCGTTAAATATGCCTCACCGCAGCAACTGCAAACCAGGGCAGGAACTCTCTTGATAACCACCACTTCATCTCCTGCCTTCAATACCAGCTCAGTAAATCCCTCACGTAGCTTGCCTCCGCAGAGGGCACAAATATCAGAACTTGTCATAATCTCCTCGTCCTGCCATCCAAAGCAGCATTCCTCATCGGGCCAATAGACGGTTATGATGCTAAGCCGATCTCCGCATATCGCTACCACGGTATGCTTCTTCAAGAGGATTGACCCACCGAGCACATGTTTATCAGCAGAATAGATTATTGATTCTTTGCCTGTAATTGTATGATGCGAAAATGAAGGTGATCGCACATCCTCGCAAAAGTTCGTGCCATTCTCGACCTGGTGAGAATAGATCTCGTATTCGGCGCCGGGATATTTGTCGTAGCCGGCGAGATTTTGGGGCTGGGTGGACTGCCTACTTTGAAAGCAGCACTTCTAGGATTTCTGACCGGACTTTTCATCTCCGGTTCGGCAAATATCTCCAATGACTATTTTGACCGGGACGTGGACCGGGTCAATCAGCCGGGACGGCCCCTTCCCTCCGGCCGGATTTCTGTTGCCCAGCTGTGGACCCTGTCTTTCCTTTTCGCTGCGGCCGGCCTGGCAACTGCAGCGCTCCTCGGATCGCTGGTGCTGGTTCTGGCTGCGGCTGTCTGGGGGATTGCTCTTCTCTACAATATGAAATTCAAGGAGATGGGTCTCTTTGGGAACCTGGCCGTGGCCTTTTGCGTTGCCATGACCGTTATCATCGGAGGTGCGGCCATCGGGGTGATAAACGGGATCGTGCTGACCTTTGCTGCCCTTGCATTCCTCTTTGATCTGGGCGAGGAGATCGCAGCAGATGCGATGGACGTCATTGGCGATGAGCTGCGATCATCAAAAAGCATTGCCAGGAGAAAGAACAAAGCCTACGCTCTCCGGCTTTCTGGTGCGATATTCATTATTTTCATCATGCTGTCCTTTCTTCCGTTTGTGATGGGTTGGCTTGGATACGTCTATCTGCTGCTCATGGTAGTAACGGATCTATGCATATCGTATTTTTCCTTCCGGCTTCTTCGGAGCAATACCATAGAAGAAGGGCGGGCTCAGGTTCGCCGGCTGTACCTGACCTGGGGCGTGTTTGTTGCCGTATTTATATTGACCAACCTCATTTGACTGCGAAACAGGTTAGCAGATGGGCAATGGCAGCTCACCCAACTTTTCAGCCAGATATCCTGATGAGGCCACAATAGCCAAATAGCCCGACAAACACATTTAATGAAAGAATGAAGCTGAAAATTAAGATTGCCGGCCCTAAAGTCCATGATGTCGGCTACAGGTATTTCCTGATGAGCAATGCCATAGACCTGGGTCTTAAGGGCTTTCATGCCCGTAACCGGATGAATGGAGAAAAGCAGGAAGTATTGGCCCTGGTTGAAGGTGATGAAGAAGAGATCGCCGACTTCAAGGAGCTGGTAGAAAACAGGAAACCTGAGCTCTCAGAGGTATCAAGTATTGCCTTTGAGGACTATGGGGGTGATGTCATGGGAGTTTGCGATTATGCTCAGGTGTGCACAGCTTTGCAGATGAATAAAGCCATACCGCTCCTGCTGAAGATCCAAAACAACACAAGTGCAACGCCCCAGATCCTGGAAGAGCTCAAAGGCTTACGAGAAGACATTCAGCCAGGATATGCCACGAATTTCAGACAAATGCAGACAGATATTCGAGCGATAAAGGATCGCTTGGGCATGTCATAGATACATCCTATACCGTTTTCACAGCCCCACCTCGCCTGTCCTGATGGTGTGCGCCTCTTCAACAGGCGTCACGAAGATCCTGCCATCGCCGATGCTGCCGGTCCGGGCATCCTCCTCTATGATCTTCACGGCCTGGTCCACGCTGCCGTCTTCCAGCACCAGCATGAGCACGGTCTTGGGCATATCGTAATTCTCTCCGCTCACGACCACGCCCCTCTGCTTTCCCCGGCCATAGACATCAAACCGGGTCATGGCATAGTAGCCTCCCAAAGCCAGAGCTTTGACCACCCGGTCCACCACCTCCGGCCGGATCACGGCCCAGATCATCTTCATGACAAGGGGAAATTCCTACGCACTATACAAATCTAGTTGAGAGCTAATGAGAAGGCATACGAATCTTTAGGACAATGTCAGAAAAAATGAGCGACAGCTATTTACTCCGCCACATAGCTGAATGTGACGGAAGGATCGTTCAGCTCAAACCCCTGCACATCCAGAATCAGAGTGCCGTTGTAGCTGGTAGAAAGAAACTGCAGCCCGTCAGTAGCGTTGATCTTCATAAAGTCGGACCCGCCCGAGATGAAGAATGCGGCATGATATTCATCGTAATAGCCTCTGGCCGGAAAGGTAAGGGTCCAGCCTGAGCCGCTTTTCTCGACGAGCGAATCACAGATCGCGTAGATCTGGCCGCCCTCCTCCTGGATCTTGCGGCTGGAATCGAGAAATGAAAGGCCGGATGGGTCGTCGACGCTGCCCACAACCAGCGCCTTTTGGGAGGAGGCATCATCCAGATAGACATTGAGGAAGAGCTGCCCGCCCTGGCCTGATGCCGTACAGGAAAAGACGAGCAGCAAAGCAAGGGCTGAGCGAAGCGGCCTTATGCGCGTCATCGCTATCTTCCCATCATCATCTTCTTGCCCCGCCGCGGCTCCATGTCCAGGAGCAGGGAGTATTTTCCCGCCTGCGGGCCCGCCGCCAGGTCAAGCTCACCCTTGCCGATCATGCCGCCGTCTGAAGGAGAGATGATCACAAATATGCGGCCCAGGACGGCATTATCATCAGCTGCCGCAAGAAGGTCGAGGTCGGCTAAATCGGCCTTGAGAGCCGTGGAATTATTGGTCGGAGCGGAGAGGTCTATGTTGATGAGAGGATAGATGCTGCGCACCAGGATCAGGCTGCCCCGGTAGACCATTTCGCCCTCTTTTTGCCGGATGTCGTCTCTGATCTCCTCCAGGCTCTTGTTGGACTGCAGCAGGCTTTGGATCTGCCCTGCCTCCAGCGGCATAAGAGACTCAACCTTCAGCCGGAGGAGATGAGATTCGTTGCCTCTCAGGGCAAAACCATGACCGCCGTACAAAACCTCAACCGGAACGCCCACGGGAAAGCCCTCATCCTGATGCGGCATCATCGCTTCCCGGTCTGCCGTCTCCACAGCCCGATCGTCCCGTCCCTCTGGCACATTGGGCTGCCCAAGAGATATGCCGGAAAGCCCGATAAAAAGCAGACTTATCAGCCCAATGAATAGTGTTGTTCTTCTACAGTTGTCCTTCATTTCTAGATCCGCCTGCCTGGAAAATGCTTATCATAATGCGTCTCATGATTATAAGATTAATTGGCCGCTTGCCTTTCAGGGCTATTATGCAAGGAAAACAGCCGGCCGATCACAGGCCGGCCGAATATTTTTCTTTTTTGCGTAGGGAGGTTAATTATATTTAGGAGGGATGAATCCCTCCATTGGCGCAAAAACCTGGCATCAAGCCAAGGCTTGGCAGGAGAAAGAGCGTCCTCCCTGCAGAATTTGGGAGATCTGGCGCATGTTCTTGTGCTCTTCTCTCAGCTCATTCAAAGTCATGTTGTTTCTCTCTTGCATCTTCTGATCTTTCAGCTCTTTGATCTGATTGAGAGTCATGTTGTCCATCTCTTGCATCTTCTCTTCCTGCAGCTCCCGGATCTCATTGAGAGTCATATTATTCAGCATCTCTACCGTCAGATCGTCCGCGAGCAGCAGAAGCGGGGCGTGTCCCATCATGCCGTCTGCTTCCCGACCGGAGCCGCGGCCCTCATTGTCTTGCCTGCCGGAAAATCCGCCCATGGGGCCGGGTCCATCCATGCGTCCGTCTCTCTCGCCCATCTGCATCCTCTCGCCCATCTGCATACCCTTCATGGGCATCATGGAATCATTCGCTTTCATGAAGCCGCGGCTGCAGTTCTCTCCTGCATCTGCAGCCGGACAGGCGGCAGAGTTGTTAAAGTACTGCTTTTGCATCTCTTTCAGCTCGCCTAAGGTCATATTGCCCATCTCTTCCTCGGTAAGATTATTCATCATGGGACAATTTCCTTCGTGTCTGAAACCAAGAGCGCCCTTATCGGAGGGCATGGAGAAGGCCGGGGCGGCAAGCAGACAGAGAGCTGCCACAGCGACCAGCGCAATTGCGTATTTCGTTGCCATATATATCACTCACATTTTGCTTTTTTCCTAAACCCACTCATCATACCCGTTCATCAGGTTCCCAGACGGCCTATGTCTTGGCCGTCCGGCATAATCCCCTGGTCCGGAACGATAGAAAAGAGAAGAGCAGAACGAACTGCCGTCCCGCAAGGAGGCCATGAAGAAAAACGGTTCAGGAATGTTCCTTTTTCGATAAAAACCATTCAGAAAGTTCTATTATATTGGTTCTTCCCCATTCTTTTTTAGTTACCAGTTTTCTGCGCTCCAAAGAGATCAAAATCCCAGTTAGAGACGATTTAGGCGTTCCTGTTTCATACCGGATCTCCGCCTGGGTCATTCTGCCCGAATGATCGATTAAAGTCGTGATCACCGCGCGCTCTCTGGCGGTAAGGGTTTGCATAACCGCCTCCATCTCGGAGCTGACTTCTATGCGGCCTTTCCAGGCGCCCTTCTCAAGGAGATCATTGGCCACGCCAGATTCATCCGGCTCCTCGACCGGCAAAAGCTCTTCTTCCACGGCTGCCAATTCCGGCACTTTTTCCGCTGAGCCCTCATTTTCAGGAATTGATGGCGAAGCAGCTGAGGATACGCCCTTCAGCTCTTTTTCTGAGGATGGCATCTCGCCAACACCTGGCTCCAGGTTCACGGACGGCGCGGCAGCATCCGCCACCTCCGCCGGGGGTGATATGCCTGCCGGCGGCATGGCTATCTCCGGCCCACTTGCCGGGGCTTTTTGCAGCGATTCGCCCTTCCTCCGCCCCATTACGATAGCCAGGGCAGATCCTGCCATTATGAGAGCGGCGGCAACCAGGAGCAGGATGAGATTGGCATTGTCATTGGGAGGGACGGGAGGAAAACCGCCGGCAGGTGCGGGCGGCGGGCTGGACGGGGCGGCCCCGCCGGCTGGCAGGGGCTGGCGGTACTGGATGGATATCCGGGGGTCGGTAACCTCGTACCCCTGCACATCCGCCACCAGGGACTCGTTGGAGGCGGATAGAAGATATCCCAGACCCATTGAGGCATTGATCTCTCCCAGGCTCATCTCCCTGGGCAGATAGAAGGTAACGCGATAATCTTCAAAGCTGCCGCGGGCATCAAACCTCAAGGTCCAGAGATCGCCCACCTTTGCCGTCAGATCGTCGGTGAGGGCATAGAGCTGGTGGGAATCATTCTCGTAGCGAAACTCGGAACTGTTGAGGAAGGCAAGGCCGCTGACGTTCTCGGCGTAGCCTGTCACCAGGGCCTTGCCGGAAAAATCCAGGTAGACATTGAGAATCAGCCTCTCGCCGAGAGCGGAATTTTCGCCCGCAGCCGGCAAAAAGAGAAGAGCGGCTGCGAAAAGCAATGAGACCATGATTATGCATTGCAGCCTGTATCTCATATTGGTGCAGCTCTCCATAACAGAGATCGTCTTTGGACTGAATCTATTTAAAAGACACTCAAAATATTCTCCGCGGCCGCAATCCCTTCTACCAGGCCCGGCTGGCCACCGGCATCCTCCAGCCGCTGCCAAAGGCCCGGTCGGTAACCTTCAGTCCCGGCGCCGCCTGCCGCCTCTTGAATTCGGCATTCTTCACCAGGCAGAGCACTCTTTCCACCATTGCCGCCTCATACCCCTGGGCGAGCAGCTCCTCTCTCGACTGGTGCAGCTCGATATACCTCTCCAGGATATCGTCCAGAATCTCATAGGGCGGCAGGCTGTCCTGGTCGGTCTGGTGGGGGCGTAGCTCCGCGGTGGGCGCTTTTTTCAGGACCGAGGCGGGGATGATCTCACTGCCCCGGGCATTCAGCCACCTTGCTATGCGATATACGGCCGTCTTGGGAACATCGGAGATGGCTGCCAGGCCCCCGGACATGTCGCCATAGATGGTGCAGTAGCCCACCGCCAGCTCCGACTTGTTTCCCGTGGTGAGAAGCACCAGGCCGAACTTATTGGAGAGGGCCATGAGCAGGTTGCTCCTGATGCGCGCCTGGATGTTCTCCTCTGTGACATCGGCGGCCAGTCCCCGGAAGGGCGCGGCCAGCTCCCGCTCGAAGGACTTCATGATATCGGTGATGGGCAGAGTAATGGTTCTCAGCCCCAGGTTTTGCGCGAGTGCAGTAGCATCCAACATGCTCGCCTGGCTGGTGTAAGGGGAAGGCATGAGCACGCCCAGGACGTTTTGCGGGCCCAGAGCATCAGCCGCAATGGCCGCCACCAGGCTGGAGTCTATGCCCCCGGAAAGGCCCAGCAGCACCCCGGAAAAGCCGCACTTGTGAACGTAGTCGCGCGTGCCCAGGACCAGGGCGCGCCAGATCTCGGACTCAGGCGTGAAGTCGTCTTCTGCGATCGTTCCCACCCCGGCGGCGGGGTCCGCCATTATCAGATCCTCAGCAAAGCCCCGCGCCCGGGCCACGAGACGGCCATCTCCATCAAAGACGCAGCTTCGGCCATCGAAGACCAGGTCGTCGTTGCCTCCCACCTGATTGACGTAGAAGAAGGGAATGTGGTGCTTTTTGGCAAGACGGGCCAGCATAGCCTCGCGGTGCCTTTGCTTGCCGGCGGTGAAGGGCGAGGCGGAAAGGTTGATAATGGCCTGCGCGCCCTCTGCCACCAGCTCCTGCACGGGATCGGCGTGATAGCGGCGGCGCTGCCACTGGTCGCGATCGTTCCAGATGTCCTCGCAGATGGAGATGCCAAGCACGAAGCCCTCCAATTCCAGTATTTGAGGATCCGTCGCCGGCTCAAAGTAGCGGTCCTCGTCGAAGACATCGTAGGTGGGAAGCAGCGTCTTTTTAAAGGTCCTCTCCACCCTCCCTCCTCGCAGCAGGGCGGCGCAGTTGAAGAGGGGCCGCCCCACCTCCCCGGAATTTCGTTCGGCCAGGCCCACCAACAGGGGCGGCAGATCGGCCAGCTCGGACGCCAGAAGGCGCAGGACATCCCAGCTGCGCCGCACAAAATCGGCATTGAGGAGCAGGTCGCGGGGGGGATAGCCCAGCAGAGCGAGTTCGCTGGTGACGGCCAGGTCGGCATCAGCCGCGCGGCGGGCGGCGCGGGCGATGAGGTCTGCGTTGCCTTTCAGGTCACCAACGGTGGGATTGAGCTGCAAGAGGGCGATTTTCATAGAAGTGATGGATTGGTGGTCTGGAAGGAATTAATCTCTTTCGTATCCTTCAGACAGGAGAGAACAAGTCAAATCCAGCCGAATCTAATTTTTTAGTGAATAAGAAAATTGGTATGGATAAGGCTTGCTGCCTTCTCCGCAAGAGCCCGAATGAAGCGGCAATTATTCCCAGCAAGGCCAGGGTAGTTTCAAATCCCGGCTGTCCCTGGGCAGCGCCGGCCGCCCCCGTTAACGGTCTCTTCCCTCCGGCTTCCAGGCCCTGCCCAAGAGCTATATTTTTACCATTTAAGCCACAAGCAGTCTCTGGCGCAATGATGATAAGGCCTGGTCTGATTTATGATGAGGATATTGAGTTCTGAGCGCCCTAAAGATCCCTGCCCGGCGTAAGATCGCAGCCCGTGCAGCGGTAGCAGCCGGTGAGGGCAGCGCCCCCATCCAGACCGTTTTTATCCAGCGACCCTTTCAGGTAGCGCGCCAGGGAGAGCAGCCGCTGTGCAGAGGGCCTATGCATGGCCAGATCGCCCCTGCGCAGGGGATGGGGATAGACCGCGCGCAGCACCGGGATGACGCCCATCCCTGTCAGCTCATCGATGATTTTTCGCAGGCACTCATCCGACTCACCCAGTCCCACGATGATATTGGTAAAGACCCGGTTCCTGCCGAAGATGCCCACCGCCTCTTGCAAGGCATCCATGATCTCCTGAAAAGAGATGCCCGGGCAGATGCGCGGGAAAAGCTCCCGGTCCGCGCACTCCAGGTTGTACTTGACCTCATCTGCGCCCGCGCTTTTCAGAATCTGGTTTACCCCGGGAAAGGGGCAGATGGAGACACCTATGGGCACCTCGAAACGCAGCAGATCACGCACGATTCCGGCCACCCGGCTACCCTCATGCTGCGGCGAATGCTCAACACCGGAGGTCAGGGAGACGGCTGCCAGATTGCCCGTCTTTGCCGCCTCATCTACCATCTGCAAGACCGTCTCTGCAGACTTTATGCCCCCCTGCAGTCTGGGCACGGCGCAGAACCTGCAATCGTAGATGCAGCGCTCCGAGACGGTGATGTAGCCCTGCTCCGGGCAGTGCAAAAGCGGCTCCACCAGCCAGCCCCGGGCAATCTCCCGTCCCTCCTTCAGGATGGCAGCGCCCTCCGCGCGCCTTTCCAGGCAGAGGGGCGAGCTTTCCGCCACAGAGAGGCGCACCAGGTGCGGCCCGGACCGGAAAAAGACGGACTGGCCTCCGGCTCCCGGGCCGGCGGTGGAGGCGCGGCCTATGCAGGGCCCTGGAACCTGCACCGTTCCCACGGAGAGGAGAAGGGCCTTGGTCTCTAGATCCATGGCAAATTATGGACGCTTCTGCCTTAAAACCGTGATCCTTCCGGCAAAAAGAGCAAAAAAAGAAGCGTCCCGGCCCTAGGACACCGTAACCACATTGCTCTGGGCGAGAAGCGGCCGGTTGATATCATCCTGGAACAGGCGGAAGTCGTACTGTCCGGGCGCGCCGGGAAGCCTCCAGACCATGCTGCCACAGCTTTGCCCTCCGGTGGATCTCTTGCCCGAATCGAACTTGTCCGGCCGGGTCATGCCATACATGCCGACCACGCTGGCCGGGGCCGCGCCCCAGAAGGTGACGGTAACTGTTCCTCCCGGAGAGACATGGGAGGGCTCGGCCACCACCTTATGACCGGCATTATGCTTCACCACCACGACATTGCTGGTGGCCAAAAGGGCAGCATCCCCGCCTGCAAACATCTTGAATATGTAGCTGCCTGCCTCAGAGGCGGAGAAAGTGACGTTTCCCCTATCCCGGCTGCCCAGAACCTGGCGCGCGACGGCATCCGAGGAGCCCTCCCGGTACATGCCGATCCAGTCCTCCTTCTGGCCGAAGGCTCCCCAGAAGGCAATAGTTATCTTCTCGCAGGTGTAAACCGTTGCAGGCGCTGCAGAGATGCCCGGCACAGTCACATTGAAGGGCAGAGTCAGAATGCCCGTGCCGTTCCGGTCGTACATGAGCAGCCGGTAGGAGCCCTCCTCTTGCGGGGCGGCAACCCCGATATCCCCGGATATGTTCTGCCCTAAATGGAGATCATTTTCCAGATCCTTCTCGCCGGCACCCGCCAGGCCCACCCAGACCTCCATGCCGATCGGCGCCGTGAAGTTCAGATCCATGTTGCTGCCGGGAAGATAGCTCTTGCCCGAAAGCTTCAGAGCCGCTCCTCCCGGACCCGTGATTCGGCCGGGGACAGAGACCGGAGAGGCCTGAGGGTAGCGGTCCACGCTGGGGCCTCCAGAGATGGACAGCTCCCTATCGCAGATCTTAGCACCCTTGCAGCCCTCGGCCGGGTCATTAAAGTCGCTGTAGTTGTTGCCCACTTTGCCGTTATCCCAGTAATTCAGGCTGTCATCGCGGGCATTTTTCTTGTTGGAGAGATTGTTCAGATATATGGAATTATTCGAGGAAACCGCCTCCGATGAGGGCATGCTGTTATAGGATATGACCACGCCCTTTCCCTTGGATTGCATCCCCTGGCCGGTGTCGAGGTACGAGAGATAGATGCCTTTCTCGTTTCCTGCAAAGCTGTTCTTGCGAACGATGTTGTCCTGGCTGCTGTCCATAGCCAATCCGCCTTCGCTCCCTGAGGCATAATTGCCCTCGATGAGATTGGCATCGCTCTCCTGCAGGCTGATGGCCTCAAATCGATTCTGCAAGAAGG
>CAWJQJ010000016.1:0-148094 GCA_963844955.1 Methanotrichaceae archaeon | reverse complement strand
TAACCTCCTGGGAGGCGCAGGCATGATCTCCATGGATCTGGCAGGCAAGCAACTCTTCATGGATTTCGACCCTCTGGAACAGGCGCGCGGAATCACCATCGATGCAGGAAACGTATCCATGGTTCACGATGTGGACGGCAAGGAATATCTGATCAACATGATCGATACTCCGGCCACGTTGATTTCGGAGGCGACGTCACTCGCGCCATGCGGGCAGTGGACGGCGCAGTGGTCGTGGTGGATGCCGTAGAAGGGGCCATGCCCCAGACGGAGACCGTGCTGCGGCAGGCTCTGAAGGAGGGCGTCCGGCCCGTCCTTTTCGTCAATAAAGTGGACCGCATGATCAATGAGCTGAAGGTTGAGCCCAAGGATATGGCCATACGCCTGGGCAAGGTCATCGACAACGTCAACAAGCTCATCTCCGGAATGGATGAAGAGAAGTACAAGGGCGGCTGGAAGCTGGATGCAGCCAAGGGAAATATCGCCTTCGGATCAGCCCTCTACAACTGGGCCATCAGCGTGCCCCAGATGAAGAAGACGGGCATCGGCTTTGAACAGGTCGTCGAGCACTGCCGGGCGGGAAAGATGAAGGAGCTGGCCGAGAAGGTTCCGCTTTATAAAGCCGTAAACGATATGGTGGTCAAGTTCCTGCCCAGCCCCATTGAGGCCCAGAAGGAGAGGGTCAAGGTCATCTGGCACGGCGATTGGGATAGCCCGGTGGGAAAAGCCATGGCAACCTGCGACCCCAAGGGACCGGTCGCCTTCATGATCAATAAGGTGAAGATCGACCCGCATGCCGGCGAAGTCGCCACGGGAAGGCTCTTCTCCGGAACATTGCATCGCGGCATGGAGCTGTACGTATCCGGTATCGTCGCCACCAACCGCATTCAGCAGACCGGCATCGTCATGGGCGCGGAGAGGGTTGAGGTGGAGGAGATACCTGCCGGAAACATCGCGGCAGTCACGGGCCTGCGGGATGCCATTGTGGGATCCACCATCTCCTCCGAAGAGAACATGACCCCCTTCGAGCAGATCAAGCACGTCTCCGAGCCGGTCATGACTGTGGCCGTGGAGGCCAAGAACACCCGCGACCTGCCCAAGGTGGTAGAGGTCCTGAGGCAGATCGCCAAGGAAGATCCGACGCTGCAGGTCACCATCAATGAGGAGACCGGCGAGCACCTCATGGCAGGCATGGGTGAGCTGCACCTGGATGTGACCGTCACAAGGCTGCAGCGTGATCGCGGCGTGGAGCTGAAGACCAGCCCGCCCATAGTAGTATACCGTGAGTCCATCGCCGGCAGAGCCGGACCCGTGGAAGGCAAGTCACCCAACCACCACAACCGCTTCTACGTGGAGTTTGAGCCCCTGGAGCCGGGCGTGATCGAGGCCCTGAAAGAGGGCAAGATCAGCATGAAGATGGAAGAGATCGAGAGAAGAAAGGTCCTCATCGACAAGGGAATGGAAAAGGATGAGGCCAGAAGCATCGTCGGCTACTTCGGCACCAATGTCCTGCTCAACATGACCAAGGGTATTCAGTATCTGAGGGAGACCATGGAGCTTATCCTGGAGGGCTTCGAGGAGGCTCTCAAGAACGGCCCCATATCCAGGGAGCCCGCGCAGGGCATAAAAGCCAAGCTCGTGGATGTCAAGCTGCACGAGGATGCCGTGCACCGCGGCCCCGCTCAGGTCATTCCGGCGGTCAGGCAGGCAGTGCAGGCCGGTATACTTATGGCCGACCCGGTCTTACTGGAGCCCTTCCAGAATGTCTATATACAGGTGCCTCAGGATCAAATGGGTGGAGCCATGTCTGAGATCCAGGGACGCAGGGGCGTTATCCTGAACATGGATAGCCAGGGCGATATGATAATACTCAAGTCCAAGATGCCCGTGGCTCAGATGTTCGGATTCTCCGGGGCCATAAGGTCGGCTACGGAAGGCAGAGCCCTCTGGTCCTCGGAGTTCGCCGGCTTTGAGCCCTTGCCTGCCAACCTGCTGCTTGATACCGTCAAGCAGATCAGAACCAGGAAGGGCCTGAAACCTGAGATGCCCAAGCCATCCGATTACCTGAAGGTCGTCTGAAGCGCGACCTTCGAAAAGATTAAACGTAAAGGCAGAAATACTGAAAATATGGATAGTGCCAGTTGGAGGAGATAAATTATGGCAGAAGCAAAGCCACATCTCAATCTAGCATTCATTGGACACGTCGACCACGGCAAGTCGACGACCGTAGGCAGATTGATGTTCGAGACGGGGGCCGTAGACGCTCACGTCATTGATGAGTACAAGAAAGAAGCCGCATCCAAAGGCAAGGCAACCTTCGAGTTCGCCTGGGTTATGGACAGCCTGAAGGAAGAGCGCGAGAGAGGCGTTACCATCGATATCGCCCATCACCGCTTCGACACCGCCAAGTTCTACTTTACCGTGGTGGACTGCCCCGGACACAGGGACTTCGTGAAGAACATGATCACCGGCGCCAGCCAGGCTGATGCCGCTGTATTAGTAGTAGCCGTCCCGGACGGCGTCATGGCTCAGACCAAAGAGCACGTCTTCCTTTCCAGGACACTGGGTGTCAATCAGCTCATCGTAGCCATGAACAAGATCGATGCCACCACCCCACCCTTTGACGAGAAGAGATTCAACGAGGTCAAGGAAGAGGTAGGCAAGCTGCTCAAGATGGTTGGATACAAGCTGGAGGATATACCCTTCGTGCCCATATCCGGCCTGATGGGAGACAACCTGGCCAAATCCAGTGAGAACCTGAAGTGGTACAAGGGCCCGACCCTGCTGGATGCCTTGAACGGCCTCAAGGTGCCAGAGAAGCCGACCAAGCTGCCTCTGCGCGTACCGGTGCAGGATGTCTACACCATCTCCGGTGTGGGCACTGTGCCTGTAGGCAGAGTTGAGACCGGCGTCATGAGAAAGAACGACAAGATCATCTTCCAGCCCGCTAACGTGGCCGGCGAGGTCAAGTCCATTGAGATGCATCATGAGGAAGTTCCGGAAGCCTTCCCCGGCGACAACATCGGATGGAACGTGCGCGGTGTCTCCAAGAAGGACATTCGCCGCGGCGACGTCTGCGGATCGGTGGAGAAGCCGCCAAGCGTGGCCAAGGAGTTCAAGGCCCAGATCGTAGTGCTGCAGCACCCCAGCGCCATATCGGCAGGATACACGCCTGTGTTCCACTGCCATACCGCGCAGATCGCGTGCACCATCACTTCCATTCTGGCCAAGCTGGACCCGCGGTCCGGAGCGGTCAAGGAAGAGAACCCCGCCTTCATCAAGGCTGGAGACGCGGCCATCATCATGGTCATGCCCTCCAAGCCCATGGTCATTGAACCGGTGAAGGAGATCCCGCAACTGGGAAGGTTCGCCATTCGAGATATGGGCACGACCGTCGCGGCCGGCATGTGCATCAGCGTGGTACCACGCTAAATTCAATTTTTTTGGTGTGAAATATGCAGAAGGCAAGAATTCGACTTTCCGGCACTAACCCCCTGATGCTGGACGATATTTGCAGTCAGGTCAAGGGGATCGCCCAGAGAACAGGTGTGCATATGGCGGGACCCATCCCGCTGCCCACTAAAAAGATGGTGGTTCCCTGCAGAAAGAGCCCTGATGGCGAGGGAACGGCCACCTGGGATCACTGGGAGATGAGAGTGCACAAGAGGCTCATCGATCTGGATGCCGACGAGCGGGCGCTTCGCCAGCTCATGAGAATCCAGGTCCCCAAGAACGTGAATATCGAGATTGTGCTGGAAAGCTAGATCTTTTAGGTAGGGGCTGCTTTCAGGAGAAGGAAGCCCGCTAACCTATATAATATCCAATTTTAATGGACTCGTAGTATAGTCTGGATAGAATAGAGGCCTCCGGAGCCTCGGGCCCGGGTTCGAATCCCGGCGGGTCCGTTACTTTTTCTTCATATCACTCCCCCGGGCTTATTCTCCACCAGGGCTCGCTGCACACAGCTTATGCGCCGTGATCTATGCTCTAGCGCAAGCTCTTTAGCTATGAGCAGGCGGCATTATGCCGATCTCGGGCACCTCCATAGCGGCTAAGGTCTCCTGTTCTTCGATCTTCTTGAGGATGATTGTCCCATCCCCCAACTGGTCTACGGCGATTTTATCGCCCGGCAGCAGATGCAGTCCGTATCTGATGGCAAGGGGAAGCTGAATCCTGCCATTGGCATCAATATTGGTAATCATAGCCCACTCACCTGAGATCTTGCAGGCTCCCGCTTTATAAAAGGCTTATTTTGAGATGAGGTTCATATGAGGCTGTACGGGCCTGATTAAATCCATGGATGTTAGAGGATAACGTGCCTTGTGAACGGCTGATCGTTCTATGCGCCTTCGCGTGAGATTCAGCAGTCGATGCCATCGCACCCGGACTGCTTCTTCTCCTCCACCGGACTCTCCCGGAACTTGATCATCTTTTCGACCTCGAACCTGCCCGTGAAGGACTCATGGACCTTGAGATCCTTGCTGAACATTTTATGCATCCGGGCGTCCGTTTGCCAGGTTCCGTTGAAGGCATTTTTGGTCTGCATGGCCACGGTGTGCACCGGACTATGTGCCAGCATCTCCTCGATCTTCCTGGGATCGGTCATGTAGGAGGCGGGATTGGTAGAGGCAAAGTAGCTGCCGCCCTCTCTTTCCATCTCCGTGACCGAGAAGGTCTCAGTGATCTCCGCGCCGATGCCGCCCCAGAAGGCCTTGGAATTGATATATTTCATGCCCACCATAGGGGTTTTGCCGGAGTAGGTGAGCTTGCTGCTCTCCCAGAGATTTAAAGGCACAGCTGAGCCGTTATCCATGCCGGGAAGCCTGGCCGCCCTCTGAGCTTCGACGGTGCCTGAATCCATCTCCAGGTCGCCATCTCCGTACATGAAATTGTAATACTCAAGGGCCAGCTGCCTGTCTTTTACCGAAACGCCCACCTCGAAGGTGCCCGTCCCGGTAACCTTCAGCCTGTTGCAGAAATCTCCGTCCTGGACCGGCTCTGTGATTGCGGGCGTGGCGAATATCGGTTCCAGGGTGAAGAGAAATATCAACAACAAAGCTACTACTCTACCCTTCGTTCTTCTACCCCATAGCTTATTGGAATCTTCTAGCTAAAAAAGTTATTGTTAGGGCAAAAGTTTCATCTCATCCTCGAATTACCCAGATATCGGATGTGTGGAGACTGTGCAGTGGTCATGGATGTGGCAGGCACCATACTGAGGATGTACCGCGTAGCCAAGGATATTCGCAGGGGCCTAATTCTGGAGAAGGTCGTTACCTGGGAGTTGATGATGGAGAAGAAAGGCCGGGCCCTGGTGGTACCTCAGATTGACCCGGAGCGCATATTCTCCTGCCGGCCCGATGATGCCCTGGGCAAGCTGGTCGAAGGTCGCGAGGACCTCCTGGAGATAAGCTGCGCCAGCAGTTATGTCTCCAGAGATGAAGCCGTGCGCATTGTGAGATGCTCTCAAGCCAGGGTTCGCGATCTTCAGGAGGTGCATCTGGCGGTGAAGGCCAGGTGCCCGGATAATTATCGTACTGCCGGCATAATTGTAGACGAAGATCTGGAGGAGGTCGTTTATGTCCTGAGCACGGGAGGCTCTCCTTTTCCCGGATTCAAGGATGTCCTGCTCGACCTGGAAAATCTCGGGGCAGATGTCTATGTGGCCTCCGGAGACAGCATGAGGAGCCTTGTCGGCCTGAAAGAATTGGGCATAGACTTGAACCGAGTCTATCCTGTATCCAGCCCGCTGCGCAAAGAAGAGATAGTGAATGATCTAAAGAATAAGTACCGGCGAGTGGCAATGGTGGGGGACGGTCTAAACGATCTCTACGCCTTGAGGGCGGCGGACCTTGGCATCTTGACGGTGCAACAGGACACACGTCCCGCTCCCAGGCTCCTTGAGGCTGCCGATGAGATAATAAAGGACATAAAAGAACTGCCTAAAATTATGAAAGAGTGCTTTTAGCTATTGAAGTACTCCAGATTTTATCGATACGACCCGGGGGAAGACTAATGAACAGGATGTCCGGCTAGGTATGGCTTAATCGGACAATTCTGAGAAAAGTATATATACTGGGATTGTTAATTCCTATTTGGAAACATTTTAAATTTGCTTCGAAATTGAGACCATACTAGAAGATACTAGGAGTAACCCACAAATGTTCGAAGAGCTGTTAGAGCTATACAAAACAAAGGCCGAAGAGATTGAAAAAAATAGAAAAGAAGCCCAAGCCATGCTTTTGCTGGTTTCAGCCATCGAAAAGATGTCTCGAGAGCTTGACTCCAAGCAGAACGATGTGGAGCTCTTAGGCAGGCTGATCGATCAGGTCGATCGCCTCTCCAAAGAGGTATCAGATCTGAAGAGCCAGATGCGCGCCAGGCAGGGACGGCCTGCACCGATTCCGGAGACAAATTCAGGCGACGGAAAGGCCCTGGATAACCATGCTCGATCTCTCATCGAGATCATGGACGAGAGGCCGGGAAGGTACACAACCAGCGAGCTGGTGGACATGCTGGGCTTAAATAAGACAACGGTAATCAGCGTGATGAAGCGCGCCCATGAACTCGACCCGAAACATGTCCGGATGACTCAGGGAAAGAGGCGCAAGCTATACCTGTCTTATGTGTCTGATGATGAGGCGCAGACAACAGAACCGTCTCCCGGCTCAGGCGAATCCGACAGGATGAAGCTTGAGTTGATGGCTATGACATGAACGGAAAAAACAGGTGGACAATTCGCAAATTGATAATCTGTTAAAGATCAATCTGCCGACTGTTCTTCCGGCTGCTTTGGCTCAAAACCGGCTTTTTTCCGGCTGAGAGGGAGCTACGAAATAATGCATAAATATTTTTTATTATAGAGTTTATATATCAAGCAATATGCCGATGTTTGTTATTTGGCTTTGCTGCATCTCACTATGCGATTCTCTGTTCCTATATGAGATGATTGAAAGACGCAATTAGAACAAAATAAAACTCAACCGACAGTATTGTTAACTACGAACAATCCTTCAAGGTACTTATTATAAATTCGATTTAGCACTCAGGATGGAAATTCAGAGTATGAAGTAATTTATGGCTACGTATCATTCTTCCCAGGTGAAACCGAAAAGCCCATCCGGGTGGAGAAGTCCGCATCACGCCACTCATGGATGAGAGAAAAGTTGCAGGCCGCCCTCGCCCTGAGAAGCTTAATTGACTTGACGAGCGTCCTAACGAGCGCGTGCTTAATATAGAAGTTCAAACAATCAGTAAATGTTAATTGGTATTATTTGAGGAATTTAATGGCTGGACAATTCAGTGGCACACCCATATACATTCTCAGAGAAGGCAGCCAGAGGACTGCCGGAAGAGATGCACAGAGATCGAATATAATGGCGGCCAAGGCCGTTGCCGGAGCCGTCAGGACCACTCTCGGCCCCAAGGGCATGGACAAGATGCTGGTAGACACCATGGGTGATGTTGTGATCACCAACGACGGTGTCACCATCCTCAAAGAGATGGATATAGAGCATCCTGCCGCCAAGATGATGGTGGAGATTGCCAAGACCCAGGACCAGGAGGTAGGGGACGGCACGACCACCGCGGTGGTTTTAGCCGGAGAGCTGCTCAAGCAGGCGGAAGAGTTGCTGGAGCAGGAGATTCATCCCACGGTCATTGCCGCCGGATACAGAGCCGCGGCTGACAAGTCCCTGGAGATTCTCAAGGGTTTAGCCGTAAGCGTCTCCGCAAAAGACGAAGACCTTCTCAAGAAGATAGCCGTCACAGCCATGACCGGCAAGGGCTCTCAATCGGCTCGAGAGGAGCTGGCAGTCATGGCGGTTGAGGCAGTCATATCGGTGGTAGACGAAGACGGTACCGTGGATATCGAAAATATCACCGTGGAGAAGAAGGTGGGAGGCGGCATAACCGACTCCATGCTCATCAGCGGAGTTGTCATCGATAAGGACCGGCTGCACCCCAATATGCCCAAGTCGGTAGCAGGTGCCCGGATCGCTCTGCTCAACGCGGCCGTCGAGATTGAGAAGACTGAGGTCGATGCCAAGATCCAGATCACCTCTCCGGATCAGTTGCAGGCCTTCCTGGACCAGGAGGAGACCATGCTCAAGGGCATGGTGGACAGAATCGCTGCCACCGGGGCCAATGTTCTATTCGTGCAGAAGGGCATAGACGATCTGGCCCAGCACTTCCTGGCCAAGGCAGGCATCTACACCGTGCGCAGGGTCAAGAAGAGCGACATGGAGAAGCTGGCGCGCGCCACGGGCGGAAGGGTTGTCACCAGCATCCACGAGATATCCAAGGACGACCTGGGCAAGGCCGGTTTGGTCGAGGAGAGGAAGGTCTCAGATGAGAAGATGACCTTCATAGAGCAGTGCGAGAATCCCAAGTCTGTGTCCATCATCCTGCGCGGCGGAACCGAGCACGTGGTAGATGAGCTGGACCGGGCCATGGAGGACGCATTGCGGGTTGTAGGCGTCGCGGTGCAGGACAAGCTGCTGGTTCCCGGCGGCGGTGCTCCCGAGGTGGAGCTGGCGCTGAGACTTCGGGCTTATGCATCCACCGTGGGAGGGCGCGAGCAGCTGGCCATCGAGGCCTTTGCCAATGCCATGGAGGTCATACCCAAGACCCTGGCCGAGAATGCCGGTCTGGACCAGATCGATTCTCTGGTGTCGCTGCGAAGCCAGCATGAGAAGGGCGTCAAGAGCGCCGGCCTGGACATGGACACGGGAAAGCCGGTGGACATGCTCAAGCTGGGCGTGGTCGAGCCTCTGCGGGTCAAGACCCAGGCCATCAATTCTGCAGCCGAGGCCGCGGTTATGATTCTGCGCATCGATGACGTCATCGCCTCCAAGTCAGGCGGACCGGCCGGCGGCCCAGGCGGCATGCCCGGCGGCATGGGTGGCATGGGCGGAGAGGACTTCGAGTAGGGTCCTAAACCCCCATTTTTTTTCATTTTTTTGGATTGCTGAATTCGTGCTTCAGCTTTTGCATCGGCTTCGCCTTGTCCATTTCTGCTTTTTGCATGCGCCATCTTCTTGCCTGCTTCCGCGTTCCCCTTCTTTTTAACAAAGCGATGCTCAAAATTAGATGGATACTATCCGAATGAATGGCCAAAAATTATTAAAATTGAGAGTCAGGACGCGCTTCCCCCACACGGGGGAAGTATGTGACTGTTTCACACCGCGCCCTAAGCGCAGCAGCCCACCGGGTTCCAGTCCAATGGCTCTTCCAGACTGGTTATACAGGAGCTGCATATCCATCCACCTGGGACAACAAAACGTCCCGCAGCATTCAAGCTGCCACAAAAAACGCATTTTACCATTTTAGCCTCTCACATACTCATCTCTTTAGGTATAAGACACTGCCGAAGACGGGACAGGAAGCCAGCTTGGCGGACATCGGCAGCCACTACGACAGTGGCTGCGTCCTGAAAATCGGAACATCATAAAAGAGATAAACTATTTAAATTAATAAAATAATACTAATGGGCCGGAGATACCAATGGAAAGAAATACGCTCATAGCAGGGCTGAAAGGAAAATCCATAGATGTGATCTACGCCGTCCCCACTATCAATCGCCTGATCGAATCAGGAATACCAGGCGTGACCAGCGGAATACTCCGTGATGAGGACGCAGACTGCATAGTGTTAGAAACATCTAATGGCATGACGGAATACCTGATGAAGACTGCCATCATCAGAATTGTGCCGGGAAAATAAAATAATGCAGGAGCCGAAAGATCAGTCCACTCTCTTATCGGCCAGATACGCCCGGGCCTTCTCGGGATCGCATGCCAGCTCATTGATTCGCTGTTCCGACATCTCCCAGAGCGCATCATCTATCTCGGCTATCTCATCTCTCTTCTGCCACCAGGAGAGGCAGGCCTGTGCAGCCAGCCTGCAGGCATCCTCATCCGTCATATGAAGGGAGGCGCAGAATGCCTCGCCCACGCATGCACCCGCCGGTGCTCTAGTACAAAGATCACAGGTCATTTCGGCTCCTTATTCTGTTTATGGCATTCTCAAATTATAATTGTCTTCCGGTAGCAATCGCCCTTCACAGCGTTCTGCGAAGAAGAGTGCACAGCCTTTCGTAATCTGCCGCAGGAATGCGAACCGATATGGATAACGCAATCTTGCATGGCTTTAAGGCGTTTAACTCTATGCTGCCACCCTCTTCATCAATGTATTCTCTGGCATCATGAGGATGGGCGGCATATTGCCATCCTCCCTCCCCGCCCGTTATTCTGGAGTACAGCCAGTTGCCGGCTCCAGGGCGGTTGATGGGATCAAGGCCCGATACCACGCGCGTCAAGAACGCTTCCGCATCTTCTGCGGCGAGAAACTCAATCCAGATAATGCCCGGCCTATTTTCCTGACAGGAATTGCAGGTTATAATGCCGCAATTCCAGATGGCCTCCAGCAGTGGAGCTATACCTTCATCCACCTCGATCATCATGTTTGATGCAGGATCGAGAATTGCCGTCTGCTTGTGTACTGTCAAATCCTCTCGCTCCTATCTATCCCCACAGGCCTCGATATCATTGCATTGGCAAAGCTAAACAGCAACATTGAATTGAAGTTTTAAAAATTCCGGGGGATGGCCCCCCGCATAGCCGATTCATGATGCAATTTCGGCTAAAACAGATCGATCAGGCAAAATCAAATCGATTCAATATCGTCCAGGTGCCCGGGCAGGCCTGTGCTTCTGATAGCACTCGCTGCAGTAGACCGGCCTGGATCCGTCCGGCTTGAAGGGAACCTGGGTTTGCTTGCCGCATTCTGAGCAAGTTACATCTGTCATCTCTCTGGGACCGCTGTTGTAGCTGCTTCTACCGCTGCTGCTACCGCTATTATCGTATTTTCTCTCAAACATTTGAATTCACTGCCTTTTGTATCGATTCAAAGAACCGAAAACCTCGCTACAAAAAACATCTCAACAAATCTCTTTGAATCGACGAAAATGTAACGTTTTTAAAATGATTTTTCTGGATGATATATCTGTTGGTCAAAACGCCGCAGAATCTGGCTGGAAATAGATCGTCCTGATGGATCGGGGCATTGGATCTTCCTAGAGCCCGAGTCGGGCATACTCCTTGGCCCAGTAGGTGATGATCATATCCGCGCCCGCCCTCTTGATGCAGGTGAGCGCCTCCAGAAAGGCCGCCCTCTCATCCAGCCAGCCGTTTTGCGCCGCAGCCGCGATCATGGAATACTCGCCCGAGACCTGGTATGCGGCGGTGGGCATGCCGAACATGTCCTTTACGGCGCGCAGAACATCCAGATAGGGCATGGCCGGCTTGACCATGACCATGTCCGCCCCTTCCTCGATATCCAGCTGAACCTCCCAGAGAGCCTCGGCGAAGTTAGCGGGATTCATCTGGTATCCCTTGCGGTCTCCAAAGGAAAATCCGGATTCCGCCGCCTCGCGAAAGGGCCCGTAGAAGGTGGAGGCGTATTTGGCGGCATAGGAGAGTATGGGCGTGTCCCTGTATCCGTCCATGTCCAGGGCGGAGCGTATGGCCTGCACCATGTGATCCATCATGCCGCTGGGCGCTACGATATCCGCTCCCGCCTCGGCGTGGCTTGCTGCCGTCTCGCCCAATAAGGGCAAAGTCTCATCATTGAGGACCTTCTCTCCCCGGATGAGGCCGCAGTGGCCGTGGCTGGTATACTCGCATAGGCACAGGTCGGTTATCACTATCAGGCTGGTGGTCTCCTTGATGGCGCGAACCGCCTTCTGAATTATGCCCTGCGCATCGTAAGCGCCCGAGCCCAATTCATCCTTCTGGGAGGGCAGGCCGAATAAAAGCACGGCAGGTACGCCCAGATCCTCCAGGGCGCCCGCCTCTGCCGGAAGGCTCTCCAGGCTCTGCCGGAACTGGCCGGGCATGGCCTCAATGGCCCTCGGCACGGATATTCTCTCATCCACGAAGATGGGCTGCACCAAATCCTGGCAGGAGAGATCCGTCTCCGCTACCATCTCACGTATCCCCGGCGCTCTCAGCCGCCTCATTCTCCTCATTTCTTTTCCTCCAGCCGGAACAGCTCGCTTACAGCTTTAAGAACCTCGGTATCCCCCTGCTCCGCCGCCCGCTTGAGCGTCTTGGTGGGCTCGGAGAAGAGCTTGTTTACTATGGAATGGCTCATGTCTGCCAGCACCTTCTGCTCGATCTCGCCCAGGGTATGTCTGGCAGAGAGCTTGTTCATGGCCCGCCTGACCTCCTGGTCCTTGATGACCTCAGCCTTGGAGTATAGATCGGCCAGCAGATCTTCCGCCTGCTTTCTCTTGTATTTGGCCTTGAGAAGCTTCATCTCTTCCGCGATGATGGCCTCGACCCGATTGGCTTCCTCCATCCTCTGCTTCATATTCTCGCTGCTGATATTCTTCAGGCTGTCAATGTTATGCAGCTGTACGCCGGCAACCTCCGCCGCTGCCTCGTCTACATCCCTGGGATTGGCAATATCTATGATGAGCAGCTTGCCGTTTCTTCCCGCCATGGCCTTCTCTATGTCCTCTTTGAGCAGGATGTAATGGGGCGCTGAGGTAGCGCTGATAACCACATCGGCCGTTTTCAGGCGCATTTTCATCTCTTCAAAGGGCAGGGCCTCCGCTCCCAGGCACTCGGCCAGGCACTGGGCAGAGCTGTAGGTTCGGTTGGTGACCGCCAGCGAGCCGATATCTCTGGCCAGAAGAGCCCGGGATATGAGCTCACCCGTATCTCCGGCACCAATCACCAGCACGGACTTTCCCGTAAGCTCTCCCAGAATTTCTTCAGCCAGGTCAACGGCGGCAGAGCCCACGGATACGGACCTCTCATTAATGCAGGTCTCCTTCCGGACCCTTTTGCCAACAGCAATGGCTTTTTTAAAGGCCGTATCCAGCATCCATCCTGTAGTTCCCGCCCTGGCCGCCATCTGCATCAGCTCCTTCATCTGACCCAGGATCTGGTCCTCGCCGATTATCATGGACTCGAGGCCGGAGGCCAGGCGCAGGAGATGAAGCAGGGACTCATCATGATCATGAAAATCGATTATGCGAGAAGAGACGCGTGCTTTTTTAGCCAGGTCGAAGAGCACCTTCTCGCCGCGCTCACTGACGACATAAATCTCGACGCGGTTGCAGGTCTTGAGTACGGCGCACTCTTCCACCCTTTCCTGCGAGCCCACCCATTTGAGAAGGGTCTGCACATCTCCATGCCAGGCCTTCTCGATCTCATCAATGGAGGCTTTCCTGTGTGTCACCAGCATCGAGGCTATCTCGCTCATCAAGGCAAACATGTGAGCGGGCTCTCATATAGGCCTTTTCATAGGAGACCTCCAAAAGCCTCCAAACCTCCTCGTCCTGCAGTATCTGCCGGATAATGCGGGCGCGGTCCTTTTGCACCGGCACAAGCTCTTTGTTCTCCCTTCTTATCTGAGAGAGCAGCCGGCTCATCTCCTGGTAGTTCTCAGACAGATCCTCTTCCAGCCGTTGGCGCAGGTACTTGGTAAGGCCCGGGATCTCCGTGGAGATGGCAACGGCAATGGAGCCCTTTCGCAAAATAGACGGAACCACAACGTCGCCCACGCCCTCCACCTTGTTCACAAAAATTCCCTGCATAGCCGCTTCCTCTTCGATGGCGCGATTCAATGCCGAGTCGCTGGTAGCGGGAATGGCGATGAATGCCCCCTCCAGATATCCGGCAAAGCCCTGGTGCAGGTCGCACTTCGCCAGCTCAATCTGCCTTTCCGGATCCTTTTCCATTTCCAGGAGCCCGGCAGAGAAATCAAGAGAGTAAACTTTCACCGGCCCATAGCAGGAAAACAGCCCGGCCTTGCGCTCGCCGACGCTGCCTCCCCCGAAAATCACCACAAGCCTGGCTCCTAAATCCAGAAAAAGGGGCAAGAGCGGCCTGTTTGTCCTTTTTTCGCTATTTTCGTTCTTTTTCCCTTCGGCCATTGTCCGCCTCAATTAGATCCTGGCAGAGGTTTTTTTGTACTCAAGGTCGCTGAAGAGCACCCTGTAATCTTTCAATCCCGATCTTTGCATAAGCCGATCGGCAATAATCAAGCACTCTTCCCGGCTTTTGGAGTGGATCATGGTATAGAGATTGTAAGGCCAATCCAGGGACGCAGCCCTCTCGTAACAGTGGGTGACCTCCTCTTCTGCGGCAAAAATCTCGCCTGCTCTTTCCACATCTTCGGGGGCCGCCTTCCAGGCGATCAACGCGTTGGCCACAATTCCCAGAGCCCGGTGGCCGATGGTGGCGGCAAAACGGCGAACTATGCCCTCCTCTTGTAGTGCGCGCAGGCGGTCTATTACCTCCCGCTCGGATATGCAGAGCTTCTCACCCAGTACCAGATAGGGACGCTCGGTCAGCATTACTCCATCCTGGGCGATCTTGAGCAGGTTCAGATCCGTTTGATCCATCAAAGCCACCCTCCTGGGTCCTGGAAAGGATAACGATCAACCCCCCCGCCCGGAATTTGGCGCGCCACACCTGCCGGATTGCCGGAGACATCATGGTCGCTCCAGTAATTGCCGCCCGTCTCTGGCCCGCCATCCCACCGGTTTTGCCCGTTGTCGGCAGCATTCTGGATGCCATTATTCGCGAAGATGTTATGATAGAGCAAATTATCAGAACAGTCCACTAAATTGGCGCCGGCAATCTGGTTATTGTGGATATTGTTTCCGATGACGCTGCAGTTTTGGGAGCTGCTCATGCGAAGGCCGAAGCGGCTGTTCTCCCCAAGGACATTGGCCGTGATGTCCAGATTGCTTGAGGACTGGATATAGATGCCCTGGCCATTTCTCAGGGCAGTGTTGTTCTGCACGTCGCCCTCCGCTAGCTGCTCCAAAGATATGCCGTCTTTCGCATTCGTGCTGGCGTTATTTGCCTGCAGGAAACAGGAGTTGCTGCCCACCAGGGATATGCCTCGATCATTGAAGGATGCGGCATTTGCCATAAGAGAGCAATTGTGGGATTTGCTGAGAAGCATTCCTTCCTCCTTATTTTGGCTGGCGCTGCAGTCTTGAATCCTGCACAGCTGGCTGCCATGAAGGGCTATGCCGCTTTTGGAGGACTGCACTTTGCACTTCAACAGGCCGAGGCTCTGCGCCCCGTCCGCCCGGAAGCCCTCCTCTGAGCAATTGAGGGCCTCGATGCGAGCAAACTGGCAGCCGGACGATGTTGCTGCCCTAAAGCCCGTCTTGCAGTCGGCTGCCCGGCAGCCGGATATCAGGCAGCCGGCGCTGTCCAGAAGGAGAAATCCGTTTTCCGCCCGGGAGACTGTGCTGTCTTGAATCTTGCAGTTGCTGGAATTGACCAGAAGCACGCCTGTGCTGCTGTTTTTTATGCTGAGGTTGGCGGCGTGCATATTCCGGCAGGAGACAAGCCCCAGAAAGCCGCAGTCTTCCGGCACCATTGAATCGGATTTTCCTACCAGGTAAATGACCGGCCTATCGTCTGCCAGATTGCTCTGGATCAATGTCCTGCACGAAAAATTCATGGTTTTGCGACCCAATCGAGTTCGGGCCTGATTCCACACGCAGGTTATAAGTGTTTTGCAGAAGGACGTTTTCCCTCAGCATGTTTTTCGTGCTGGAGCGCAGAGATACTCCGTAGATGTTGCGCGATGCCTGGTTGGCGATGAGCAGGTTTTCCGCCGAGCTCTGAAGAAGGATACCGTTGCCGTTCTCGGAGAGAATATTGCCCTCTAAACGGTTTTGATAGGCCCCATCGCCAAATATTCCTGCCCTCTCATTTTTCAGACATATGTTGCCGGAGACATTGCAGTCTTGCGATCCCCTCAGGCTTATGCCCACCTTTTCGCCGGTTATGTGGTTATTCGTCAGGTTATTGCTTCTGGAATCGACCAGATCAAGACCGCTCACGTAGCCGCTGGAAAGGTTGTTACGGGTGACTTCATTGCCCTCAGATCGGGAGAGCACCACTGCAAATCCATTTCCAGAAAATGTATTATTTGCGACTATGTTCCTGCTGGAATCCTCAATCAGAACTCCATGCAGGGCTGAGATTTTACATTCTGAGATCAATGCCTGCGAGGTCTTATTTATCCTGATTGCCGTGCTGCCCGAGATGTTGCTGCGAAGAATCCGGTTTTTCGCGCCGAAGATCTCTAAAGCCTGTGGTGAATCGATCCGGCTTTCCAATATGGAATTGTTCTCTCCGGTCATACTGATGCCCGTCGCGATCCCCTGCACGACACAGCTGCGCAGCTGACCGTCCAGGGAGGCGAGAGTGACGGCAGCATCTTTTCCCTGGGCCTTTATAAAAATGCCTGAGACCCTGCAGTCCGGGGCTGTGACGAGCAACGATCCTTCCAGGACTACAGGGCCCAGGCCGGAGAGGTTCAGGCTTTTGTCCAAAATTGCTCCTGCGTAATTTCCGGGCAGGATTTGAATGACATCTCCTGAGCTGGCCAGACGTATCGCGGCCAAAAGCGTCTTAGCATCTCCTGATCCGCCTGGGTCGACAAGAAGGGTCTTGGCCTGGCAGGAGGTGACGAGAAGCAAGAGAAATAGAGCAATGCTAAGTTTCATCCTGTCCACTTTATGCGTTTGCAGGCTATTAAATCTATGGCGGTCGGTGCGGTATCTTGTCAACCTTTTTTAATTATTTTCAAATATTACACAGTATAAATGTGGCTCCGTGTAGAAAGGTAGAAATATGCAAATCAATTATTCTTATTTTAAGCAGGGGAGGATTCTTACGGTAGGGCCATTTCGCATTCTCGTTATCGAAGATGATCCAGAGCATGCCGAACTGATCAGAATTGGTTTCAGAAAGCATGACGAATTTTTCTTGGACTTTGCCGCCTCGGGAGAGGAGGGGCTGGAGATGATCGCAGTCACCGTCTATGATCTGATCTCCGTGGACCTGGTATTGCCCGGCATTGGGGGCCTGGATGTCCTGGTGAAGATCAGAAAGATTGATCCTGATATTCCCGTGGTCATGGTTTCAGGTCACGGCACCACAGATATGGCGGTGGTGGCTTTCGAGAACAGGGCCACCAAGTATGTGGTCAAAAGCCTGGAGAGCTTCAAGAGCCTTCCTTATGTCTTTGAGAACCTCATCCAGGAGGCCAGGCATAAGGCCAACGAAATGGCGATGAGCGAGCAGATCGAGAGGTCGGAGAGAATCCACAGGAACATTGTGGAGAACGCCCTGGCAGGTATTTATATACTGCAGGATGGTGCCTTCCGGCTGGTCAATCCAAAGCTTGGCGAGATCTTCGGCTGCTCCGCAGAGAGCCTGCTTGGCCTGCCCTTCTGGCAGCTCGTGAAGCCCGATGATATGCAGTGCGTCAGCCGCCTGGAGCGCGATTGGCTGTCCAATGTACCGGTTTATGAGTCGAAGGTGCAGCGCAAAGATGGAACCTGCCGCTGGATTGAGTTTCGCACCGTTCCCATCGAGTATGAGGGCAAAAGAGCCATCATGGGCAATCTCCTGGACATAACCGCGAGAAAGGAGCTGGAAATTGAAATTATGCGGGACAACCGGGAGCTTTCCGCCATTGACGGTATATTGGAGAGCTGTTTGCCGCCGACGGGAGATTTAGACAAGAAGCTGGCCGATGCACTGGCCAGCATCATAGTGGGCATGGTTGGCGCCGAGGTGGGGGGCATATTTCTCCAGGAAGAGAGCGGCCTGGTGCTGCGGGCACTGCATGGGCCTGTCGAGGATCTCATCGAGTTCATCAAGGGCACGGAATGCGGCCTTCTTCTCGGATCGGCAAAGGCTCACAAATCGGAAGGCTCGCCTCGAAAATGGATATCGGCGCCTATAACCTGTGGCATCCAGCCGGGGGGCGTGCTTGTAATCGGCTGCAATGACGAAAACGACACGCCTTCTCTCGCCTTTCTGGAAAAGGCGGCCAGCCGTATGGGCAGCCTTCTGGATGTTGGCAGCATCCCTCCCCTGCTCTCTGCAAAGCCGCAGCTATGCAAAGCAAAGACCATGCCCGTTGATGACTGAAATCAGCCGAAAAAATCATTCAGCCAGTCCACCTGGCCGGGTGCAAGCCAAAGCCTTCCCTGGATTATTCCTTTTACGAGATCTGCCACCTGCTGGGGGCTCTTTCCGGTGGTATCAATCTCATCGACCCGACGGCAAAGCTGCACCGCCTCGACCAAAACGACATCAAGAGCTTCTGCCTCCAGGTTTTCCCTGATTTTTTGGGCAGGGTAGCCTCGGGCGGCAAGCCGCGCCTCAAGCTCGGAGGGGTGCAGCCGCAAAACTATTGACCAATCGGCAAAGTGATGGGAGAAATGGCCCTCCAGGATGAGGATATCCTCTGAATCATGCCCGGCCAGATGCCCGGCCAGGGCATCCATGTCCGCCTCCAGGCAGCCCCTCTGTGCATCCAAGCCAAAATTCATGCCCCCCTTCACCAGGGCATTGATGTCGATGACGGGATAAGGCAAGAGCCCGGCAATAGTGGTCTTTCCCGTGCCCGGGGTACCGGTGAGGGCTAGCCGCATATCTCCCGAAAGGCGGAAAGGAAGCGGTCGTTCTCATAAGGCGTTCCCACGGTCACGCGGGCATGATGCTCGCCCGCTCCCCGGAAGGAGCGGCAGTCGCGAATGATGATGCCCCTGGCCAGAAATTTCTCCACAAATGCATCGGATGCAAGCTCCGTCTCCAGGTAAAGGAAGTTGGCCTGGGAGGGGTGCGACTTTATCTCCTTTTGCAGCCGCTGCCGCTCGGATAATATCTTCTCTACCGACCCTTTCATGAAAGGAACATCATCCAGCGCTGCCACTCCGGCTGCCACCGAGGCGCAGCTGATGCCGTAGAAGGGCGGAGCTGCTCTTTTGTATTGATCTGCGATCCAGCGGGGCGCCACGGCGTAGCCCAGGCGCATGCCGGCCAGGCCAAAGGCTTTGGACATGGTCCGGCCCACGATCAGGTTGTCGTAGCTATCCACCAGGCGGATGAGACTCCTATCGGCAAATTCCACATAAGCCTCGTCCAGAAAAACAATGCCGTCCGTGCTCTCCAGCAGGGCAGAAAGCTCCTGCTCGCTTGTCACATTGCCGGTGGGATTATTTGGCGAGCAGATAAAACTCATCTTTGCCTCCTCCGGCACATTCGTGGCGGCCTCAAACTGCGGCCCGCGAGGCGAGAAGATGGGCACGCCTCCCGCAGTAATGGTCAGAATCTCATAGTAGCTGAAGGTGGGAGTGGGAATGAAGGTCCTGTCACCCCTCTCCAGAAAGAGCCGGGTCAGGGTGTCCATAACCCCGTCCATGCCCGCCCCGATCACTATCATCTCCTCAGGAAAGCCGGTATAGGCGGAGAGGCCGGCTATCAGCTCCTCGGGCTCGGGGTATCTCTCCGGGGAGATGGAGGCCAGGGCCGCTGCCACCTTCGGGCTCGGGCCGTAGGGATTCTCGTTGCTGCCCAGCTTCACGATCGCTTCCAAAGCTAGGCCGTATTTGCGGGAGATCTCGCCAAAGCCCTTGCCGGCCACATAGGGCCTGAGCTGGCTTAAAGCCGGCCGAAGCTTGCCTTGCCGCCAGGAATCAGAGTGATTCTGCAATGACCTTCACCACTCTGTCGATCTCTTCCCTGCCGACCACCAGGGGCGGAATGAGGCGCAATGTGTGCTCGCCAGTGCTGTTGATCAGCACTCCCTTTTGCAGGGCTTTTTCCACCAGGGCCTTGCAGTCCGAGTCGAGGTCCAGGCCCACCATCAGTCCCAGGCCGCGAATCTCGCGGGGCGCGAGCTTTTCCAGCCGGCCGCGAAGGTATGCGCCCATCTCCTCAGACCTTTGCACCAGCTTCTCCTCTTTTATGACCCTGATGACGGCCAGTGCCGCGGCGCAGATGAGGGGGCCTCCGGCAAAGGTGGATCCGTGGTCGCCCTTCTGCAGAACCTCCGCGGCTGCGCCGGATGCCAGCATGGCTCCGATGGGCAGGCCTCCGGCCATGGCTTTGGCCAGGGTCATGATGTCAGGCATAACTTTGAAATGATCTTTGCCAAACCACTTTCCCGTGCGCCCAAAGCCGGTCTGCACCTCGTCGAAGATGAGCAGTGCGCCCTTATCATCGCATATCTGGCGCGCGGCGCGCAGAAAATCCGCGTCTGCCACATAGACTCCCGCCTCACCCTGCACCGGCTCCAGGATCACGGCTCCCGTCTCGCCGGTCACAGCCGCCTTGAGGGCCTCCACATCGTTGTAGGGAATGAAGGTCGCCTCATTGAGGGGACGGAAGGGCTCGCGATATGCCGTTTTGTAGGTGGTGCCCAAAGCCCCCAGGGTGCGGCCGTGAAAGGCGCGCTCGGCTGCCACGATCTTCGATCTGCCGTTGGCGCGGCGGGTGAGCTTCAGGGCCGCCTCCACGCTCTCGGCACCGGAGTTGCAAAAGTACGCCCTCTTCATGCCGGTGAGAGCCTTCAGCTCCTCAGCCAGAAGCACCTGATTTTCCGTGTAGTAGAGGTTGGAGGTGTGAATGAGCGTCTCCGCCTGCCTGGCTACCGCTTCGACCACCGTCGGGTGGCAGTGGCCCACGTTGTTCACGGCGATGCCGGCCACGAAGTCCAGATACTCTTTGCCGTCCGAGTCCCAGACGCGAGCGCCGCTGCCGCGCACGAGGAGGACATCCTGGCGGGCGTAGGTCTGGATGATGGCCTGCGATTCCCTTTCTTTCAGATCATTTTTATCAGTCATAAGCATTGATTCCGGATTTTTTTTTATTTGCTTTGCTTTGGCTTCTCGTCAAATCACTTAAAGCACACTCTTTGCGAACCTCAGGCTCATTTGAATCTGCCTGTTTACATCGCGACTGGTTACCTCCATGTGTCCGGGATACATGGTTTTTACGTCCAGTGCCGTCAGCCTTTCTATGGACCGGACCAGCTCCGGCGTGTTGCCGCCGAACATGTCCGTCCTGCCGATATTTCCATCGGGAAAGACGGTGTCTCCGGAGAAGAGCACCTTCTCCTCCTCCTCGTAGAGGCAGAGGCTGCCCAAAGAGTGGCCGGGCGTCTCCAGGACCCGCAGCTTCCACTCACCAATGTCCAGCACCATGCCCTCCTTGAGGGTCTCATCCACCTTATAATCGGCTGCCTGCTGGCCGAAGAGATAGGCTACAGAGGCCATGTCGTCTCCCACCGCTCCCGCCTCCTTCTCGCTTAAGAGGAGCCGCGCTCCCGTCGCCTCCTTGAGGGCTGGCGCCGCTCCCGAGTGGTCGTGGTGGCAGTGAGTGAGAACGATCATCTCGATCTTGCCGGGATCGATGAATTTCTTGATATTTTTTAGGGTCGGGCCGGCCATCATGCCCGTGTCCACCAAAATGGGCCTCCTGTCCAGGATCAGGTAGACATTGCCATCGAAGGCCGCACCGCTAACCTTATGCACTTCAACCATGAGATAAACACCTGCGAAGCGAATTTTCGCTCTTACAATATATTAGTTGGTATCAATGACAATACTAGAAGAGGCAAAGAAGGGGCGCATATCCCCTCAGATAGAGGCCGCGGCCAGGCGCGAGGGAATGGAGCCGGCAAAGCTGGCCGGGCTGGTGGCGGCGGGGCGAGCCGTCGTGCCGGGGAACATCCGCAGGGAAGGGCTCGTGCCCATGGGCATAGGCGAGATGCTCACCACCAAGGTCAATGTGAACCTGGGCACATCACAGAGCCTCGACTCTCCTGAGGCAGAGGTGGAAAAGGCTCTGGCTGCGGTGGCCGCAGGCGCAGATGCGGTGATGGACCTGTCCACGGGCGGGGATCTGGACGCATTGCGGCGCAGGATCCTGGATGCGGTGAGCGTTCCGGTGGGCACTGTGCCCCTCTACAATGCTGCCGTCAAGAAGGACCTGACAAGCCAGGGATTTTTCAATGCTCTGGAAAAGCATGCCAAAGACGGCGTGGACTTCGTCACCGTGCACGTGGGCGTGAACAAGAACAGCCTGGAGCGGCTGGCCAACGACCCGCGCGTCCTGGGCGTGGTCAGCCGGGGCGGCTCCCTGACCATGAAGTACATCAGCGAGACGGGCGAGGACAATCCCTACTACGCTGAGTACGACTATCTTCTGGAGATGGCCAGGGAGCATGAGCTGACGCTCTCTCTGGGCGACGGGCTTCGCCCCGGCTGCATTGAGGATGCCTCGGACCGGGCCAAGTACATGGAGTTCATCATGCTGGGCGAGCTTGTCAAGCGCGCCCGAGAGGCAGGCGTGCAGGCCATGGTGGAGGGGCCGGGGCATGTGCCCGCCGATGAGATAAAGACCAGCGTTAAGGCCATGAAGCATTTGACGCAGGGAGCGCCCCTCTACCTTTTGGGCCCGCTGGTGACCGACATTGCTCCCGGCTACGACCACATCACCGCCGCCATGGGCGGAGTGATTGCGGGCATGGCGGGTGCGGACTTTCTCTGCGCCACCACCCCCTCCGAGCACCTGGACCTTCCCACCCGGGAGGATGTGATCGAGGGCACCTATGTGACGCGCATAGCCGCTCATGCCGCTGACCTCACCCGCCCCGGCGTGCGGGAGAGGGCGCGGGAGTGGGACCTGCAGATGGCCAGGGCGCGCGCCGATCTCAACTGGGAAGGGCAATTTGCGGCGGCCATAAATCCGGCCAGAGCAAAGCAGATCCGGCACCGGAGGGGCGTGGAGACGGATACCTGCACCATGTGCTCGGAGCTATGCGCCATCAGGCTCGCGAAAGAGGCCATGGAGAAGGGGATAGGGCGCAAGTAAAACCGTTCTTAGCTTTTTTTGATGCAGAAAATAATTAAATAGTCATATGAGAACACCATTTTAAATTGAGCCTCGCATTTCCGGCGAAAAGCATCCTTAAGTCTGATCTGCCATGAGTTCGATATTTGGAGAGTATCTGACCTTCTCCCAGGAGAAGGGGCCCGAGGTGCGACTGCGGGTCTATGGAGATGAGTTCTATTCCCGGCATGAGAATATGGACGGCTACAGCGTGGTCTACGACCAGGATCACGGACTTTACTGCTATGCTTTCCTGATCTCGGGCGAGTTCGTCTCCAGCGGTGTGGACGCTATGCAAATCCCGCCCAAAGGTGTCCGCCGCCATTTTAAAGAGTCGGAAGAGGTGAGAAACCGCAAGTTCAGGGCGAGATCTGCCGGGACGAATCCTCCATCACCCTCCCGGCCCAGCCTGAACCTCAGGACCTTTGGAGCGGAGAAGGGGCTTTTAGAAGGGCGGCGGGTCTGCGAGGGCGAGATAAGGGGCCTGACGGTGCTGGTCCAGTTTAAGGATGTGAAGAGCGCCGTCACTCGTGAGGATGTCGATCTCCTCCTCAATGGCAGAGACTACCATGAGAACGGCAACTTCTGCTCCGTGCGCGAGTACTTCCGCCTCATGTCCGGCGGCAAGCTGGACTATACCAACGAGGTAGCCGGGCCGGTAACCCTGAAGCAAAGCCGCCAATACTATACGAAAAACCTGCTCGTCAAGGAGGCGCTCGATCTGGCCGTGCAAGAAGGCCTGGAGCTGGAGAAGTTCGACTCGCAAAATGCCGGCATTGTCGACGCCATGAGCTTTCTTTATGCCGGCCAGACCCAATACCTGGGACAGCTTTGGCCTCATAACCATTTCATAGAACTCAAGTACAAAGATATGAAGACCCAATTTTATATGCTCTCCAGCATGGGCAGAAGCAAGGAGGACCTCTCCATCGGAACCTTCTGCCATGAGAGCGGCCACATGCTCTGCCGCTGGCCGGACCTCTATGATTACGGCAATCGAGACGGCGACTTCGAGAAGAGCGCAGGCCTGGGCTACTTCTGCCTCATGAGCGCAGGAAATCATAACGATGAAGGAAGGACACCGTCACCTGTCTGCGCCTTTTTGCGAAACCTGGTGGGATGGTGCGATAGGATTGCCATCAACCAGCCCGGCCAGTACCAGGCAGTTCATGGGGACTACGGCAGGGCCATGATTTACGAGACCGGCAAGATAAATGAGTATTTCTTAGTGGAGAACCGCTGCGGGATTGATCTTGATGCCTCCATTCCCGCCAGCGGCCTGGCCGTCTATCACTGCGATAGCATGGGCTCAAATGAGTGGCAGGGCGGCTCCGCCTCCCGGCATTACCAGTGCGGCCTGCTTCAGGCAGACGGCAGCTTCGACCTGGAGACCAATCGCAGCATGGGTGACGAAAGAGATCTTTTTGGCAGGGTGGAGGGAATCGCACTCAGCCATGACACCAGGCCCGCTTCGGTCTTATGGGACGGCTCGGACTGCGGCCTGCAGATATCCAATATCACAGAGCCCGGACGGGTCATCTCATTTGTGATAGGGCAGGAGAAGATGGAAAGGGTAGCAAAAGCCTCCTCTCTTTGCGGCGAGCCCATCCCGGACAATAGCCCTCTGGGCCTGGAAGATGCCGTCTTTTTCGAGCAGGAGGGCAGGGTGAAGAGGCTGGTAGTGGAAATAGACCTGAGCCACAGCAACATCTCCAACCTGAGGGTCGATCTGCTCTCTCCGGCCGGCAGGAGAGCCGTTTTGCACAATCGCACCGGCATAGGCAAGCAAGACATCCAGAAGAGCTATGATTCCCAGGCAAAGTCCTCTCTAGCTGCTTTGCTCGGCCAGTCTCTTAAGGGCAAATGGACGCTGCGGATCACGGATCTGGCAAGCCGTGAAGAAGGCAGGCTGAACAGATGGGGGCTACTGGCCACCTACTGAAAACCGCCCCGGTCCTACTTTCGGACTTTGGGTGAAAGAGCGCACAAAAAAACGACCATCAGAGGCGGCAGATTCATTTGCCCTAGCCCAGGCGAAAAAGGCGAGGAGCCAATTGGTTCGCGCAGAATTGCTGTCCGCATTGTTTTTTTCGAGGCATATTTCGCGGCCCTTTAGCGCCCTGCCCGTCCAGACGGATTTATATGAGATTCAGATGAGGCTTTTGCGAGACGTAAAGCTAAATAATATACTGCCTGATGTGGCGCCAGTGAGGTTTGAATAATGAAATTTAATGGCTTATGCTTATGTCTTCTCGCCCTGTTTTTGGGCGCCGGAGCGGCAAGTGCGCAGGCGGGCTTGTCCCTGCTGCAGTCAATTGACATGACCGGAGGAGCCTTCAACGAGCAGTTTGTGGACAGCCTGTTTGGCATCGATGGCACGGGAACCGAGATAAGCGGCCCGTGGTTCGGCCCGGAGTTCGAGGACACCAGCAGCGCCTATTCCTTCTTCTCCGAGTTTTTCATCAACACCAGCGTGCCCATTATCGGCGGATTTACGCCGGTGAAGATCGATGTCACCCATAAGATGCCCTCCAAGATCTACTACGGCAGCGGCCGGGAGGTCACATACAACCAGTATCAATCGGCCATAGCCTCCACCAGGGGCAATGAGCTGTGGATCCAGAAGGGCCTCGACTGGTCCCAGTACGCCATTGTTCCGGCAGGAACCGGCATGCAGTTCATCGCTTTCGCTCCCGCGGGCGGCCAGGCAGATTATTATGAGATTATTCAGACGGATTCCCTGAATATAACCAGCAAGCGCGTCAACTTCTACTCCGGCTACAACAGCATTAACTTCATGGCGGACAAAGTGGGCAGGCACGTTCTGCTCTTCGTGCTCAACAATCAGCCCAGCAACGCCATCATCGTCGATGTGATCAGCCAGGCGCCACCGACTCAGCAGGCTCCCGTCGCAGGCCAAATGCTTCCGCCCGATATGCCGCCTGCCAGCAATCAGCCGCCTGCCGGCAATCAGCCCCCCGTCGGCTACAGCCAGACCACCACCAGCGGTTTAGTCCAGACCGGCACCGGCACTTCGACCTCTTACCAGACGTATGCCACCACCTATCCACCCCAAACGGGTGCTGTCCCGACGGGAACTGCCCCGGCAGGTGCTGTTCCAACAGGCATTGCATCTGGAGACACTCCGGTTACCATTCAGTCCCAGGGAATGAGGGGCTATCAGGTCTATCTGGATGAGGTTTTGATCGGTGTGGAAGGGACGGGCGGCGATCCCCTGGATGGAAGATTCAGCTTCAATGTGGTAGGCAACCAGAATCACGCCATAAGGGTATACGACGGCCAGTTCAATTATCCGAAGAACATGTATTTCCAGAGAGGCGTTCTGAAGATCATCAATGTGGAGCCGGGAACTGCGGTATATATTTAAGTCCTGGCTACTATTTTTTTATTTTAGCATCCATCAAATAGCAATCCATATTTCGGCTGGCATTTTGGCCCAAGCCCAATGCGGTTGATAATGGTTTTTATTCTTCGTGACCTTTGTGAATCGGTTCAGTGAAACACGAAATTCCGGCAGATTCAAATTCCAGGCCATATTGAGCCATTACTGATAAATCCCATCAGACCGCTTATTTAATAGGGGTCGATCATTTTGAGAAAGGACGAATTCTTGCAGCAGTTTGAAGGCATGATGCTCCCCGAGGCATTTGATCAGGATCTTCTGAATCAGGCAGCGGAGATGTTCGGCAAATGGGGCAAAAGCGCTCATATGAACGAGAAGGAGCATCTTTTCGAGACGTTCGGGCTGGCTTCAAAACCGGAAGACAGCACTGATATCAAAATGCAGAAAATTGCTCTTCGCTTTGTCTGCACCAGGATGATGGAATCCAACTTCAACCGAAAGGACGCCGCAGATCTCATCCGCAATTTCAACAAGGTCAAAGACCCGGGCTACCGGTGGCTGGAGTGAGACTGTGGCGAAGAGGAAAGAGCAAGGTTTTGCTGGCCATTGACTCTCGCCTCTTCGCGCCATTGATGATAATTATCCGGGGCAAAGTTCAATAATACAGTATCAGGTAGATATGAAATCCCATAATAAGGGACGCAGCCCAAAAGCCGGTCGCCGCCTGCATGGCCCGGCGGGGAGGCAGCCGGGCCTTTATGCGGCCCAGGAAAACCAGATTGATGTAGGCCCAGAGCAGCACCACCGCCAGGCCCAGGCCGTGATGCACCAGCACCTCGGCCCGGAAGAGATCGTTGGGCCGGCCCGGCTCCAGGATGGGGCCCATTGCCGGGGACATCAATGCCAGGATGGCGGCAATCTGGGCCAGGACGGCCAGCCGCAAAACCAGGCAGTGTCTCTGAAAGTCCTTCTTTTTGGCCAGGAAGACGGCAAAAGCGAGGGCGGCGGTCAGAACCAATTGCAGCACAATGTTTGCTGCAACCAGCATCTCATAGTCCAGGGGCATGAGATCCTCATTGCTCTTTGATCTTCTTCAAGAGCCATCCCATATTCTGCCCCAGCGTCCTCATAGTCTCTATTCCCTCTCCATCCTTTTCCACATCCTTCTCCTGCAGCCCCATGCCGATATTCCAGTAGCTGGAGCCGGCGATTATCATCTGGCTGATGAGGAAGAAGTGGTTGATGGAGTCGAAGACGTGAATGGCCCCGGCCCGGCGCACAGCCACCACAGCCGCGCCCGCCTTGCGCTTGAACATATCCCCGTTGGCCTTTCCCACAAACCCGGCCCGGTCGATGAGGGCCTTCAGCTCGGGCGTCAGGTCGGCAAAGTAGGTGGGCGAGCCGAGGATGATCCCATCCGCTCCACTCATCTTCTCGATGCATTCGTTTATCATATCCTTCTTCTGGGCGCACCGCCCGTCCTTCTTCTCAAAGCATTGGAAGCAGGCGATGCAGCCGGAGAGGGGCCCCTTCAGATGCACCAGTTCCGTCTCGATTCCCTGGCTATGCAGCTCCATAAGAACCACGCCCAGGAGAGTGGCGGTATTGCCCTCCTGGCGAGGGCTGCCGTTGAATGCAACTACCTTCATAGTGTCTCATCTCGTTTGTTTCTTAATTTTTATTTTATTCGCTTTCTATTCCTCATCAAATCTCAATCAACCGGTAATCTCTGCAGCCGAGGCCAATCTTCTCTCCATATTCCGTCTGAATATCGCCCCGCGTGCTCTCCCAGAGGCCCAGGAACTTGTCCTCGCCGGGGGCGCGATTCTTTTGCAGAAGCGAATTTGTGAGGCCAGTCTGCCGGTTGACCAGATCGAAGCTGGCCTGGTCGATGGCCACCGGATCGCAGGAGGCCAGGATGCCGATGTCCGGCACGATAGGAGCATCGGACCAGGGCACGCAGTCGCAGTCGGGGGTGATGTTCAGGAGGAAGTTGAAGAAGCCCACCCGCCCCTCCTTGCCCCTGACCGCCCCCAGAGCATACTCCGTCATCCTCTCCAGGAAGGGCGGCACCTCTACCAGCCAGTCGAAGTCCAGGGCATGAGTCGGGCAGAGGCGCAGGCACTTGCCGCAGCCGGTGCATAGCTGGTAATTGATGGCCGTGATCCTCTTTTCCACTGTGATGGCCTGCTTCGGGCAGTTTTCCATGCAGGATTGGCAGCCGCTGCAAATCTCGGCGTTGAAGATAGGCTTCGCCGAATGCTGCTCTGCCTTGCCCAGCGCCGGAGCGCAGCCCATCCCCAAGTTCTTTATGGCCCCGCCAAAGCCGGCCGGCAGGTGGGCCTTGAAGTGAGATACCACGATCAAGCTGTCGGCGGAGGCGACCTCCGCTGCGATCTTGACGTGGCGAAAATGCTTTCCGTCAATGGCAACCTCCCGGAAGTTGTCGCCCTGCAGCCCATCGGCGATGATGACCGGCGCTCCGGCCACCGTCCGGCCAAAGCCGTGCAGTTCTGCCGTTTGCAGATGATCGACGGCATTGGCCCGGCTTCCTCCGTAAAGGGTATTGGTATCGGTGAGAAAGGGCTTTGCCCCCGAGTGTCCGGATCTTCTCGGCAATGGGCCGCACCAGGACCGGATTCACATAAGAATCGTTTCCCAGTTCGCCGAAGTGGATCTTGATGGCGGTAAGGTCGCCCTTCTTTACCGCCTGGCCCAGCCCCGCCGCATCAAAGAGCGCCGTGATCCTGTTCTGCTTGTTGTCCGCAAAGCTTCTCGTCCTGACCCCGGCAAAATAAACTGTGCTTTTCAATTCCAGACCGCCTCCTGGTAGATAGTGTACAATAGTGTATCTGATAGATAAAAGAGTTTGATGCCTGAGCATAAAGATATGGCGAAAAGCTATATGCCAATAGCGGCCTAATTTTCTTTCAGGAGAGGATCGCAATTGACCGCTAAAAACTATCAGGCCTGGGAGGTATCGCAGTCCGACTACCCTGCAGACGCCGCTATGGAGGAGAAGCTCAAGTTTCTTTTGCGCTATGCCATTTTAGCTCCTTCCGGCCCCAACACCCAGCCCTGGAAGTTTTCCATTGGCGAGGGCACGGTTTCCGTCTTCGCAGATCTGAGCCGAAGTCTGCCCTTTGTCGATCCCAGCAACCGCACCCTCTACATGAGCGTGGGCTGCGCCATCACCAATCTGACCGTCGCCGCAGAGCATTTCGGCTTTGCCCCGCAAATCAGCTACTTCCCCCTCGGCCAGGAGAGCGATCTGGTGGCCGAGGTGCGGCTTTTGGCCCGCCCGGGGCAGGGCATGGCGGACGATCTCTTCCCTCAGATCCAAAGACGCCACACCACCAAAGACCGCTATGAAAATGCCACAATCAGCCGGACCGCTTTAATGGAGATTGAAAAGAGCATAAATCTCCCCGGCCTTCACCTCAGCTTCTTTCAAGATAAGGAGGCCAGGGTTAAGATGGCGGATCTGGTCTCCCGCGCCCATCAGATCCAGCTGGCCAAAAAAGAATTTCGCCAGAACCTTGGACAGTGGCTGCGCAATAACTGGACGGCTGAGCCGGACGGCATGCCGCTCTACACCTTCGGCGTGCCGGGTGCCATCTCCCTGGGATTTCCCGCCGCCTTTAAGGAATTCGACCTCTCCCGGCCGGTCATCTACCGGGACTCGATGCTCATTCACGGCTGCTCTACCCTGGCCGTCCTTTGCAGCGATCAGGATGATAAGCTGACCTGGACATTATGCGGCGTTGCCCTGGAGAAGCTGCTGCTTCGCGCCACCAGTTACGATGTGAGGGCATCCTTCTTCAGCCAGCCCATCGGCCTCCCCGATCTGAGAGATGAGTTGAAGTCCCTCGTCAACCTCGGCTATCCCCAGCTTCTCTTTTCCCTGGGAATGGCCAGGCCCATGCGGCCCAGCCCCCGGCGGCCCCTGGAGGACGTGATCATCAAGGCGCCTTAGCAGCCGGTCTTAGCAGACCTTTCCTTCGGAGAGAGGGAAATCCTGCAGCTCTTGCAGAGCATTTCTCAGCTCATCGAGCTGCACCGGCTTGGAGATATAGCCGTCCATGCCGGCGGCCAGGCACCTTTCCCGGTCCCCCTCCAGCGCATAAGCCGTCATGGCCAGGATCTTCGGCCTCTTTTTCAATTTCAAATCCAGAATGGCACGGGTGGCCTCCAGGCCGTCCATCTCCGGCATCTGCACGTCCATGAGGATCACATCATAGCTCTGCAGCTCTAGAGCCTGCAAAACCTCCCGGCCGTTGGAGACCACATCCGCCCTGTAGCCCAGTTTTTTCAGCATTAGACGCGCAACCTTCTGGTTGACGGCGTTATCCTCTGCCAGCAGTATCTTCAGATCCGTGATGCTGCCTATCGCGGCATGCAGTCCACCTCTTCTTATGATTGCGGGGCATGAGAGCCTCCTTCAGGACGAAGCCGATGCTGCTCTGCGTGATCGGCTTGGCCAGTGTGCTCCCCTTCACCCCCGGCCGGCCGGGCAGGGCAAGAGAGATTATGGGAAGGTACTCTTCCATTTCCTCCGCCAGCTCGGCAGCCCCTGCAACCTCCAGATCTAAAATTGCGGCATCAAAACGGCCCGGCATGATCTCTCGCGCCTCAAAGGCCGAGACAACGGGATATATCTGCATCTGCCTGGAGCGTGCAAATAGGGCCAGTTGCTTTAAGCTGTCCTCGCTCTTCACCACCGCCATTATCCTCTTGCCGGCCAGACGCAGTGCTGCCGCCTCACCGGAAAACGGCTCGGCCGATATCAGGAAGTGGAAGGTAGAGCCCCGGCCAAGCTCGCTTTGCACCCAGATCCTGCCGCCCATCAGCTCCACCAGCCTCTTGCTTATGGCCAGGCCAAGGCCCGTGCCTCCGTATTTTCTGGAGGTGGAAGCATCCACCTGGCTGAAGGAGAGAAAGAGCTTTTTTGTGTCCTGAGGGGATATGCCGATTCCCGTATCGGAAACTGAAAAGTGGATCTCACCCTCCCTCTCGCCCGGCCGAATATGAATCGCTATGCTGCCCTTTTCCGTAAATTTTACCGCATTGCTGAGCAGGTTGGTCAGCACCTGACGCAGCCGAACCGAGTCGCCCAGAATGTTTTCGGAAACGTGTTCATCAATGCTGTAGGTAAGCTGCCAGTCCCCTTTCTGCTGCCTTTGCCGCCACCATGCCGATGGAGGTCTCAATGCTTTCCCGCAAGACAAAAGGCAAACGCTCCAATTTCATCTTTCCTTCATCGATCTTGGAGAAGTCCAGGATATCGTTGATGATGGCAAGCAGAGCATCGCTGCTGCTGTGAATGGTCTCCACGAGATCACGCTGCTCAGCCGTGAGACCTGTCTCAAGCAAGAGACCGGCAAGGCCGATGACCGCATTCATGGGCGTGCGTATCTCATGGCTCATGTTGGCCAGGAACTCGCTCTTCGCCCGGGAGGCGGCGTCTGCCGCCTGCTGAGCCTCACGAAGCTCTTTTTCCGTCTTCCTGTGCTTGGCCATCTCCTCATGCAGAGCCGCATTTGCCCGGAGAAGCCACGCCGTCCTCTTCGCCACCCTCTTTTCCAGCTCTTCCTGGGTTCTTTTCAGGGCCTCTTCCGTCCTTCTGCGCAAAATGGCTTCCCCGATGCTTGCCGCCGTTGCCTGCAGAACTGCAATCTCATTATCGATCCACCGCCTCTCTTTCTGGCAGTCTTCAAAGCATATCAGCGCAAAAAAACTGCCTTCGATGAAGATAGGAACGAGCAGAAAAGAGCGAACTTTCAGCTGCTCCAGCACCTTTCTGCCGGGATCTGAGATCTGCGAGGTCATGCCCTGAATGGGTTGGCTGCATGGGAGCATATCCTGCCCGCCTAAAAGAATCTCCTTCCAGGATACTGCAGAAACAGGACCGGCGAACTCCCGAAACCACTGCACGGGAGGGCTATGAACCCCCTCTTCGCTTTGCAGTTCCAAGCCCTCCAGAATGTAGACCCTGTCGCAATCCTCCGTCTCGCCCAGGATCCGGAGAGCCTTCTTTACGGCCTGGGTATCGGTGGTGAGCAGGTAGTTGGTGGCCCGGGCAGCTCCCTGCAACAATCGGTCGCGCCTCTGCAGCTCCTCCTCGGCCGCTCTTCTACGGATGATCTTCCACATGCCGCTCATGAGGAGGGTGAGCTGGCGCACATCAGAGTCGTTGTACTCCTCCTCCTTATTGCCCAGGCCCGCCACGATTGCTATCTTGCCCTTGTCCATGATGGGCACGTTCATATGGCGGACAACCCTGACGTGGCCTTCCGGTGTGCCTCTTCTTTTGGGGGCAGGAGGCATAATCGTTAGTTATCACCGCCTTCCTCTGCCGGACAGCTTCGCCCCAAAGCCCCGTTTCCTGCAGATGATAGACGATCCTTTTGTGTTCAATATCGCACTCCTGCATGGCCTTCTTGGACCAGGAATGCATGAAGAGCGTCTTTTCTTCATCATCGACAAAAGCCAGGTAGCCGAGCCGAGAGCCGGTCAGCTTGACTCCGGCTTCCAGGGCAAAGTCGGCGATCTCTTGAATGGAGGCCTCATCCATCCCGTTGAGCTTTTGCAGGGCCTCAAGCCGGGAATCGTCCAGGAGCAGGGCTTCTTCAGCACGTTTTCTGTCAGTGATGTTGTAAAAGTTGGCCAGCAGATAAATGGGCTTGCCGCAGTCATCCCTGACCAGAGCACATATCATCTCTGACATGTAGGATTGGCCGTCCAGTCTGACTATGGGAAGTTCGCCCTGCCACTGTCCCATGGAATGAAGGGCGGGTATGACCTCTTCCTGCAGCTTGCTTTTGCCCTCCGCGCTGGTAAAATCAAATATCGACCGTCCTTTTGCTTCTGAGGCGTCGCATAGTCCCGAATTCTTTAAAAGGCTGGGATTGACATACTCAATGCTTCCCTGCAGATCGGTAAGCACAATGGCGGTGGGGGCGGTCTCCACCGCTTTAGTCATCTTCAGGATCTCTATCTCAGAGTCAGTCCGGCTGCGGGCCTCTTCCGGCAGGCGTCGCTCTGGCAAGCAGACCAGCAGCTCCTCCAGATCATCCTTCAGGCCCTCAAGCAATGCGGGCATACTCACGGCATTGCAGTCGCCCTCCAGCAGGTCCTTTATATGCCACAGCATCTGCTTTATCTTTGCTTGCGGATCGCTGCTAGAAGCCCACTCTTCTCCCAAAGGATATCACTGCCTGTGCTGCTTTCTGTTGATATCTCTTCTCTGATCAATATACTTATCTAATTGGCTTTTTTCCGCTCAGATCCATTCATTTCCCGAAGACCACAACTTTTAATTACTTTTCGCATGTTTCGCACGATCTGAAATTTCCGAACGGCACGAAGGCATATGCTAATGAAAGGCACAGAAAGGCTAGGCCAGTGGATCGCAGACAATCCTGTTATCATCCTGGCAGCCGCACTGCTTTTGACTCTTCTCTCCCTGCATTATGCCCAGCAGATTGAGATGCAAGGGATGACCACGGAGAGCATGGTGGGCAAGGATTCTCCTCTCTACCAGATTTTTGACCATCTCTATGTGGAGAAGTTTGGGACCGAGTTTGTTGCTGTGCTCATTGAAGGAGAGGATGTCACAAAGCCGGAAGTTCTCAGAGCGATTTACAGGCTCTCGGAGAAGATGCGGCAAGCTCCCGATGTGCTGTACGTGACGAGCATAGCAGATATTGTGGCCGCAGCGGAGAAGCGGGAGAGTGGAGTTGCATCCATACCATCCCAGGAGAGGATAGATGAGATTCTCACCAATGCCGCCATTCTCCCCGCCGTAAAAGCCATGATGCCCGACGAAAAGCATACCATGCTCTCCATCGAGCTGCCGATTTCCCTGAAGGAAGAGCAGCTCAGAGAGATTTACATAGAGACATCCGGCCAGGTGAAGATGGCCGAGTTTCCGCCGGACATAGGCGTCACGGTTACCGGCGAGCCGGCGCTCTCGCAGTCGATAACCGATGAGATGGCCAAGAGCAACGGCCCCATTATCGCCCTGGCCGGCCTGCTCATGATCGTGGCTTTGCTGGTCTCCTTCAACCATGTGAAATGGTCACTGCTTCCCATACCCGTCGTCTTCCTGGGGTTGATCTGGAGCTTTGGCGCCATGGGATTTCTGCATATTCCTTTTACCATGGTCTCCATGTCCGCCTTCCCGGTGCTGATCGGCATAGGCATAGACTACGCCATACAGTTTCATAATCGAATCGATGAGGAGTTTGGCAAAGGCGCCTCGCCGGTCCAGGCGGTGATAGAGACCGTCAGCCATGTCTCAATGCCGGTTATGATCGCCCTGATAATAACCGCTATGGGATTCGTATCGCTCCTCACCTCATCGGTGCCCATGACCAGAGACTTCGGCCTTCTCTGCCTGGTCGGGCTCTTCCTCTGCTATCTGTCCGCCCTTTTCGTGGGAGTGACTCTGCTTTACATGGTGGAGAGGAGGGGCTCTTCCCGGAGAGCCGGGAACGGACAGGAAGGAAAAGCCGATCTGCCCGAAGATACCATAATCGGAGGCATGCTGGAGAAGGTATCGGACATCTGCATTCAGAGATGGCATCTGGTTCTTGCATTCGCGCTCTTTCTCTCTCTGGCGGGCATCTATGCAGACACTTTAGTCGAGGTGGATACCGACTTCAAGAATTATGTGCCCCAGGACCTGCCCCCCCTCATCGACTTTCGCCATATGAGCGACACCTTCGGAGGCACGGACACGGTGGACCTGGTCGTGCAGGCGGATGATATAACCAATCCCGATACCCTGCGCTGGATGGACGAGTTTTGTGTCTATCTGAAAAGCTCCCGGGACCAGGTATACGGCTATGAAAGCATAGCACTCATGGTAAAGAAGGCCAACCGCGGAGTTATCCCCCAGGATCAAACTGAGATCAGAGATCTGATTGATCAGCTGCCTCCGGTTACGACTGCCAAGAAACTGGACGGGCATGATACAGCCATCATCACACTGAATGTGGGACAGGAGCTCTCCAATCTGGGCGCTGAGGGCACACAGCGGCTCATAACCGAGATTGACAAAGACCTCGCCTGGCATCCGCCGCCGCCCGGCGTGTCTGTGCGTGAGACGGGCGATGCCGTGGTGATGACCACCGTCATAAGAGCCCTGACTCAGGGCAGAACGGAGATGACTCTGCTGGGACTGGTGCTGATATTTGCCGTCCTGCTGCTGATCTACAGGGATCTGATAAAGGCACTGCTGCCGGTATTGCCCATGCTGGTAGTGATAGGCTGGATGGGCGGCGTGATGTACCTGGCCGGCATGAAATACACCCCCCTGACGGCAACTCTCGGTGCGCTCATCCTTGGTGTGGGATCGGAATACGCCATACTGATGATGGAGCGCTTTTACGAGGAGCTGGAACGAATCGGACAGCCCCTGGAGGCGCTCAAGATTGCCTCAAGGCGCATAGGTTCAGCGCTCATAGCCTCCGGCCTTACCACGATATTCGGATTCGCGGCCTTGATATCCTCACCCTTCCTGATCACCAGCAATTTCGGGAGCGTTACGGTTCTGGCCATAGTGTTCGCACTGCTCACCACCTTCACGGTCTTTGTGGTGCTCATGTACCGCATGGAGATCCGGCGCTCCGTGGTGGAGAATGCGAGATACGAGATGATAAAAGCCCTCAAGCTGATTGCAATTTATAAAAGAAAGCAAACCAAGGCCTAAAATCGTCTCACTCCATTGCAGGTTCCCCGGAAGAGGCAGACGATGCCTGCGGCCAGGAGCACCGCAATGATGCCTGTCAGGAAAATGCCGTCGAAGACTCCGGCTCCGCCGATGGAGAGGACCACGGGGCTTGTCCGGTGCAGCTCCAGCGGCGATAAGGCCGGCAGAATTCCGGGAGTGAGCAGGCTTAAGAGGTCTGCTCCGATCAGCGTTCCCATGGTGCCGCTGATGTAGGCCAGGGGCGGAGCGCGGCGAAAGCCGCCCGCCAGGAGGAGGCCAGTGAATGCGGCCAGGAGTGGGGAGAGCCAGACGGGCAGGACAATGCCTTCGCCGGGGATGGCCTGCGCGGCCAGATAGGTAATGACTGCCACCACGGCCATGCCCAGCAGGGCTTTCTTGAGGTTGGCCTGGCGGCGCGCGATTAAGTGGGCCGAGATGGCCAGCGGGATGATGCATCCTCCCAGGTTGACGGCCAGGTAGAGGGGATGAAAGTCTGCGGAAACGTCCTGCGAGCTCAGGCTCATCAGAGAGGCATACCAGTCCGGGTATGATGATATGGGGGCGCTGGTTAGCTGAAAATCAACCATGCTTCCCAGGATGGAGCCGAAGACGGCCAGAGAGGCGTGCCAGTGGGTGAAGCCCACCATCTGAAAGGCGGTCTCCGAGAGGCGGAGAAAGAGATAGATGAAGATGAGAGGCGCAACCAGGAGAAGCAGCATGACGACGATGGTCAGCGGCAGGAAGAGCAGTTCGAACAAGTTTTTGGCACCCGCAAATCAGGTTATCTGCGATAGTTAATAGAGCTTTCTGGTGTGCGTAATGCTTATTGCCTGAGCGGATTTTCCGCAAAAAAGATGCTAATTCAAATTAAGGTGATTTGAGATGACCATTCTTACCGGCAGCGAGGCGCATAGCCTCCTGGAATCCATGATCGATCCCGATAAGCAGACGCAGATGTGCGGCATGGAGCTGACTCTCCAGAAGGTCGAGCGCTTCACCTCAAACGGGGCGCTGGCCTTCGATAACCAGGAGAGAGTCCTGCCCCAGACTGAGATTATGAATTTCGACCAGTCCGGCTGGATACAGCTTGCCCCCGGCTCATACCTGGTTACCTTCAACGAGATTGTCAACATCCCCAGGGATGTGGCCGCTCTGGCCCGCGCCCGCTCCTCGCTTTTGCGCTGCGGGGCAGGCCTTGAGACCGCCCTCTGGGACCCGGGCTACCGGGGCCGCAGCCAGAGCCTGCTGGTGGTCTACAACTCCTGCGGCCTGCGGCTCAAGAAGAACGCCCGGCTGATGCAACTGGTCTTTCTGAGGCTGGGAAAGGAGGCGGAGAAGACGTATTCCGGAAGGTATCAGGGAGAAAACATTGTGCATGAAAATGCAGTCAAGCCTTAGTGAGGTCTTTGTGCCCTTTGATGGGCGCGGAAAAATAGGAACGGCTCCGGCCTAGATGACGGCCAGAGTCTTAATGATCTGTGTGGTGTTATTCCTATCCAATAGTGAGACCATTACGGCATAAGTGGAATCGTCCAGGCTCCATACGGCCATATCATAGCTGCCCCCCAGAATTTGAATGCGCTCGTCCTTGGTGCTCATATTGTGAACGGTCACTTTATTTCCCTGAAGGTCCGGAGCCGTCCAGTTTCCCGTTTCCCTATCGCCTCTGGCCTCTACCGCAGACAATCCACCGATAAGGAATAGCTCGGAAAGGCTACCCGGGCTCATCCTTCTCAAGACGTCATCATAAACGCTGAGGACGGAGATGAATGCGGCTGCCGGTGCGGCTGTGTTATTGATCAGGAAATCATGGCTCATCATGCCCTGCTCGCTGGCATTAAATCCACCTCCATCGATCTCGAAGCTGGGTCCCAGGTCCACGGAAAGGGTCTTCTGGGTGATGGTGAAAACATTCGATTCCAGGGCGGCGGCGGACAGGATCAGGCCGGCCAGAAGAAGCAATGCCGCTGCAAAAGCTGCGAAAGGATTCATTTTTACTGTCTCTTTTTTCATTTAATATCACTCTCTCTCAAATAATCAGATTCATCATATCCCAGCCTACAATCGTTGGCGCTCCGGACAGCTCGATCACCTGCTCCGCCATCTCGTCCTCGCATCCTGCCGCCTCCGGGTAGAGGTGGGTGAGCACGATTCGCTTAACGCCTTGATTGGCGATCAAGCTGCCCAAGTTTTTTGGGAGTGCTGTGGTTCGTGACATCAAACGGCTCAGGAAAAGAGCACTCATGCACGAGGAGATCGGCTCCGCGAGCCAGAGCCGCCACGCGCGGGCAGGGCTCGGTGTCTCCCGAGTAGACCACAACTTTATCCTCAGCTTCGATGCGATAAGCCAGGGCGGTCACGCTGTGGCGCGCCTCCTCGGCAAAGATGTCGAAGCCCTTCAGGGAGACGGAGGCCATGGGCAGCAGTTCATGAATAGCGACAGCCATTTTCTGCAGATTGGGGTAGACGCTCTGCACGATCCGGAAATAGATCGCCGTGCCCTCCGGCCCGTAGACCTGCAGGCCGGGCAGGCCGGAGAGATAGCGCGCATTGGCCAGGGCCAGCAGATCCGAGACATGGTCCAGATGCAGGTGGGTGAGCACTACCGTATCCAGCGCCTCCAGACTCGATCCCACCTGATCCAGGCGCAGGAGGGTGCCCGCCCCGCAGTCGAAGAGGAGCGGCTGATCATCCTCTATTAAAACCGCACTCTGGGAGCGGCCCGGCTGGGGGATGCCTACGCCTGTTCCCAGCAGTGTGACCTTGAGGCTCATTGTCAGCCTTATTGGCGCGCCTGGTAAATAATAGTATTTGGACGATCGGGGTTGCATTTAAGTATCTGCAAATGGTCTCTTCCGTCAGTCCAGCCCCATAAATTTCAAGGTGATTTATTTGCAAAAGAGCGTAGTCAAGGATCCAGGCCTGGCAAAGGCCGGAGAAAAGCGCATCGAATGGGCCAGGAGACACATGCCCGTTCTGGAGAAGATCAAGGAGGAGTTCGAGCGGGAAAAGCCGCTGAAAGGCGCGCGCATTGTGGCCTGTTTGCATGTGACTGTGGAGACAGCCAACCTCATCACCACACTGGTGGCCGGCGGGGCAGAGGTGGCGGTCACCGGCTCCAATCCCCTCTCCACCCAGGACGAGGTGGCTGCGGCCTTAGCCGCGCGGGGCCTGCACGTCTACGCCTTCCGGGGCGAGAATGAGCAGGAGTACTACGACTGCATCAAAAAAGCCCTGGAACTGCAGCCCAACGTGACCTTGGACGACGGAGCGGATACCATCGCCATCATCCACAAGGAGCAGCCGGAGCTTGCCGCGCAGATGTTCGGCGGCTGCGAGGAGACCACCACCGGAGTCGTGCGCCTGCGGGCCATGGCCGAGGACAAGGCCCTGCTCTATCCGGTCATCGCCGTCAACGACGCTGAGACCAAGATGATGTTCGACAACCGCTACGGCACCGGCCAGAGCACCCTGCACGGTATCATGCAGGCCACCAACTTCCTCTTCGCCGGCAAGACAGTGGTCGTGGCCGGCTACGGCTGGTGCGGCCGGGGCTTTGCCCTGCGCGCTCGCGGCCTGGGGGCCAATGTCATCGTAGTTGAGATCGAGCCGAGAAAGGCCCTGGAGGCGGCCATGGACGGCTACCGGGTCATGCCCATGCATAAAGCTGCGCCCCTGGGAGATCTGTTCGTCACTCTGACCGGCGACATAAATGTGGTTCGAGGGGAGCACTTCGCCCAGATGAAGGACCAGGCGATCCTGGCCAACAGCGGCCACTTCAATGTGGAGATCGACATTCCCGCTTTAGAGAAGATGGCTGCCGGGAAGTCCGAGGTGCAAAACAATGTCGCAGAGTACAGGCTAAAAGACGGGCGAAGGCTCTACCTGCTCGCGGAAGGCCGGCTTATCAATCTGGCAGCAGCCTACGGCCATCCTCCCGAGGTCATGGACATGTCCTTTGCCAATCAGGCACTGGCGGTGCGCTACATTGTGGAAAACGGACGCAGCCTCGAAAAGAAGGTCTATGCCGTTCCGGTAGAGATCGATCGCAGGGTGGCGGAGCTGAAGCTGGCCTCCATGGGCCTGGAGACGGAAAAGCTCACCGCAGAGCAGGACAAATACCTGCATAGCTGGCAGATGGGAACATAAGGAAAGAGCGCTGCTTAAAGAGAGCATAAAGGAGTGTACGGCCTTGGATCTAAAAAAAGGTAACCTGGAAGCATATCTGAAGAGCCTTTACGGGCGGGATTTATCGCTCCTGAGCACCCGCAAGATGGGTGAGACCATACCCACCACAGAGGACGTGAAAGGATTCGGATACGGATCGCCGCTGCTGGTGGAGTACGAGATCAAGGGAAAGAAGGGCTCGGCCGTGCTCTCCTCCATGCGCGTGCAGCATGGCTTCGGCCACGACCACTTCTCCGACCGGGCCAGGATCATGATCTGGCAGAACTCGACCTTTGCCGGCCTTCCCAAACACGTCCCATCCCTTGATGTGGGCTACTTCACAGAAAAAGGAAAGCTGGTCTCGGCAGGGGACGCTCGCGAATACTTCCTGCTCATGGAGAAGGTGGAGGGAAAGGAGTACTTCTTCGATCTGGAGCGAGTAAAAGAGCAGGGCGCAACCGATCTGGACCACGACCGGGTCATAGCTCTCTCCAATTACCTGGCCGAGATTCATGCCGTCAAGAATGACTGCCCGCCCCTCTATCTGCGCAAGATAAGGGAAACGGTGGGAGACGGCGAGTGCATCTTCGGCATCCTGGACGACTATCCGGATAGCCCAGGCTTCCTGGACCCGGATGAGCTGCAAGAGGTCGAGAAGATCTGCGTAGAGTGGCGGTGGATGCTGCGGGGCAAAGCCCGCCGCCTCTGCCAGGTGCACGGAGACTTCCACCCCTGGAATATAATGTTTCGGGAGGGCGCAGACTTCTCAGTCCTGGATCGGAGCCGGGGGGAATGGGGCGAAGCTGCGGACGACATCACCGCTCTGGCCATGAACTACATCTTCTACTCGGTGCAAAAGAGCCTGCGCCTGACCGGAGACCTGAAAGATCTCTTCGAGCTGTTCTTTGAGAACTACCTGGAAAAGACGGGTGACGAAGAGCTGCTGGAGGTCATAGCGCCGTTCTTCGCCTTCCGGGCGGTGGTGGTGGCCAGCCCCACCTGGTATCCGCTGCTCTCCGACGATGTGAGAAGAGCCCTCTTCAACTTCCTGGAAAACGTCCTGGGCTCCAAGAAATTCAATTACCGGGATGTGAACAGCTACCTGGACTGAGAATGCATAAGCACCTGCGATGACGACTTACGCTTTCGAGCTTTCCGGGGAGCATGAGACCCTGCCGAGAAGCGAGGCCCTGGCTCTGGTGGAGGTCTTCTCTTCCGGCTTTCGAGAGCTCGCCTTCCTGGACCAGTGCCTGATCGTGCAGGCCGAGGACCTGGATGTGCCTTTATTGGGCCGGCGTCTGGCCATGACTCATCGCATCATCGAGGTCCTGGCGGTCTGCGACGCGAACCTGCAGGCTCTTGCCGGGGCGGTGAGCCTCCTGGACCTGCCCCGCCGCAAATATCTGGTCAGGGCCCGGCGCATCAAAGAGGCCACCCCAGGGGCAGATGCCGTGGAACACGAAGTGGGGCGCATCCTTTTTCAGAGGGGCTATCAGGCGGACCTGAGCCGGCCGGAGATGGTGCTGCGAGCCGTCATCACCTCAGGGAAGATTGTGCTGGGCCGAGAGGCTGCCCGGACCGATAGGAGCTCATTCGAGGCGCGCCGGCCTCACCTCAAGCCCTTTTTCCATCCCGGCGTGCTCATGCCGCGCATGGCCCGCTCCTTGATAAACCTCACCCAGGCTCGCGCAGGGGAAATGCTGCTCGACCCATTTGCCGGAACCTGCGGCATCCTCATCGAAGCCTGCCTGATCGGTATCAAGAGCCTGGGCATTGAGGTCCAGAGCCGGCTGGTGAAGGGCGCTTTATGCAATCTGCAGTCTCTGGACTGTTCCCTATTATTGGGGGACGCAAAGCGTCTTCCTTTGCATAATTCTTCTGTTGATGCTGCCGTCCTGGACACACCGTATGGCCGGTCCGCCAAAATAATGGCAAAGTCTAAAGATCATCTCTTGCAGGAAAGTTTAAGTGAGCTTTTCCGGGTAATCAAGCGTGGCAGACGCATGGTAATCGTGGCGGACGGCTCGCTTGAGGTCCTGCTCGCGAATGCAGGCTTCGAGATCGTTCAAAAGCATACGGACCGCGTGCATGGGAGCCTGACGCGGCAAATATTTCTATGCCGGAGATGAGTTAAGGGCGCTAATTATCCGAATCGAAGATTAGATTTTAATACTCAATTCGAATCTATTGATCACTCATGGGATCTGCGAATGGGGATAAGTACGATCTGGCAGAGTCTGATCTTAAGTCATTCACCCGTTCTTCAATAAGGACGAAAGTCATGCTTACCCTCTTGAATGGCAGCAAGACGGCACGAGAGATGGCGGGAATCATAGATACAAGGGAAACGACTATTCTGCACTCCATGAGTGATCTATTTGAGGGAGATTTAGTGGAGAAGAAACAACAAGAATACAATCTCACCAGCTTAGGCAAGATCCAGGCAATCCTGCTGGATGAACTGGTAAATACCATCGCCACAATAAGAGAGCATCCCGACTTCTGGCTGCAGCACGACATCAGCGGGATTCCTGCAGATCTGCAAAAGAGGATTGGGATGCTGGGTCAGGGTGAGATTATCAGAGACACACTGGAGACGCCATTAAAATCATTGGATTATTTTATAGAGACCCTCTCCCAGTCAAAAGAGATATTCGGTGTCTCTCCGGTGGTAGTTAGAGGCTACCCGGAGGCTATTTCCCATATCGTTAATAATGGCGCTCATGTAGAACTCATACTCACCAATGCTGTTCTGAAGGTTGTTATCGCGGAACGAAAGGAGATTCTCAATAAGCTATTGGAGCGCAGCAACTTCAAGCTATTTTCGATTGATCAAAATGTTAAACTGGCTTTCACGGTAACTGATTCTTTTCTTAACCTGGGATTGTCGAGAATCGACGGCAGTTATGATCTGGGAACAGATCTGATCTACAGCGGTGATACAGCCATCGAATGGGGAAAAATGCTCTATCGACACTATCGATCTTTATCCAATCAACTGGAGAATGTTTGAACTCGGGCAGAGGTTTTTGATATATATTGTCTTCATCCCATAATGATATAAAATTTGTTCTTAAATCCATAATTAGCACATTTTAGCTAATATTTTATGCTTGACCCTTTAGTATATCAAATAAGGCCAAACAAATAAGAACTAATAATCAGTATCTTAAGTAATACTATAAAATACTTATTTTTTCTTCCTTATAATTCTTAAGTATGAGTTTACATTAAAAAAACTCAGAATTTCAGTTAAGTAGCAACGTTCCTGCGAAATAAATAGCATTGAGCTGACACCTTATGATACAAAACGAATATTGTATCCTGAAACAAGTTGCGTCGCTTTGCTTTAAAACATATTCCAATAAATTGGCGGCTAGCTTTGATAGGTTGTTTAATTTCCTTACAATAAGCTCACTATTGATAGCTTGCACAGGATTCTTCCAAACTGCGGGAGGATATATCCTCCTGGGAACGACTCCAAACATCAGCATCTGCGCTGCCGTCTTCCTGATGACATTCGGCATTTACAGCATCAATAAATTGACAGACATAAAGGAGGATGCCATCAACAGGCCGGACCGGGTCGATTTCTTGAAGGGTCGCGAAAGGCAGATTGGAGCTTATTCCATCTTCTCCCTTCTCATCTCTGCTGCGCTGGCATATCACATTGAACAGACGGCTCTATTGATATTATTTGTTCCTTTTATTGCCAATTGTGTCTATAGCTCGAAGGTTCATCCGGCACTGCCCCGCCTCAAAGATATACCCTGTGTCAAGAATATCGTTGTGGGCCTTTCCTGGGCCCTGGTATGCACTCTGATGCCCGCCGTAACTCTTGAGGAGGCCCAGCTTCCGTCCGTGGCATTAGTTATATATCTTATGTTTATTAAAGATTTTATAAATTCTACCCTATGTGATCTGAAGGATGTCAATGGAGATAGAGTGAGCGGAGTTAAAACCATACCTGTAATTTTAGGGCCTCAGAAGACCAGGCGAATTCTTATGATATTAAACAGCCTGCTTTTGCCTTTGTTGCTCTTGGTAAAAGGCAAGATTCTAATCATTTATTCCCTGCTGATCCTTACGGAATACGTATTTATCCTTTGCTTTGGCGAGTCCAGCCGCCCCCTCGTATTGGAGTTCTTCGTGGATGGAGAGTGGCTGATGACCTGTCTTCTGCTCTTTGGACTGGGGCTAATTGGTTAAAGGATAGACATCGTCGTTATGTGCCTCAAAGCGATATATTACCGAGCAATAATCCTTTGCAGGCACTGGAATCCTGCAAACATCCGGCCCGGGCAATAGAGGCAACTCATGCCTCTGCTGCCTCATAATCGGTATCGATGGTATCCTGCAGGCCGTCCTCGGTGTGGGCCGTTACCATGCGTTCGGAGACATCCTGGTCGGAGAGAATCTCCAAGAAGCGCTTTGTGTATCCGTCCCTCTCTTGGGCTTTCTGGCTATCGAAGATGTTCCGGTACTCCGAGATGGTGGAAGGAGCTACCCGCAGACTTTCTGCCATCTCTTTGACGGATTTGCTGGCATCTGCAAGCCTGAGGAACTCATCCTTGTCGAAAGGCGGTTTCAGGTCCGTCTCCCGGAATAAGTGGAGCTTAATGCGGGCCCGGCTGACCGTCTTATTGAGGGCTCGATCACCCAGCTGCTCTGCGATCTCGGTATCACTAAGTCCTTTATAAAACAGCCTGACAACTGATGATAACTGCTCGGCAGTCAGCTTTGTCTGGATGCCGTATTGCTTTATCATCTCCCGGACTACGCCTAATAAAGCGCGCTCAATCTCGCCGCTTCCCCGGAGACTACCATGACGGGTGGCCTGCTTCTCCACGACCTTGGTTGTGGCGCCAATCTTCATAACGAGGTCCCGAAGCTGATCAGTCCTGCCACTCAAACATTCACCCCTAGGAAACTGCCTCGTTTATAGTATAAAGAGATTTCCATTGTATTACAAACCTATTTATACACGGGATTCGTCTAAGAGGGCGGAATGTCCGAGACCAGCATATTTGTTGTGAAGACCACTGCGAATCAGGAACGATCAGTGGCCAACATGATCGCCCAGATTGCACGCAAGGAAAAGTATGATATAAGGGCACTGCTGGTACCAGATGTGCTGAAAGGCTACGTCCTTGTGGAATCACCGGCTTCTGAGATAGTAGATCAGGCGATTCAGGGAATACCACACGCACGCTCTGTGATAAAAGGGGCCTCCAGCATCGGAGAGGTTGAGCATTTTCTCTCTCCCAAGCCCGCCGTAATCGGAATTAATGAAGGGTCTATAATCGAGCTCATATCCGGGCCGTTCAAGGGAGAAAAGGCAAGGGTCAAACGCGTGGACGTTGCCAAGGAAGAGATAACTGTGGAACTCTTTGAAGCTATGGTGCCCATCCCCATCACTGTGCGGGGAGATCACGTGCGCGTGCTCAGCAAGGATGAAACTTAACTGAATTTAGAGGTGACAAGTATTGGCTAATGTCGTAGAAGCATTGGTCCCCGGCGGAAAGGCCAGCGCGGGACCACCTTTGGGCCCGGCCCTGGGACCTCTGGGCGTAAATGTAGCCCAGGTGGTTGCCAAGATCAATGAGCAGACCAAAGATCTTAATGGAATGCAGGTTCCCGTTAAAATCATAGTGAAATCCAGAACCGAATTCGAGGTCGAAGTCGGAACGCCTCCTACCTCGGCCCTGATCATCAAGGAGATGGGCGTGGAGAAGGGTACCGGCGATAAAACCATCGTTGGGAACATAACTATGGAGCAGGTCCTCAAGATCGCAAACATCAAGAGAAAAGGCCTTCTCTCCAAAACCCTGAAGCATGCGGCCAGCGAGGTCATCGGCACGGCAGGATCTGTAGGCGCGACCATTGATGGTATGCCCAGCAAAGAGGCTCAACTGGCTGTGGCCAGCGGCAAATACGATGAGATATTGGAAGCGAAGGCTTAAAATATAAAGTTATTATCTGAATTCTGATTCTCTTTTTTGAGAAGCCGTAGGAGACCGTAAGAGTCGTAGACTACGGAGGATTGAAAATGGATATAGAAGAAGCCGTTAAACAGGCTATCACTGAGGCACCTGCCAGGAAGTTCAGCGAGAGCGTGGATCTGGCTATTAACCTTCATAACATCGACCTCTCCCAGCCGGGAAACAGAGTCGATGCCGAGGTTATCCTACCCCACGGGCTTGGCAAACCGACCAAGATCGCTGTATTCGCTGCGGGAGAGACTGCTCTAAGAGCCAAGAGCGCCGGCGCAGACCGGGTTATCTCCGGGGACGAGATCAAAGAGTTCGCCGGAGACAAGAGAGCTGCGCGCAAACTGGCAGACGAGTACAAGTTCTTCATAGCAGAGACTCAGTTCATGCCTGTCATAGGTAAGAGCCTGGGTTCCATTCTCGGCAAGAGGGGCAAGATGCCCACACCTCTGCCGCCCACACAGGATGTAACCCCACAGGTACAGAGGCTCAAGAACATGATCAGGATCAGGTCACGCGACAGGCCGACCTTCCACCTGACTGTCGGGAACAGAAATATGAATACCAAAGAGCTGGCCGAAAATATTGAAGCGGTCGTCGTCAAGCTCGAGCAGACCCTCAAGGATGGTCGACATAATCTGAAGTCGGTTTACGTTAAGACCACCATGGGGCCTTCCATAAAGGTGATTTAGATGGCAGCAGAGACTCGTCATACTGCCCATATACCTGAATGGAAGGTTAAGGATGTAGAAGAGCTTGTCGAAATGATAAGCAAGAGCCGCGTTGTAGGCGTTGTAGGCGTGCGCGAGATCCCTGCCGACAATATGCAGCAGATGCGAGGCAGCCTGAGGGGCAATGTAGAGATAAGAATGGTTAGAAACACCATTGCCCGCCGCGCCCTGCAGGCCTCCGCCCCGGAGATCAGACCGCTGGCGGATTTCATTGAAGATCAGACTGCTTTGATCTTTTCCAATGATAATCCATTCAAGCTGAACGGCCTCCTGGAGAAGGGCAAACAGCCCATGCCCATCAAGGCCGGTGCACGTGCCCCCAAAGACATAGTAGTTGAGGCTGGAGAGACCTCTTTCTCGCCGGGACCCATGGTCGGCAAGCTTCAGGCAGCCGGCATTCCCGCCGCCATCAAAGGCGGAAAGGTGGTCATCAGCCAGAAGATCACTCTGGCCAAAGAGGGAGAGGTCGTTGCTGCCAAGACTGCGGACATATTGAAGACCATGGAGATCTTCCCCAGAAATGTGGGCCTGGAACTGCGAGCGGCCTACGAGGGCGGCCTGATCTTCAGGGCCAAGGATCTTTCCATCAATGTGGAGGCGCAGATCTCGGAGCTATTCGCTGCTTCCGCCAAGGCGTTCGGCTTTGCGGTTGAGATCGGCTACGCTACGCCAAAGACCGTCGGACCCATGCTGCAGAAGGCTCAGACGCGGGCCCGCGCCCTGGTGCTGGAAGCGGGTTTGCCCGTGCCCGGCATGATGGAGATGGTTTTAGCCAAAGCGGCAGCCAATGCCAGAGCCCTGGCAGGACTGGCCAGCGGAGAGAGCGCCCCAGCGCCAGCCAAAGCCCCGGCACCCGCGAAGGCCGAGGAAGAGACGGAAGAGAAGAAGGATGAAGGAGACACCGCCGCAGGACTTGGTGCTCTATTCGGATAAATTGATTAAGGTAAATTAGAGGTCGATTCAAATGGAATATGTATATGCTGCTCTGCTGCTTCACAGCGCAGGCAAAGACGTTAACGAGGATGGAATTAAGAAGGTCGTCGAGGCATCCGGTGTAGCCGCCGACGAGATCAGAATCAAGGCCCTGGTGGCCGCTTTAGAAGGCGTGGACATCGCCACGGTCCTTTCCCAGGCAGCCGCAGTGCCCGTAGCCGCTGCAGCCGCAGCCCCAGCCGCGACGCCCGCCGCCAAGGGCGCAGCCAAGGCAGAAGAGCCGGAAGAGGATAAGGAAGCTGCAGAGGAGAGCGGTGTAGAGGGCCTGGGTGCCCTTTTCGGCTGAAATCTCCTTTCAGCCTTTTTTCTCTTTTTATGGCTCAAATCGAGCCGTCTTTCAGGATTATTTTAATTAAAAAATATATTAAAGCTCTTCCAGCGTCTCCACGCCCAGCTTCTTGACATTCGGCTTCCATATATTCGCAGGCATCCAGGCAGGGGCATTGGCGGGCTTGGCGACCTGTATCCGCTCTCCCTGGAATAAATGCACTTTTTTGGTGCCCCTCTCCCGCAATCTGATATCGGTGATGCCGCGGTTTGCCGCCTTTAAAGCTGCCTGCCTGGGCTGTTTTCCGGAAAAAACGCCGATCTCGTTTCCATCCTGATCCCGCAATGCGAAATTTCTTTTTTCTATCATATTACCTCTTTAAAGCCAAATGCATTGGCCTATACGGTTCGATGCATCTCTATATATTACATACACTTATATTAATCTTTTGTTGAAATCCAGAATATGATAATTGCATCATGAATGACAAGAGTTTTAATCCAGGATGCTATTTCATACAATTATGGCATGGGTCATGTGGTTCACGGGCCTTCCGGGCTGCGGGAAGACCACCATCGCAGATCGAGTGAAGGCGAATCTATGGGAAGAGGGAATTTCCGCCAAAATCCTGCAGCTCGATGAGATCAGAAGAGCGATCACTCCAGAGCCCAAATACACAGAAGAAGAAAGGGACATCGTTTATGCCAGCCTGGCCTACATGGCCAAGCTCCTGGCCGAAGAGGGCATAAACGTCATCATCGACGCTACTGCCAACAGGCGCCGCTATCGTGACTTCGCCCGCCGCTTGATCCCCAATTTCGCCGAGGTATTTATCCGGGCACCTCTACCGGTCTGCATGGAAAGGGAAGCGAAGAGGAAGGCGAAATTCTCACCAAAGGACATCTACAAGAAAGCTGCGGCAGAGAAGGCCGCCGTGCCGGGAGTCAATGTGGCCTACGAGGAGCCGATCTCACCTGAGATCGAGGTTGATACTACCAGCATGGACAGGGAAGAGAGTGCCAGGTATATTGCCGGGAGGATCATTGAACTCTTTGCCGAAGAGAGATGATTTCGGCAGATGACGTCGAAGTTGAAAGCAATCCCGGAAAGATTAAAATACAGTCACTAAGACTCCCATTAAGGAAGTGAAGATGCGTGAAGTCGAATGCTGGTTTTGTAGGTTTTGATGGAACAGAGAATAAGCGAACTCTGCTCGCGCTGGCGCAGGTCAAAAAGGCCGCCAGCATCGAGGGCGACCTGAATGTCCTGCTCAGGAAGCCCCATGGCCGTGCCTTATCCATCGTGGCCAAGTCCAACCGCACGTTCGGGGTAAAGGCCTATGTCAGCGACATGGCCACCAAGGAAAAATGGGAGAAGGCAGGCGTCAAGATCGAGGGCGGATATGATGACTTCTTTGCGGCATCGGATTTCGTGATGGTGGGCACGCCGGGCGATGAGGAGCTGCCTTATGTTGAGGCGAGCCTCTCTCATGGCTGCTTCGTCTCCCTCATGGGAGGCGCAGATCGACCGGAGCTGCAAAAGGGCCTCGTGGATGGCGGCAAGGTCAAGCTCACCGATGAGCTGAAGGCCGACTTCGCCCGCGAGTTTTTCTTCGGCCTGGAGAACTATGAGATGTTTCAGAAGGCCAGGCCCAGACTGGTGCAGTGCACCAGCTGCAACACCACCGGCCTCTCCCGTCTGGCCCTGGCGGCGCGCCCGCTCGGCCTCACCGCCATTTTGGGCAACATCGATCGCAGGCACGGCGACCCGCACACGGTAGTCAAGGCGTCGCCTTCCGCCATCCAGTTCGGCAAGGGCGCCGGGCATCAGGGAACTGACGCCGGAACCGTCTTTGAAGAGGTCAAGTTCGCCATCCGGGCCAGCAAGGTGCCGACCACAGTTCCGCACACCAACTTCCTGAATATGATCTTCAAGGGAGATGTCACGCCGGCGCAGTTGGTCGAGCAGTTCGCCAGGACCCGCGAGGTGGTGGTCATGCCCTATCAGGATGAAGGCAAGAAGCACGACTGGACGAGCGAGATCCTGGAGGCCTTCCTCTCGGGCGTGGAGCGGCCCATCAGCCCGGAGATCTTCGAGCTGATCGTCTCCGACGCCATCATTCCCTTCAAGCTGGGAGAATACACCATCCTGCAGACGGTCTCCATGGTGGAGCAGATGTCCATTGCCGTTCCCAATCACGTCGAGTCCTACCTGCTCTCCGCCGGCTACCCGGCCGCCGAGGTGCACAGCCTGGTCGACAAATCCCTGGGCGTCATGCACGGCATCTGGCCGGATAAGCTCTCCTGCTAAAAAAAGCAGCGACAAAGTCCCAATAGAGCACTTTAGCCTTTTCCATGTCCGAGGAGATAATAGGCCGGCTTGTAGGCGATAAGATCAGCCTGGGCCAGGAGGCCCTTCCTGATCTTTATGAGCAGGGCTACTTCGGCCGGCCCAAGGGGAGGGGCCTGGAGCTTTCCCTGGTGGAGGCGGCCTATCTCCTGGATCGATCCCGGATAAAGGTGCTCTGCGAAGGAGAAGAGCTGGACTTTCCGGCTTTTTTCCAGGCGGCATCTTCCCTGGAAAAGGGCTTTGAGTTTCGCTATGTGGTCTACAAAGACCTGCGGGAGCGCGGCTACTATGTCCAGCCCGGCCGCCCCGATTTTCGCGTCTATCCCCGGGGCGGTCACCCGGGAAAGAGCCCGGCCGAGTTTTATGTTCTCGTCATCTCCGAGCGCATGCCTCTTCCCCTGCAAGAGATCATGCAGCCGGTAAGGCTCGCCGGCCAGATGAGAAAGAAGCTGATGCTGGCCATCGTCGATGAGGAGAGCGACATCACCTTTTACGAGGCCAGGGAGAAGGCCATGTCCGGCCTGATGACCGGGCAAGAGGAAGGGGGCAGTGCAACGCTTCTCGAAGATCGTGTGGTGCTGTGGGATGCCGCCGCCTCCCGCAGGCTGCATGAGGGGGGATTTTACGGCAAGCCCGTGGGAGAGCGGCTTCAGCTCTCTTTGGTCGAGTCGGCCTATCTCCTGGATAAAGGCGTCATCTCCCTGGTCGATCGCTCCGGTCGGCCCCTGGACCAGGAAAGCTTCGCGGCTCTGGCACGCCGCATCGAGAGCGACTTTGATCTGAAATTTTCCGTTTACAGGGATCTGCGGGACAGGAGCCTGGTGGTCAAGACCGGCTTTAAGTTCGGCACCCACTTTCGCGTCTACAAGCAGGTGCAGGGCCCGGGCAAGGTGCCCCACTCCGAGTACCTGGTGCATACCATCCCCCAGGATCACATCTTCCTGCCACCCGTGCTCTCCCGCGCTGTGCGCCTGGCCCATTCGGTGCGAAAGCAAATGATCTTCGCCTATGTGAGCGATGCTGTCAGGTATCTGGAGATAAAACGGCTCAAGCCCTGAAACTCAAGTATTAATACTACTTTGGCTCATGAGAAAATTATGCCCAAAATCGAGGTAGAGCTGAGTCCGGACCTGAACGAGCGTTTGATGAGCTTTGTGGTAAGGAGCAGGGGCTCACTCTACGTGCAACGCTCAGATGTCATCGTTGAGGCCATAAAGGAATACCTGGATAAAAATGAGCGCAAAGTGCGCCGGGCCAACGGCTGAGAAGACGTTTTTGCCGTCTTTCAGGTATTCTTCACTCTATCCGCATCCGGCTTGGGATCGGCTATCTTCTCCCACATGACCCGCCCCTCGTATGTTATGCGCCGGATGCGGTGGTAGGGGATGAACTTCTTCTTCATCTCAGATTCTATCTCCATCCAGCCTCTCTCCAGGCGGATGATCCTGTCCCCCACAACGGCAGATTGATCGCCCGGAGCGCCCCGATCGAGATATTCCACGCGAACTTTGTGAAAATTGAACTGCGGATCATGACGCAGGCGCAGGAGAAGGGCATGACTGTTTCTCATATCGTAATTCCTATCCCACTCGCCAGGCTCCATTCTTCAGATCGGGATGCTGCAGCCACCCCTCATAGCCGCACATCTTGCAGCGCACTCTTACATTGACGCCATCCTCGGTCCAGGCTTCGGCAACATAGCCGCATCTGGGACAGTTGGTCAGGAAAGAAGTCGTTGCCATGATCATCTATCCGCTTTGATCCCTGCCTCGGCCAGCTCTGCGGAGATCAGATCGTCCAAGAGGCCGGCCCGAAGCTGCTGAGCAAAGCTGAAAAGCTCCGGCCCGCACCTGCCGCAGTCCTGTGCCGTCTCCTCCATGATGCGAACCATATCCAGCAAGGATCTGTACATGAGAGGCGCATCGTTCACCAGCTCCTGCTCAAAAGCGCTCGGTCTGCCTGTCTCGGGAATAAGACGGCAGGCCCTTTCTCTCCAGGCCTGGCAGCCATCCTCCAGGCATTCTCTGGCCACGAAGGGGCAGGCTTTTTTCGCTGGGCTCATGATCATCAATCTCCTTTCAGATACTAATATCTACAACTTTCAGCATATCATTCTTTTGATGACTTTTTCTGCAGTTGTTCTATGCCGCAGCAAGGCCTATCTAAAAGCCATCCAGCATTCCCGCCATTCCCGTCCACCTCTCCTTTCATCTCGTTCTTGCTGGAAAGGTTAATAGCCTAATAAGAATCAGGGCTTACGGATGGGCTCGTAGGGTAGTGGACATCCTAGCGGGCTTCGGTGGCTATATGTCGAAGATACCCGCTGACCTGGGTTCGAGTCCCAGCGAGTCCGTCATTTAATCATCACTGGATGGTACACTGACCTCCTGCCAGTGCTTTCCTCGGGGCGGAGCCTTCCTCAGTGTCTCCTCAATCTCTGCATTTCCAAGCTCGTCCAGCCAATCATTGAGCTTCTTGCCCGGATTATGTCCGGTCCAGTATGATTGAAGCCTGATGTGCAGGTCGCACATGTGATTGAGGCTTATGCCACGCTGATAGATGGAGCCGCGGCATGGTCCGTGGCCCTTAAGGTCGCACTCAGGGGATTTCATTGCATTCTCCAGCATAATTCAATTAGCATATCTAGGTTATCCCGGATTATCCCTTATAGAATTGTCTTGAGGAATCATTCGGGCCGCGGCCTGATGCCCTGGAGGGGCAGGAGTTGGCGGGCCTGACCCAGTCCAGGGCAAAAAAAAGCCCGAGGAGCGGGCGTCGGGCAGCGGTCACGGATTAAGAGGAGACGATGAAGAGGGCCTGGCCTTCTTTTATTTTCACAGGAGCCGAGACCCTGCTGGATGGGCTTGCCTTCTGTATCGCGATCGGTATTTTATTCGCGGATGAAATGCCTATATTTAAGCTTCAGTTCTCTGGAAAAAGTTCCGGTCTCAGGGCAAATCCATAACCCATTCAACACGATTATTAGATAAATTTCGATTGTTAACATTTTAAGCCTGCCCAAAGAATCGCTCTTAAAAGACCGTTCTACTTTCCAGAATGATCGAATTCTTGCAGGTGGGCTGATATAAACAATCAAAAATTATTCAGATTGAACTTTCAAATATATTTAGTTAAATTAATAATAATCTGCTATTTTTAAAAGATCGCTACGCATTATCGCGATGGCCTGAATCTAGCCAGTCTTACCTATGGAGTAATGGGGTGGTCAGAATTTATCCGCACGGAATCGCATATCTATATATAAACGATACGAAAAATTGAATTTAAAAACTATAATTTTATTAAATATCCAAAAAGCCAACTGATTGTTATAAAATTGAAGGTTATAAATGTATCACGCAAAAACTTTAAGTAGCTATTAAGCATTAGAGAGAGCGGCGTGAGATTGTAACGAATTGTGATGGTGCCGGATATGATACCTTTTAGTTAGGCGGTCATATCATCGCTTCGGCACTGCCGTCGCTACAGTTTTTGCTGCTAAAAAGGTAAAGGAGGATAAAGAACGTGTCTGACAAGATAGACCTATATAGCGACCGCGGAGTTCTTTTGAAGAGCGACGTCGACCTGAGCGCCGTCAGCCCTCTCAAGAACGCGGCCATGCAGAGACTTATTTCTCTCACAAAGCGAACCGTAGCCGTCAACCTGGCCGGCATCGAAGGCGCTCTTAAGACCGGAAAGGTCGCAGGAGGCCGCAGGCAGATCAAGGGACGCGAGCTCAACTATGATGTTGTTGCCAACGCTGGCGTTCTTGCTGATAAGATCAAAGCACTGTTGCAGGTTACCCCCGGCGACGACACCAATGTTCAGGTGCTCGGCGGCGGCAAGCAGCTGCTCGTCCAGGTCCCCACCGCCAGGGTCAACGCTGCCTCTGAGTTCGTGGTTGGTCTGACCGGCGCAGCCGCAGCAGCAACCGAGGCACTCATCCAGCAGTTCAAAGCTGATATGATTGCAGCTCCCATGATCCACGCCGCAGTCTGGGGCGAGTACCCGCAGACCGTAGGCATGTCCGGCGGAAACGTCGCATCTGTTCTCAACATCCCCCAGAACGATGAAGGTCTGGGCTTTGCTCTCAGGAACGTCATGGCTAACCACCTCGCCGCCATCACCAAGAGGAACGCCATGAACGCCGCAGCTCTTGCTTCCATTTACGAGCAGATCGGCGAGATGGAGATGGGCAACGCCATGGGCATATTTGAGCGCCACCAGCTCCTGGGCATGGCATACCAGGGCCTGAACGCCAATAACATGGTCTACAATTGCGTCAAGGCTAACGGCAAGACCGGAACCATCGGCACAGTGGTCCAGACCACAGTCGCTGCAGCCCTTGAGGACAAGGTCATCAAGGCCGGCAAGAAGCTGCCCTCCGGCTATGTCATGTACGAGGCCAATGATGTTTCCAAGTGGAACGCCTACTGCGCTGCTGGCGTACTGGCTGCCACCATGGTCAACTGCGGCTCCCTGCGGGGCGCTCAGGCTGTGTCCTCGACACTGCTGTACTTCAACGATGTCATTGAGAAGGAAACCGCCTTGCCAGGATGCGACTTTGGCAGGGTAATGGGAACTGCAGTCGGCTTCTCCTTCTTCAGCCACTCCATCTACGGCGGCGGCGGCCCCGGTGTATTCAACGGCAACCACGTGGTAACCAGGCATTCCAGAGGATTTGCCATACCCTGCGTGGCTGCAGCAGTAGCGCTGGATGCCGGCACCCAGATGTTCACACCCGAGATGACATCTGGACTGGTCGGTGCCATATACGGCGAGATCAAGGAATTCCGTGAGCCGATCGTATCGGTTGCGGAGGCTGTGTAAAGGCGGAAGAAATGGTCACTGAATCAGACACGGAATCGATACAGGTAGAAGTAGTACCCAGCAGATACCTAATGCCGGCAACTGCTCAAAAGCTGCTGAACGCGATATATGAGAATGGGGGCATCGTCAGGATAACCATCCACGGCCCCAACCTTCCCAGAAGCGTGCCCTACGGCCCCGGCAGGGGCGCTCCCATCGAGGAGAATCGAGATCTTCTCATCGAGGTGGCGGGCCAGGCATTTGAGCTATGCGTCAAAGTGGGGAGGATCAGGCTCGAGCTGGAGAGCAAAAAATACTTCGACGGCCTGAAGGCGGCGTGTGAGCGAGCGCTGCCCATATCCTTCCAGATCAGGCAAGGCAAGTTCTTCCACACCCGGCAAACCATAACGGACTATGCCAAATTCGGCAAGGTGGAGGACACGCGCATACTGGGGCTGATCGATCCAAGGGCCAAGAAAGATCGGATGGCCATATTGTCTGAAGAGAAAGTGACTATTAACGATAATGGAGTGTGACCTGATATGACAAGAAGAAAGCCCATATGGATACAGCCAAAACCATGAGATCCTAAGCCGGATCTGTCCAGAATACTGATGGATATATATAGCGACCGCGGAGTTCTTTTGAAGAGCGACGTTCCGACTTGAGCGCCGTCAGCCCTCTCAAGAACGCTGCCATGCAGAGACTCATTTCTCTCACAAAGCGAACCGTTGCCGTCAACCTGGCCGGCATCGAAAGCGCTCTTGAAGACCGGAAAGGTCGCTGGAGGCCGCAGGCAGATCAAGGGACGCGAGCTCAACTATGATGTTGTTGCCAACGCTGGCGTCCTTGCTGATAAGATCAAAGCAGCTGCTGCAGCGTCTCGACCACCCGGCGACGACACCAATGTCCAGGTGCTCGGCGGCGGCAAGCAGCTGCTCGTCCAGATCCCCACTGCGAGGGTCAACGCAGCCTCTGAGTTCGTGGTCGGTTTGACCGCGCGCAGCCGCAGCCAGCAACCGAGGCACTCATCCAGCAGTTCAAAGCTGATATGATTGCAGGCTCCCATGATCCACGCCGCTGTCTGGGGCGAGTACCCGCAGACCGTAGGCATGTCCGGCGGAAACGTCGCATCTGTTCTCAACATCCCCCAGAACGATGAAGGTCTGGGCTTTGCTCTCAGGAACGTCATGGCTAACCACCTCGCCGCCATCACCAAGAGGAACGCCATGAACGCCGCAGCTCTTGCTTCCATTTACGAGCAGATCGGCGAGATGGAGATGGGCAACGCCATGGGCATATTTGAGCGCCACCAGCTCCTGGGCATGGCATACCAGGGCCTGAACGCCAATAACATGGTCTACAATTGCGTCAAGGCTAACGGCAAGACCGGAACCATCGGCACAGTGGTCCAGAGCACCGTCGCTGCAGCCCTTGAGGACAAGGTCATCAAGGCCGGCAAGAAGCTGCCCTCCGGCTATGTCATGTACGAGGCCAATGATGTATCCAAGTGGAACGCCTACTGCGCTGCTGGCGTACTGGCTGCCACCATGGTCAACTGCGGCTCTCTGCGGGGCGCCCAGGCTGTGTCCTCGACACTGCTGTACTTCAACGATGTCATCGAGAAGGAAACCGCCTTGCCAGGATGCGACTTTGGCAGGGTAATGGGAACTGCAGTCGGCTTCTCCTTCTTCAGCCACTCCATCTACGGCGGCGGCGGCCCCGGTGTATTCAACGGCAACCACGTGGTAACCAGGCACTCCAGAGGATTTGCCATACCCTGCGTGGCTGCAGCAGTAGCACTGGATGCCGGTACCCAGATGTTCACACCCGAGATGACATCTGGACTGGTCGGTGCCATATACGGCGAGATCAAGGAATTCCGTGAGCCGATCGTATCGGTTGCGGAGGCTGTGTAAAGGCGGAAGAAATGGTCACTGAATCAGACACGGAATCGATACAGGTAGAAATAGTCCCCAGCAGATACCTAATGCCGGCAACTGCTCAAAAGCTGCTGAACGCGATATATGAGAATGGGGGCATCGTCAGGATAACCATCCACGGCCCCAACCTTCCCAGAAGCGTGCCCTACGGCCCCGGCAGGGGCGCTCCCATCGAGGAGAATCGAGATCTTCTCATCGAGGTGGCGGGCCAGGCATTTGAGCTATGCGTCAAAGTGGGGAGGATCAGGCTCGAGTTGGAGAGCAAAAAATACTTCGACGGCCTGAAGGCGGCGTGTGAGCGAGCGCTGCCCATATCCTTCCAGATCAGGCAAGGCAAGTTCTTCCACACCCGGCAAACCATAACGGACTATGCCAAATTCGGCAAGGTGGAGGACACGCGCATACTGGGGCTGATCGATCCAAGGGCCAAGAAAGATCGGATGGCCATATTGTCTGAAGAGAAAGTGACTATTAACGATGAGGAGAGATAAATATGGCATACACACCACAATTCTATCCCGGAAGCACCTCTGTTGGCATCAACAGAAGGAAGCACATGTCCGGCAACCTCGAGAAGCTCAGAGATATTCCTGAGGCGGATGTAACGGCGATCATGGGCCACAGGGCCCCCGGTGCCGATTACTCAAGCACTCACCCACCCCTCAAAGAGATGGGCGAGCCCGACTGCCCGGTAAGGCAGATCGTTGCACCCACCGCAGGTGCAGCCGCTGGTGACCGTGTAAGGTACTCTCAGTGGACCGACTCCATGTACTTCGCCCCATCTATCCCATACTGGAGATCCTATTGGGGAGCCATCAACTGCAAGGGCTGCGACCCAGGCACCCTGTCCGGCAGACAGATCATCGAGGCCAGGGAGAGGGATATCGAGGCTTACACCAAGGCCCAGTACGATAGCGAGATGACCGATGTGGCCCTCTGTTCCATGAGAGGCTGCACTGTGCACGGCCACTCCCTGAGGCTGGAAGAGAACGGCATGCAGTTCGATATGCTGGCCAGAACCGAGATGGGCAAGGACGGAAACGTCTATGCAGTCAAGGATCAGGTAGGCATTCCACTGGATAAGAAGGTCAACCTGGGCAAGCCCATGACCGAGGCCGAGGCCAAGAAGAGAACCACTATCTTCAGGGCAGACGGCATTCCCATGTGCGGAAAAGTCGGTGCCAGGAAGTACGACGAGGCAGTCGAAGCTCTGCACCACATGTGGGAGCTGCGCAGCAAATGGGGATTCAGGCCGGAGTAAATGGGGTGATATAAATGGCAGTTAAACACACCAAGAAACTATTCATAAAGGCTCTTAACAAGAAGTTCGGAAAGGATTTCGACCTCGCAGGCCAGAAGGTAGAGTACAAGAGGCTGGGCCCTGAGCAGAACGCCCGTAAGAGAGAATTCATGGAGTACGCCAAGAAGGTCGAGGGCAAGCGCGGCATGACCGGCTACAACCCCTACGTCCACGCCGGCGGTATTCCCCTGGGACAGAGGCAGCTCGTACCCTACAAGCTCTCCGGAACCGAGTATGTAGTAGAGGGCGACGATCTGCACTTCGTCAACAACCCGGCCATTCAGCAGATGTGGGATGATGTCAGGAGGACCATTGTAGTAGGTCTGGACATGGCCCACGAGGTTCTGCAGAAGAGGCTCGGCAAGGAAGTCACACCCGAGACCATCAACAACTACCTCGAGATCCTCAACCACGCCATGCCCGGCGCAGCCGTGGTTCAGGAGCACATGGTTGAGACTCACCCCGGCCTGGTAGACGACTGCAACGTGCGCGTCTTCACCGGCGACGATGCCCTGGCTGACGAGATTGACGACCAGTACCTGATCGACATCAACAAGATGTTCCCGGCCGAGCAGGCTGAGGCCCTCAAGGCCGCCATCGGCAAGACATCCTGGCAGGCCATCCACGTCCCGACCATCGTTGTCAGGTCCTGCGACGGCGGCACCACCTCCAGGTGGAGCGCCATGCAGCTGTGTATGACCTTCATCGATGCCTACAACATGTGCGCCGGTGAGGCCGCTGTGGCTGACCTGGCCTATGCCGCCAAGCACGCTGCCGTTCTGCAGATGTCCGAGATGCTGCCAGCGCGCCGCGCCCGCGGACCCAACAACCCCGGCGGACTGTCCTTCGGATTCCTGGCAGATATGATCCAGACTTCCCGTGTGGCCGCTGCCGATCCAGTGAAGGTCTCCCTGAACGTAGTCGCCGCAGGCGCTGCGCTCTATGACCAGATCTGGCTGGGAAGCTACATGTCCGGCGGTGTCGGATTCACCCAGTACGCCACTGCCGCCTACACCAACGATGTCCTGGACGACTTCTGCTACTACGGCGTCGATTTCGCCGCAGACAAGTTCGGCGGATTTGCCAAAGCACCGGCAAAGCTCGATATCGCCAAGGAGCTGGCCACTGAGGTCAACGCCTACGGCATGGAGCAGTACGAGCTCTTCCCGACCCTGCTCGAGGATCACTTCGGTGGATCCCAGAGGGCATCCGTTCTGGCAGCCGCATCCGGTATCACCTCCGCCATCGCCACTGGCCACAGCCAGGTAGGCCTTGCCGGCTGGTACCTGTCCATGCTCCTGCATAAGGAAGGCTGGGGACGCCTGGGCTTCTTCGGCTACGACCTGCAGGATCAATGCGGTCCAACCAACGTGTTCTCCTACCAGTCCGACGAGGGCGCACCCCTCGAGCTGAGGGGAGCAAACTACCCCAACTACGCCATGAACGTAGGTCACCAGGGCGAATACGCAGGCATCTCCAGCGCCGCACACGCCGGCCGCATGGACGCCTTCGCATGCAACCCCTTGATCAAGGTCACCTTCGCCAACCCCGGCATGGTATTCGACTGGGCAGATGTCCGCGCTTGCTTCGGCAAGGGTGGAGCCCGCGAGTTCCGTGCTGCAGGCGAGAGATCCCTGGTCATGCCCGCAGTGTAGGTCTTCTGACCTACGCATCTTTTTCTTTTTTTTGAGTGGTTAAAATATTAGCTCCATCCGGACCAAAGATCAGCTGAGCAGACTGATAAGCTCATCACAGGCTGCAGGAAGCAGATACCGCCGGCAGAAAACCGAGGCCGCCCCGACCAGTAACAGCTATAAAAAATGTCCAAATGGCGAACTCATTTTCCCAGCTCTCCGGACGGTTGTTGTCCATCCGGAATAATAAAATTCTATCTGAACAGTTCTTTTACAACTTCGGTTAATATAGGACCGGATTGATCGATCACATTGGCCTCATATAGCCATCCTCTGTGCTCAGGGAGGACTCCGCTTACCATGATGGCTTTGCCCTCGTATTCACCCAGATTTATCTCATGGGAGGCCACAAGCTCCTCTGCAATGGATGCCGGCTTGGCTATGCGTGTAAGTCTGACGGTGCAGCATTGAGGGCGGGGCAACAGAATTGAAAACCTGCCATCCTGCACTATGCCCAGAAATTTGTCCATTTTCGAAACCTCCTTGGAAAAGAATCTGCTCTTTTGATTATGTATTTACTGCTTTTATCAATTAAATATCTTTTGATGCTTCATCGCCTATGATGCACTGGGCCGGGCCTGGTCAGGGACGGCAAAGGGAAGCAGATCGGCATAGTATGTGATCGGCAATACTATGCAGTAAGGCTTTTTCCGAATAGGGAGCCCCGAGCGGTTCCCCCTGATTTTTCAATTCTATCCGACTCTCACAGTCTCCTCGAACTCACCCTAGTCAAGATACCGGGGCTCGTATTGTATTCCCTGATCCTCAAGGTCGCTGACGTAGGAGCGCAGGTGCTTTCGGGAGCCGGCCAGCAGCCCCTGGTACACCGTCCTGATATCCTCCGCCTGCGCGGCTGCCAGCTCCTTCTCCAGGTCCATGATGCTTATCTCCTCGAAGGCCGCCGCCGCCTGCAGAGCATCCTGATCGGACTGCAATCCTTCCGCCAGCAGTTCGTCATGCATCTGCTGCATTGTCTGATTCTGGAATATTCCCGGCCCATTCTCGGGGAGGGGCAGGCCGTATTTTTCAATGACGGCCCTGGCCTGGTCCATGTGGCTCTGCTCCGAAGTGATCAGATTCAGGAAGATGGAGAGGTTGTTCTTCTCATAAAAAGAGGCGTACAGGTCGCGAGCTGCCTTTTCCTCCTCCCAGATGAAGAGCAGCCCATCCTTCTCGCGCGAGCTTAGCGTTGCCACTGCCGTCGCAGATGCCATCGCCTGTCCGCTGCTCAGGGTCATGATGCCCTCGCCATAGGCCACATTGTGCTTGAGGCTGATGTCGGGGTTCTGGGACAGCGCCCAGATTATGGAGATGGCCTGGCCGGGCGAGAACGCCTTGTCGAACCTATCTCCCGTGTCCAGCTTTCTCTTCAGCTCGATGGTGGTGCGACCCGCTGCTTTGCTGCCGCCAAACTCCGCGATGTCGCTGGTGCCCCCCAGCATGGCATCTTCAATATGCGGACCGTAGTTGCCGGTGCAATACTCGTCCAGAGCTGTCGCTTTGCTTCCCTGCACCGAGGCCAGGATTATGTCGGAGTTCTTCATCCACTCCAGGGGCTCAAAGCCTATGGAGAGCCAGCCGTCCGTGCTGCCGTTCAGGGCCAGGTAAAGATTCTCTCCGTCATTCTTCCAGGAGATCTCCATATCCCCGCCGCTGTATCCCTGTCTGGCCGGGGCCTGCAGGAGCATGCTGCGAGAGTATTCGCTCTCTCCAACAATTCCATCGGCCTTCCATTCCTCGGTGGCCGCCTTCTCCGCCACGACCGGGGCTTCTTCAGGCTGAATGCAGCCGGAGAAGAGCACCAGCAATCCCAGAATTAATGCGATCAGAGCAGGCTTCATTGTCGCAACACCTTAGATTATATTAGCCTGCTAGAGATATCAAATTATCTGATATCTTGACAGGTATGTTGTTAATGCCCAGGCTTCTGCCCAGCCGCCGGGAGGGCACGGGTCCGAAAGCTATCATTCTTTTGCACCTTCCTGTTAAAGCAGTATTGAGTCGCCCACTGCCAGAGGCCGGCATCTCCCGCCCAGCATCTCCTGCAGCCGGCAAACGGCCTTCTGTCCGGTGCAGTGCCCCGGCCGGATGATGGCCGGGTCCAGCTCGCATAGTGCCTCTGCAGTCGCATCTATGCGCTTTTCATCAGCTCCCATGAGGTGAAAGCCGCCTATCACGGCATAAAGCTCCTCGACTCCTGTGATCTTTTGGGCATGCCGGATGGTATTGATGATTCCGGCGTGAGCGCAGCCGGTGATGACTACCAGCCCTTTGCCCGGCATGCTGACCGCCAGGGCCTGGTCGTCCGGGATCTCGTCCTGGCAGTACTGGCCGTCCCGGACCGTCCAGAAGCCCTCCACCTCCTCGAAGGTTTCCAGGCGCGGCACCTCGCCTGTGCTCATGGCCTCCGGCGCAAAAGCCACCGGCCCCCGGCAATCGAGCATGATCGCCCCGGCGGCCTCGGCCTGCGTCCGGGTGAAGGGCGGGCCTATGAACTTGAGAGCCGGCCGGGCTTTCAGCTTGGGAGCGAAGATATCGGGGTGGGCCAGGATGCAGACCTGGCCGTTCATGCGCTGCAGGACGCCCATCAGGCCACCCGTATGATCGTAGTGGCCGTGGCTGAGGCAGATCAGATCCAGCCGGCGAAGGTCGAGATGCAGGGCATCGGCATTATGCAGCATCACCTCCGGAGAGGCGCCCGTGTCCAGGAGCAGCTTCATCTTCTCCAGGCCATAGTCCAGTTCCAAAAAGATGGAGAGGCCATGCTGCGCCCAGACAGAAGAGTTGCTGAGCGAAGCGGAGTTTTCAACCACAATGGTCAGTCGAAGGTCCTGCAACATGGATGAAGGCTAAAACTGCAGATACTCAATTCGAGGCCAGCTTCCGGACAAGCGGCATGATTGCCGGCCTGGTGCCCTCCGCTGGCCTGGCCGGCTTGGCAGATAGGCCCATCTCCAGGCCCAGGGATCCCATCATCTCCTGGTTGAAGCGCTCTGCTATCTCATCGAAGATCCGCTTATAAGCCAAGCAGTGAGGGTCCACGCCCCGGATCTCACCGTCGGTGGGTGCGATGGCATTGTAGGGGCAGCCTCCCCGGCAATAGCGGATGTGCCTGCAGCCTTTGCAGGCCACATCCACATACTCCTTGAAGCGGCGCATGCGTACTCCTGCAGCCGATTCAGCCAGGTCCTTCTGGCTCGGGCGATCCCGCACATGGCCCATGACGTATTCCGGCATGCCCACGAAGCGATAGCACGGGTAAATGCTGCCGTCCGGGCCCACCGCAAAGGTATTCTCCATGCAGTCCACAAAGGTGCAGACCGTGCCCCGCCCGGTGAAGACGCACCGGCAGTAGTCGTTGATGTTCCTGACCTCTATGCGGCTCATGTTCTCCAGGTACCTGTCCATCAGATAGACCAGCAGCTCGCCGTACTTCTCCGGCGGGAGGGCCCATTTGTCCGGCTCATCGCTTTTCAGCGAAGGCAAAGCCGGATGCAGCTTGAGGGTCAATCCGTTTTCCAGGAAATAGTTGAATATCTCCTCTTTGAACTGCACGGAATAGGAGGTGAAAGTGCAGATGAACTGCACCTGCAGGCCGTGTTCCTTGGCCAGCTCATACCCTTTCATGGTTTTCTCGTAGTAGCCCTCCGATCTTTGCAGGTCGTTTAGCTCCTGCGGCCCGTCCAGGCTGGAGCCTATGGGAATATTATATTCGGCCAGAACTATCGCCAGCTCGGGATTGAGCTTCCAGAGGTTGGTTTGCAGGGCAAAGTTGGGCTCTAAATGCGAAAGCTCGCCGGTGAGCAGGGGAAGAGCCTGCCGGTAGAAATCAGCTCCGGCCAGGAGGGGTTCTCCCCCGTGAAATGTGAAGGTGACGGGATCGCTGCGAAAGTCCTTGAGCCAGGCCACAATATCCTTGACGGTCTCGATGCTCATGATGGGAGAGCCCACCTCCGAACTCCAGCAATAAGCGCATTTGGAGGGACAGCCGAGTGTGGGGATGACCATGACGTGAAAAGGCCTTTTTTGCTTCAACTTTTGTCTCATCATTTTTCGCCCTTCTTACTACTACCAATAGTCTATCTCGAATGAGGATCCTGATGGCTCATACATCTTATTCCCTTATATCTATTCCCTGGTTATCCTCTCCACCCCCACTCGCGCCCGCCGCAGGGGCGGCAGCTCCTTCCAGAGCGCCATCCTTTCGCCCCGGATGATCAGGGCACCGTCTATCCCCGGACGGTCGATGGCCTGGAAGCACTCCTGCAGCGGACCCTCAGCCGGCACGGCATTGCCCAGAGCCGTGGCTGCGGCATCGGCCAGGGCCACATCCTGCGCTATCACCACGGCGGCATCGGCAAAGCCAAAAGAGATGGAAGGCCCCACGCTGCCCGAGCTGGTGCAGATGCCTAAAGGCCTCTGCCGCGCGGGCAGCTGGAAGGCGAGGTCTTTGATGGGCGAGCTTCCGGCGTATATTCCTACTACTATGGGCTGATCATTTAAGATGCAGATATCCCCTCCGTTATCCACCACAGCGTATGTTGCTCCTTCTGCCATCATGGCCTGTACGGCAAATCCGGCAATGGCGCCGGCCACCGCCGCCATGGGCCCGATGCCAAAGACGGCGCTCTTCTCCGCCATCTGCCTGACGATGAGTGGGACATCATCAACCTTTGCGGATTTCAGATCATACGGCTCTAAGTGTTATCTGAAAGAAGGGATCATCTCTGATAAAGCCCTCCAGATCGGCACGCTGCACTCTTATGGCTTCTTTGGCCGCATCTATGTGCCCGCTCTCGCGGGCGAAAATGGTGACTATGGTCTCTTTGAGCTGAAAATGCTCCCGCAAAATTTCCTGAGGTGAAGCGCCATTCACAGCCGGCGCGCTCCTGAGAGCGCCCTGGCCACCGTCTCCTTCCTGCCTCGCAGCCGGACAATCAGCTCTTCCTCATAGCGAACCGCCAGCAGCTCTGCCGTCTCGTAAAGCCGGGAAAGCTCGGAGAGGCCCTGCGAGGTGTAGGGCAGGCTGATCTCGTACTCCTGGAGAGGCTGCAAACGCTGAGAGATGCACTCTTCCAGCACGCCCAGGCCCTGGCCGGTAAAAGCCGAGGCCAGAACCGGATAAGGGGCCAGATCTCTGATCTGATCCGTCTTCTCTGCCGCCTCGCCCTCGGCCAGGCGGTCCGCCTTGTTGAGGATGGTCACTATGGGAGAGGTGACATCGCAGTCCCAGAGGGCCTTGTGAGAGGCCGCCAATTTGCGGCGCAAAAGCTCCAGCGGCTCGCTGATGTCTGCCACGAGCAGCACCAGATCCGCCTCGGAGATCTCAGAAAGGGTGGAGCGAAAGGCCTTGATGAGGAAATGGGGCAGGTCGTCGATAAAGCCCACCGTGTCTGTGAGAAGCACCTTTCTGCCCAGCACCTCCAGCGCCCGGGTGGTGGGGGAGAGGGTGGTAAACGGCTGGTCTTTAGCCTCCACTGCCGAGCCCGTGAGGGCGTTGAGCAGCGTGGACTTGCCGGCGTTGGTGTAGCCGGCCAGGGCCACCAGGTCAAAGCCCTGCTCTCTTCTCCTCTGCCGTCTGTCCTCGCCCATGTTCTCTACATCATTCAGCTCGGCCCGGATCTTGGCCATCCTTCCCCGGATGTCGTGGTACATGGACTGCTCATAAGCGCCCGCCCCGCGAAAGCCCGGCTGCTCACCGCGTTTTTTCATGGCGAGAGCATTTTTCACCTGGGGCGCATCATAGCTGAGACGGGCCAGCTCCACCTGCAGCTTGGCCTCGCGGGTGGAGGCACGGGAAGAGAATATCTCTAAAATTAGATTGAACCTGTCCAGCACCTGGGCGGAAAACTCGCTTCTTATGTTGAAGACCTGGTTGGGACTGAGTGCATTGTAAAAAATCAGCTTTTCCGGATTGTAGCTCAAAGCCTGTTCGATCTTTCCTTTTCCCATCTGGAAGCGAAAGTCCCGGCTCCTGCGCTGGAAAATCTCCGCCAAAACCCGGTATCCGGCTGCATCTGCCAGTCCCCGCAGCTCTTTTATCTTGTAGGGGTCAGGGGACTTGATCGGATTCTCTCGCATCAGCAGGACGGCGGTCTTTTCTTTATTCATTGCCAGTATCTTCTCGTGCCTCAATGATAAGCCTTCGTCCCGCCACCGAGATATGGTGAGCCAGCTCGACGGCCGTCCTCTCCGCTATGGTCTCTGGATACTTGAAGTCCCGGCCCAGGATGCTTTTCACCCTCCAGATCTCCAGGTTGTAGAGGTCTCCGGATTCGGCGATGATGGTTCCGGGAAGGCATATGCATGCCTCGCTGATGAAGTCGGCCACAATGTTCAGGTCCAGGGTGCTCGCCAGGCGAGGATGCAGCCTCACACAATGTATCTTCTCAATAAAATTAGGCGATATGCGGGCCGAGACGATCAGCGCATACCATGACATATCTGCCCTGCACGGCATGCCGGCCCGAAATATCGATTGCCACGATGTCTATCTATTCAACCCCTTTTGATGATAGCGTGCTGCATTACTATGGCGGTGGCTTCTTCCAGAGAGAGGCCTGCGCCCATAGCAATCTCTATGGCGCGCTCGCTATTTATGAGATCCCGGGGTGAGTGGCTGTCCGTGTCCACCACCATTTTCGCCCCGGCCAGCTTTGCCATGCGCACCACGTGGCCGTTGGTGATGTTGTGGCCCAATCGGGATGTTATCTCCAGGCAGACATCATTCTCCCTGGCCAGCTCTGCCTCCTCCAGGGTGATGAAGCCGGGATGGGCCAGAATGTCCACCCCCGCCTCCAGAGCCGCCCGGTTTGTGCCCGGACGGACGGGCTCCACCGGCGACTCGCCATGCACAACCAGGATCTCTGCCCCCAGCTTTCTGGCAAGATCGGCAAGCGGCCCGATCTTCTGGGGCGGAACATGAGTCAGCTCCGCTCCCACCAGGATCCTGATATCCAATAAGTCCTCCAAATATTTGACTTTAGAGACGCAGGATAAGATGTGCTCGATATTGGTATAGTCCGCATGATCGGTTATGCCGATGGTAGTGTATCCCAATACCTCAGCCCGGCGCACCAGCTCGGAAGGAATGAGCTCGCCATCGCTGAAGGTGGTATGAGTATGCAGATCGATCATATTAATGGCCCTTCTTCTTGTATTTCGACTTCATGGATCCGGCAATCCTCTTTAAGACGGCTGATTTGGGGCCTTTTTTGGCAATCAGCACTCTTCCGGAGGCCTCCTCCTGATGCCAGGTCTTGGGATGCCTCCTGTCCCGTTCGATCTCCGGCTTGAAGCCGGACTTGAGCGCGGCGGTGATCACCATATCCAGATCTGGCTCATTGACAGCATCCTGAAGAGAGACCATCCTGCCCTCAATCCTGGAGCGGGAGGCGTCGAAGTAGATAGGCCATATGACCAGCTTGTCCTTCTCGGGCATGGTTCTTAATGTTGCTCTACATCCTTAAAGTATCTTTGTTTTCAATTTTTAAGGATTTTCTCGGCACGCAAGTCTTAAAGCCACGTTAGGCCATAATTAGAGCCGGTACAAACTGAGGAGCTATCTGATAATGAGCCAAGAGACTTTTCCCGTTGCCAATGTCGGTGGAAAGGAGATCCCATTCGACCCGGAACAGCTTCGAAGGATCCAGGAGCATCCGTGTTTCAGCGAGAAGGCCTGCCATGCTTTTGGCAGAATGCACCTGGCCGTGGCACCCAAATGCAATATCCAGTGCAAGTATTGCGTGCGGGACTTCGACTGCGTGAACGAGTCCCGGCCGGGCGTAACCTCGCAGGTTCTGAAACCAAAGGAAGCTTTGGAGCGCGTGGACGCTGTTTTGGAGAAGTACCACTACATCAAAGTAGTCGCGATAGCCGGTCCGGGCGAGCCTCTGGCCAATGAGGAGACCTTCGAGACGCTGCGCCTGGTAGGCGAAAAGTATCCCAATATCATCCTCTGCCTCAGCACCAACGGCCTGCTTCTGCCGGACAGGATCCAGGAATTGGATTCTCTGGGTGTCACTAACATCACAGTTACAATGAATGCCATAGATCCGGAGATCGGCCAGCAGATCTATGATTATGTGACCTATCAGGGCAAGAGGTACGAGGGCCTGGAGGCGGCAACCATCCTGCGCGACCAGCAGCTCAAAGGCATAGAAGAGGCCCTCAAGCTAAGGAAGATCGTGAAGGTCAATACGGTCCTCATACCGGGGATCAACGACGTGCACGTCTTCGACATCGCCCGCAAGATCAAGTCCATGGGGGTCTATATCCATAATGTCATGCCCCTCATTCCCCAATACAAATTCGCCCATATCAAGCCCCCATCGCCTGAGGAGAAGAGAAAGATCCAGGAGGAGCTGGGCAAGATCATCAAGCAGATGAAGCATTGCCGGCAGTGTCGTTCCGATGCCATCGGTCGGCTGGGGTGCGATGTGCAGCAGGAGTTTCAGAGCAGAACTAAGGAGCAGGGATAGCGAACAGTCAGGGGAAAAGAAGTCTGCGGCTCGAGGAAAAATGCTGTCCGGCGCCCATTCCTTCGCACCGGACCATTATTTTGGGATGTGATGATCGTCCGTCAGTGTTTAAACATCTTGCTTATGCTGCTGGTGGCATTGGAAATGCTGCTGGAAATGCCTGAGATCAAGCTCTTCTGCTCTCCGGGCCTGGCCTGGGCAGCAGATTTCGTCTCTTTGGGCCTGGAAGCACTGGATTTCTTATCCTTTTTCCTGGAGACGGAATTGCCATTCTTCATCTGATAATTGCTGTTGCGATCTTGGGGACCCTTGCTCTTCTTTTTGTCGTTTGCCATAATTACCAACCATCCGTTAATGTCAAAATTGATATAGATTGCGGCTACTGGCCTTCGGCACTCCAGGCCATGGGCAGCTTCATTCCCCTTCCCGTTCGCGTAGCCTTCTCATAAACTACAAAGCCGGCGGCCACATCCTGAATGGCAAGGCCGGTGGAGTCGAAGATGGTGATCTCCTGCTCGTCGCTTCGGCCGGGCTTTTTGCCTGCCAGCACCTCGCCAATCTGGGCATAAATATCCTCGGGCAGGAGCAACGCCCTCGGTGATGGGAACATTCACCTCGCCCGAGTGCACCGCCTGGGACATATCATCCACAAAAATCCTGGCCCTTTTGGTGAGCCCAGACTGCAGCTCTTGCTTGCCTCTGGCATCAGCTCCGATGGCATTTATATGCGTTCCGGGCAAGATCCAGCCGTCTTCTACCACCGGGCGGCGCGTGGGGGTGGTGGTCACCAGTATATCGCATTGGCAGGCCTCCCGGGGCTTCGCACAGATCGTATATTCGCAATCCAAAAACGCTCTGCAATCCTCTTCCAGAGACCGGGCCCTCTCCTGAGACGTGTCGTAAATCATCACCTGCTCGATCCGGAAGTGCCTGGACAGGCCGAGGAGCTGAGCTCTTGCCTGCACTCCTGCGCCAATCAATCCCACGGCCCGGCTGTCCTGTCGGGCAAGGAGCCTGGCGGCCAGCGCGCCTGCAGCTCCCGTTCGCAAGGCGGTGAGAAATGTCGCGCCCATAATCGCCAGGGGAGCGCCGCTTTTGGGAGAGATCAGGGTCAAGAGGGCCATAACAGTGGGAAGGCCATTGTCCGGATTTTTGCTATGAACATTGACTATCTTCACTCCTGCAATGTCCTGCCCCTCCAGATAGGCTGGCATGGTTCTCAGATCGCCATCATATCTTGAGAAGTAAAGATATGATTTGGGCGGCATTTGAGTCCGGCCCATTGCCTGGTCATAAAAGGCTTTCTCCACGGCAACAATCGCCTCATCCATGGTTAGGAGGGATTTCACATCTTCTTCCCGAAGCCATAGTACCTCCATAAAAAAACACCCTGATATAGATTTTGAGAAAAGAGATTTATGCCGCCTGAAGGCCAGGCTGCATATCTCATAGCTCTAAATGAAAATCAAGTCTCTAAAGCTCTTCCAGCTTCTCGACGCCCATTTTTTTTACCTTCGGCTTCCAGATCTTATCCGGCATCCAGGCGGGCGCTCCTTTGGGCTTTTTCACCTGAACCCTCTCTCCCGTGAAGATGTGCACCTTCTTTGTGCCCCTCTCCCGCAGCCTGATATCAGTGATGCCCCGGTTGGCCGCTTTCAAAGCAGCCTGTCTTGGTTGCTTTCCTGTAAAGACTCCAATCTCATCGCCCTTCTCGTCCCTGAGGGCAAAATTTCTCGTCTCAGCCATCAGATTCCCTCCTTGCTTCGCCAATCAAACCGAATGCTGTTTGATATATTGTTATGGCGAATACCATTATATTAATTTTATCCAGATGGCAGGCGAAACAGCAGGACTTTTATCTCTAAATGGGCCAGGAAGCCTGCCATCTGGCATTAAACTGCGGCCGGATGCTCCGGCATCGCAGAAATTTGGCGGCCAATCAGTCGATAAATCTCAAGTTATATTAGTAATAAAAAATAGACGGGACCAAATTTCGCAATTTTTAAAAACTATGGTCCATCCTTCTTTTTTAGCCTCTTTCTCCGTGTAGCTGACTCCATGTACCTTCAGGCCTTTGCTGTCCAGCAGGATTATGATTCCGCCGTCGTTGGGCAGGTCGATGCCAGTTCCTGGAAGCTGGACCGTCATGATCTGCCCGGCCTTCAGAATTCCTTTAAGCGGCGCTTTCTTCTTGTTTCTGTCCGCCAGCTTCCAGCCATTGAGATCTATGGGCTTGGGTGTGATATTGAGAATGGTGACGCTCTCCAATCCTTTATCCGGGCCTTGCGGATTGACCAAAGCCGCCAATATGCACACGCGCCCGTCTTCAGCCGGCACGTCGCAGGCTTCGGGAATTCTATGGCCGGCAACATCATCGGTATGGAAGCATTGGGACTGGAAGGCCAGGAACAGGGCTACCCAGCGCTCTTCATCGGGAAAATGAATGATCAATCCCCCATCCTGCCAGAGCCCATCATCCGCTTTCCACTTGGATGAATTGCCCTGATTCATATGGATGTCATGGATGCCGTTTCCCGGCAGGAAATCAAAGTAGTCATCCGGTTTATTCGCCTCGGGCCCCCATCTCTGGCCAAAGGCATAAACCGCGCTCGACTGCATGGCCATGCTCCTCTTTATGTACTTCTCCAGCAGTTCGTTCAGGTTGTTATCCGGACCTGAGACATTATAAGGAAGCAGCTTCATCCGGGCGGTGTCAAACAGGTTGCCGCGGATGAAGTCCAGGGCCATGCCGCCTGGCTTGCTCTCCAGTTTCTTGAAGCCGAAGGGGAGCGGCTGCAGATATTTCGGATGGGATGATCGAAGTTCTCATCCAGGTAGTAGAGCAGAGTTGATGGCTCAACCTGTGACTTGACGTTGACCGCGATGCGAAATTTCTCATGATCGCTGACCTTCACCTGGAAGTGCGGGCTTTTGCCCTGACCTTCCCTTGTATCCTTTGCCTTTCCCTTCAAGACGCCATAATTATTTATGGGCATGGAAATCACCAGCATATGTTATATTTTTTGATGCATAAGAAGGTTCTGCCTGAAAATATATTGCAGCAATATGTCAATTAATACCGAAAAAAAGGTGTTGGCAGCAAGTGCTACCTCATTGCTACTATATTATTTCTCATTAAGTCTCTTCTTCCAGCCTGCAAAAATTGCAGCTATGATGCCATATGGGCTCAGCCTCGATCTTGGCAGGAATTTCGCTGCGATAGCGGCCTGCCGTCATCTCCTGAATGAACTTATGCACATCTTCCGCCGGCATTCCCAGGGGTTTGATCCTTCCTACCTCGCGGCCAATAACGCCGTGGTGGCCTTCCGTCTTATCCACCGTCATGACGGCGTACTCAGGCCGATCCTCGCCCTCTCCGTCTCCCAGGTAGAGCAGATTTCCGAAGTAGAAGCCGTAGCACACAGGCCACTTATGGTTGATCATGGCCTCTACCAGATCGTCCTCGCTTTCCAGCTCCTTGAAAGAGAATACTCGGTTGGGATGAATCATATTCTTCACCTTTTCTAAGCATTGAATTAGGCTGCCCGGCGTTAAATAGTTTCTCGATATTTGGCACAGGATATTTATCTCAAGCAGACCAAATGTCAATTGAAGACTGAAGAAATAAAATCTCAAAATGGAGTGGATTAAAGTTGATACTTCAATTCCTGGGAGCCGCCAGGGAAGTCACCGGCTCAATGCATCTTGTAGAGGCAAATGGGCACCGGCTTCTCCTTGATTGCGGAATGGTGCAGGGCAGACGCGAGGAAGCTCGCCGTCTCAATTCCGAATTTCCATTTGACGCCAGGACAATTGATGCCGTGGTGCTCTCTCATGCCCACCTCGACCACACCGGCAGATTGCCCCTGCTGGTAAAAAATGGATTTGACGGGAGCGTCTTCTCGACATCGGCAACGCGAGACCTCTGCAGCGCAATGCTGCGGGATTCAGCCCTCTTGCAGGAGTCGGATATCAGATTTGTGAATAAGCTGAATGCGGAAAAGGGGCTGCCTGCCGTCGAGCCGCTATACTCACTGCAGGATGCGACCGCATCACTGCGCCTCTTTCACACCATCGAATACAAACGGCCCCAGGAGATTTTGCCCGGCATCAGACTCACCTTGAGAGATGCAGGACACATTCTCGGCTCGGCATCGGTAACGCTGGAGATAACCGAAGGAAAGGAGAAGAAGGTGACAACGCTTGCCTATACCGGGGACCTGGGACGAAAAGGTGCTGCGGTAGTGCGCGACCCTGATGTGATCAGCCGGGCCGATATCCTCATCATCGAATCGACTTACGGCGGACGCTTTCATGGTCCCATAGGCGAGGCCCGGGAAAAGCTGGCAAGATTGGTGAACGAGACGGCGCATCAGGGCGGACTTCTCATAATTCCGGCATTTGCCGTAGGCAGGACGCAGGATGTTGTCTATCACCTGCACGAATTGATGGAGACAAAACGGGTCCCTTCCATGCCGGTGTATGTCGACAGTCCCCTGGCAACCAACATCACCGAGATCTTCCGGCAGCATCCGGAGTCTTATGACGAAGAGACGGAGAAGCTCTTGCTGCAAGATGGTGGGAAAGACCCCTTCGGCTTTGCCATGCTCAAATACACCCGCAGCACCGAAGAGTCCAAGAGTCTCAACAACCTGCATAGGCCTGCCATAATCATCAGCGCTTCCGGTATGGCCGAGGGCGGGAGAGTGCTGCACCACCTGCGCCGCAATATCGGCGATCCCAGGACTACGGTCCTCTTCGTGGGCTTTCAGGCGGAAAATACCCTTGGCCGAAAGCTCCTTCAGGGTGATCGGATTGTGCGCATATTCGGCGAGGAGCACTCTGTGAGGGCAAAGATGGAGGAGATCGACGGCTACAGCGCCCATGCCGATGAGGGCGAACTGCTCGATTTTATTGGGGATATCCCGAACAAGCCCGGCCGGGTGTTTGTGGTGCATGGCGAGAATCAGGCGGCAGAAGCCATGGCGAAAGCGCTGAGAAAGTCGGGCATAAGCGATGTCACAATACCGGAGAGCGGGGAGAGGTTCTCCATTTAGGCTCCCGTATATCAGTCGTTCCGGCAAAATCCTTATATACGATAAATGCCGTAATTTAGGATATTCACAATTGTGAATGGATCTTCAAATGGCATTTTCATCAAGATCATCGGCACGCATGATCGCCAAATCGGAAAAAAGATACAATTAAAGGTGATGAGACAATGAGATTCAGCTCAATGGCTGGATGGCTGATTTTGTTGCTATTGGCGGCTTTCGTTACGCAGGCTGCCCAGGCAAAAGATGAGCCGGAAGAACTGCAAAATGAGTCCGTGAAAATTTCAGAGATCATCGAGAATGGAGCCGCTTACCAGGGCAAGATGGTGGTGATAGAGGGCAAAATAGAGCTGGAATGCGGCGCAGGCTGCTGGTTTGTCCTGAATGACGGCACCGGAAGCATTTATGTTGATATTCTGCCCAACAACTTCGTCATACCCCAGAAGGGCGGCGAAGATGCCAGAGTCTATGGAGAGGTAGCCCTCAAGAACGGCGAGCCTCAGATCATCGGCAAGATGGTCAAGATAAGCGGAGAAATTTATCAATGAACTTTTTTGGCCTGGCTGCCAGGAACCTGCTTCGCAGGAGAGGCCGAACGCTTCTCACCGTGCTTGGCGTGGCCATAGCCATCTCCGTTCTCTTCAGCCTTCTGGCCTTGAATTCAGGCTACGAAAAGGAGCTGAACCGGGAGGTGAGCAGCATGGGCGTTCATATTCTGGCGGTGCCCAAGGGCTGCCCCTACGAGGCGGCCTCTTTGATCATCCACGGCGGCGTGATACCCAAGTACCTCTCCGATTCCGATTACCGCAATGTGAGCATCATCCCCGGCGTGGAGCTGGCCACGCCCATGCTCCTGCACCAGTTCATGAAAAAGGATGAAGAGACGGGCAAGAGCACGCCGCATATCATCTACGGCATCAATATGGAATGAGACGAGAAAGCTCAAGCCCTGGTGGTCGGTGGAAGGAAGGTACTTTTCCGATAGCGAGAAGGGCGTCATGCTGGTAGGCCGGGGTCTCGCGGAAAACGAGAACCTGAGCGTGGGACAGGTGCTGCCGGTGGGGCCCAAAAAGGAGAACTTCACCATTGTTGGCATCCTGGAGCGGACGGGCGACCAGGATGATCAGTTCCACTTCTTCCCCCTCAAGGAGGCGCAGCGGGTCTTCTCGAAGGAAGGGTTGATCACAACCATAGCCGTCAAGGTCGGAGATATGAGCCGCATCTCCGCGGTCTCTGCCGAGATGGAGAAGATTCCGGACATCCAGGTGGTCACCATGACCCAGATCATGGGCACCATCATGAACCTGGCCGGCACGGCACGCTCGCTCTTGCTGACGGTGATCGCCATTGCCCTGATCATCTCGGCTTTCGGCATCATCAACACCCTGCTCATGTCCGTGAACGAGAGGACGCGCGAGTTTGGCATGATGAAGGCCATCGGAGCCTCGGGCCTGGATATCGGCAAGATGGTTCTGGCGGAGACGGTCTTCATCACCGCAGCGGCGGCATACTGGGCACGGTGGCGGCAGTGGTGGGTTCAAGCATAATTGAGAGCTTTGTGAAGGGCATGCTTCCCTACGCACCAGGCGGATCGCTCATCAACTACAGCCTGGAGTTGGCTGCCTTTGTGCTCGGCTTCTCAGTGCTGCTGGGCCTTTTATGCGGCATTTATCCGGCCTACAAATCCTCCCGGCTGACGCCCATGGAGGCCATCCGGGGTGGTCTCGAATGAGCATAATCGAGGCAAAGGATCTATGCAAGATCTACCGGCGGGGCAGGGAGGATATTCATGCCCTGAGAAACGTGGATTTTCAGATCGAGAAGGGCGAGTTCGTCTCCATCATCGGCCCCTCCGGCTCCGGCAAGACCGCCCTCTTGAATATGCTGGGCTGCCTGGATACGCCCAGCAGCGGCAGCCTGCGGCTCAACGGCCGCGAGGTGAATGGGCTGGCTGAGAAGGACCTGGTGAAGCTTCGCCGGGAGAGCATCGGCTTTGTCTTCCAGCAGTTCTATCTCATGCCCACCCTCACGGCGGGAGAGAACATACAGCTGCCCCTGCTCTTTTCCCGCAAGAGGGAAGCGAAGAGGATAGATGAGGTCTTGCAGATGGTGGGGCTCGCCGGGAGGGGCGAGCACCTGCCCGGGCAGCTGTCCGGCGGCGAGATGCAGAGGGTGGCCATAGGCAGGGCCCTGATCAACGATCCGGCCATCATCCTGGCAGACGAGCCGACAGGGAACCTGGATTCGGCCACCTCGGAGATGATCTTCGGGCTTTTTTCCGAGCTGAACCGGCAGGGCATGACGCTGGTGGTGGTCACCCATAACCTGGATCTGGCCAGACGGGCGGAGAGAATGTACACCTTGCGGGACGGGCAGATCGTGAGCTGCGAAGAACGGGCTTGCGAAGAGGGTTTGGAAGTGAGCCGGGTGGTGTAAGGCGGAAGATATCAGTGTGCGGATCCCTACTGGTCCGGAGAGATATCCATGAAATGCTTTCACGTCTATGGGGGCCTCTAGCATCCGGCTGCAACCAGTGGCTGACGACGTTTCACCACAGAGGCACAGAGACGGGGCTATTCTCCTGCGGGACGCGCAACGCTGCCATCTCCTTTTCAGGCGGCACGAACCAGAAATCATACACCGACCTGAAGAGTGGGCCCTCTATACGATATGGGTCAACGGCCTGGCCACAATACCCATGATGGAGGAACACATCGATGTATGCTCTTTCTTATGCTAATAATATGTTTACTAAGCTTCTTGATCTGGACTCCAGATGATTCTATAATGTTGGAATGCGGCGCGTAAGTTCTTCCCAGTCGCTGCCAACGGCCTTCTTGATGAGTCCTTTGACTCCGGTAAATGCTGGCGCAGGAATCACTGCCTGCATTATTCGGATCATATTCTCACGGTCGTCATTTCCCATCAAAGGGTACATCCATGACACAAATTCTGGGAACCTCTCTTGGGGAATCTGACTCGCTATAATGCTGACTGCTTTCGCTTGTTCAAGCATTGGTATTCTTTCCCTGAAAATCCTGTAGAGATGCGTATCTTCCTTGTCCAGGTGCATCTTGAGATGAAAACAGAATGCTGAAGTTGCTCTGGCAGTCTGCAAAAGATCATGTGCAGAATATGACTGATTTAAAAAGTCATATGCCATATCCAAGCCGCGATGGTCTTTTAGATAAGCTTCGGCAACTAGAGGAGCGACCTGATCAAGTGCAGGGAAGACGGCCAACTCCTCTCCGTGAGCATGCCAGACTAATACTTCGTTGAAGAATCTGAAGCGTTCGATAGTGGTCTCAAGTTCTTCTTTTCCTCTCGCTGAATCCAATGCGGCGGCATCGATGCGATTCATGTCATTCCTGAACGCATTATGAATCGCACGTATTGCATCGGTGGGTTCTACCATGATAATTTATTAAAGTGTAGTTCTTATTAAAATAACTTGTTACTCCAATTATCCATTATTTACCAGAAGAGGAGCGCCCCGACCGGGCCGCTCACCCGAGCAGGCTATGGCAGATAGTCCAGGGCGTTTTTTCATCTCTTTTCTTTTTTCAAGTGAGCGCTGCAAGAGCGATGATGGTAAAGGAGGCTTCGCGCTACTCACTCATAAACCAGAAATCATCGCACATAGTAATAAATCTTTTGCTACTTGTATGGGGAATCAAATGCATTGAAATCTTGGAGAGCTATGGGAGAATGAGCCGCCCGGATGTGGCCAGGCCGATCGGCTATGGCCTTGGTCCAGCTCCTCTCCCTCGGCCACTACCATCTTTGACACCAATCTCACGGGCAGAAGGCCACGCAGCGGTGAGGGTCGCTTGACCTGGAAACCTGGAGAGAGTCGCCCGGGTCCTTGGAGAGGCTGCTGCCAGGAAGATCTGGCCGTGCGCGACCTTCCTAGGTTCTCCCGCTGCCGGAAGCAGCGAGTCCTCGCTGCCCGCGCCCCGGCCCCAGGAGCCGGCCCCGCTCCTGGGCGAGCCCACTTCCGACCAGGATATGCTCCCCCAGCTGGTGGCAATAGAGGCCCGCAGCAGCCCGGTGAAAGAGAAGGAAGGCTCATAGCTGTTTTCTGTGGTTCATGCGCTTGGCTCAGGAATCCAACAATTTTTCCGTAGTCCTCTGCGCGCTCCGCGACTCTGCGGTTAAAATGTCGTTAGACGCTGGTTATGACTAATGCTTGCGGGTAAAACCGCAGAGTTCGCAGAGTTGCGCATAGAGCCAGAAGAACATCGTTTCAGGAGGGATGTGCGTCTATCTGTCCCACGAACTCGCATATCTCTTTCAGAACCGCCGGATCATTGACCCATACTCCGCTCTCGTAGTTGCTCTCGGTGCCCCCTTTGGTGAGGTTGGCAGAGGTGATTATCGCCTCCCTCCGGTCCACCATGTAGATCTTGGCATGCAGCTCTGGGACCAGCACCACCTCTCCGCCCAGACGGGAGACCTCCTCCTGCAGATCGTCGGCGAGGCCCAGAGAAAAGTCCGAGTCGCATCCCCGCATGTATATCCTCAGCCGTCCCCCCTTTCGAGAGAACTTTTTCATGGGCCCGATCATTTTATTCCAGGCCTGCCTTTTAATCCAGGGAGATATTATTACGATCTCAAAGCGGGCACCCTCCAGCATGAGCCGCAGCCGGTCCTCGAAGCTGTGAATGCCTTTGCTGGGAATGGTTCTCAGGAAAAGCACATCTGGATCATTTGCTGATGAAGCGATGTAATCCTCCAGGAAGCGCTGCCGCTGTGCGCAGGCATAATCCTGCGTCTGCTTAACCTCCTTCAGCTCCTCTTCCAGCAGAGCCGCCCGCTCCTTCCATTTTAGCAGCTGGGCAAAGCGGTGCGAGAGATGGTCGAGGCTGCCCTCCTTCTCTCTCAGCCGGGCCTGCAAGAGCAGCAAGCTGCCCTGAAGCTGCCGGCAGTCCTCTTGCAGCCTCTGGCTTCTGCCCGCCTGCAGCTGGAAGATGCAGACCGAGAATATGGCCAGAGCCAGAAAGACCAGCCATACCAGGTACCCCTCCATATCGCATCACCCAGGAAAAGACAGGTACTGGAAGTTATATAAAGATGATGTAATCGATATGCATATACTATTATCAGAATTATTTTCTAAATACAGAACGGGCAGAAGGTGCGCAGAGGATGAAGATTGGAATACCAAAAAATTCTGCAAAGTGAAACGACAGCAGCGCACCCGCTCAGCAGAGCTGTGGGGCATGCAAGGCGCCGCCGCCGCATAAGACGGGAACCATGCTATACTGATACAAGTTTAAGTTGGCTCCTCGCTATTTACTGTGGGTAATTGACTCTTCAGTCTCTGTGAGTCCTCTGTGCGCTTCTAGTGACTCTGTGGTGGCAGTCCGTGGGAAATTAGCCATAACCAGTTGCTAACGAAGTTTTCACCACAGAGGCACAGAGGACACAGAGTACGCACAGAGAAACATCATGACTTTCGTCACCCATATCCCTGAAAATGAGCCTCCTTCTTTGTGCGTCCTTTGTGATCTTTGTGGTCTTTGTGGTGAAGTATTTGTGATTTAATCAACAACTCGCTTCCTGCTAATGACCACAAAGATCACAAAGCGCACAAAGGACTCACAAAGACGGCATTTTCGTACCAAGAGCTAACAACGACAACGACAGATTAACTCCGGTTAGCCATAGGAAATAGAGAAGAGCCCTTAAGTTGAATACGCATGCACTTCATCCCCGATGCGACCCTTACTTTCGCCCCGCCCCCTTGCCTCGCCCTCATATCTTCGCAGCCACCTAATTCTCATCATGGAAATCGAACTGCACCCACCGTTCGCCCTGCTCCCCGAGACCTTCAGCGTCCTGGTCGCTACCTGTGGATCTGCTGGCCAAAGCCCAGAGCAGCCACCCGGAATTGCAGCGCTGCAAGGGTCCACTTCATCAGCTGGCAATTTGGTGATAACTATGATCTGGCGGTGGATTTCAGACCTTCCCACGCAAAACAGCAAGTAGTCCGATTCATTTATGCATTGAACCTGTCTTTGGTATTCAGAGGAAAGGAGGGAGACATCTTGAGACTGTACGAGATTAGAATAGCATCTGTATTTGTCTTTATTGTGTTGATACACATAGTCACCTTTGGTACAATGGCATTAGCTCAAACTAATCAGGATCCTATTAGCCTGGAAGGCCTGGAAGAAGCATCAGAACAAACCATAAGGATCGGGGCCATATACAACCTGGAAGGGTCACAGTCGCCCCTTGATCTGCCTTCTGCCAGAGGTGCCCGGCTTGCGGTCCAGGAGATCAACAGCCTTGGTGGAATCGATGGCATGGACATCGAGCTGATCTTATGCGATGGAATGAGCGATACTGCAAAGGTTGGTGAATGTGCACGAGACCTTCTCGCTCAGAATGTCTCAGCCATGATGGGCCTTAGCGACACAGATATGGTTTTGGCAGCACTGTCACCAGCATCCGAGGCGGGGATACCTTTTGTGACGTCAGGTGCAACTTCTCCCAGGCTAGCGGAGGAAAATGAGGGCCTGTTTTTGGCTTGCTTCAGCGATGATGCTCAGGCTAGAGCAGGTGCTGAGTACGCCTTTGAAGAGATGGGCCTTGAAACATGCACCCTCCTTGTGGACGGCAATATGGAGTACGCCCGGCTCCTGGCCGGATATTTCAAGGAGCGATACTTGGGCCTGGGTGGGGAAATCACCATGGAGGCCTTCCTCAATGACTCAGATCCGAGCATTCTGAGCCGGGAAGCTGCAAATGCTGATCCGGAGATGATATACCTGGCAGCAGGACCGGAAGAGGCCAAGGCTATGATCGAAGCTATGCGCAGGGCCGAGATTGAGTGTCCAGTATACGGAGGTGACAGCCTTGACTCGCTTGATTTAAAGCAAGAGGGCATGGGGAGGATTGTCTTTTCGACTCACGTTCTTCTTGATGAGAATTCCTCCCGCACAGGCGGATTCGTTCGAGACTACAGGGCTGAGTATGGCTATGCTCCTGAGAATGCCTTTTCAGCTTTGGGATATGATACTGTCAGACTTCTGGCTGAGGCCATTGATAGGTCCGGATCGAGTAATCCTGAGGCAATTCTTCAGTCCCTTGGAAATACATCAGAATTTAAAGGAGTGACAGGAGATATAAATTACCAGAATGGCAGCCGGATACCTAACAAGGATGTGACGATGATATCGCTAATCGATGGAGAAATAATGGGCTCGGAGATCGTGAAATCCGTCACCATACCGGCCAGCACTATTGATATGGATAGCCTGAACTCAACTTAGGTTCGTATTCGACCGTGATTATGTGCCCTCCCATCTACATCAGGGCGGACTGCAGACTTTACAGGGAATGTATCCGTGGTTTCTGGCATCTTGCGGGCTGGAGAACCAGATCTCATTCTCTGGCTTGATTTTTTCGGCCCATTTGCAGCCTGGATAATGGTATTTATCCGATTTGATGGAGGCAACGAACACTCTTTCGGAATCCGCAATGGTTGCTCCCGGCGCGTGATCCGAGCTGGGATGAGCTAAATCGACTGCCTCTCCTGCAAAGTCTATGTCACCACCATTTGCTGGTGCAGAGAAGGCCAAAGGCATCAGCAGAGCCAGGGCGAGTAGGAAATATGCTAACTTCATGAAATCCCTCCACAATCATCTTTCAGAATGATAGCTTCTGACGAAAAACTCTTCGGTCAAAAATTGCGAAAATCAGATCCATCCGCGATCTCCTTCCTTGCCAAAGATTGCGCCCAGGTTCTTGAGGGCCATAGGATTCCTGGGGTCGGCGGCCAGGGCCAGGCAATGGCGCACTCCCTGGCCCGCGAGAGGTCGCCTGCCCTCTGGTAGCCAAGCGCCAGGGCTACGCAGGCGTGCGAGTGGCCGGGGGCGAGCTGGAGGCAGCGGTCCAGCAACTCAATGCCCCGGTTGAGCTGGCCGAGGTCCACATAGCAGTGGTTCCCGGTTGTAGAGGAGATCGGGATTCCCGTGATCCTGGCGGAGGAGCTCCATGTAGATGCGGGCCTCGTCGAGCTGGCCGGAGACGAGGAGATGCAAGGCAAATGGTTTGTAATAACTATGCATTATGCATGTTACTAATTATGTACTATTTATAAGACCTTCAATGTTCGTGAAAGTGTGTTTCGAGAGCCCGTCGATATATGTCGATGTCATAATCTGCCTGTATCATGACATGCACACTTGAGTCTCGTCCCTACTTCAAATTTCTGAGTATGCCTAGGATCAGAAATTATGTTCGATAGCATCAAGTCATTTTACCTGTAATTAATCCCCAGAATATGCGTTTAAGACATCCAGATTTGACAAGCAAAAAATAAAATGGCCGAACTTGAAGGACGCTGGCCTCCATCTCGGCCTCTATTGGGAGTCGTAGTTGGCCTTAATTATCCAAGCTCCGTTTACCTACCCTACCCTAAGTCTTCGGATCAAACTTTATGGCTCTATCATACACGATCTCCGAGTAAGATGGCCCGGTCTTTGTAGCCTTTTCCAGGTACGTCCTCCAGAAAATCATAAGAGGCTGATCCAGAGCTATGCCATAGGCTCCAGGACCGGTGGGAACCTCAAAGCAATTTAGATCGCCATTGCAGTTCCTGGCAATCTTGTAGACATAGAGGTATTTCGCGTTGGGATTGTCAGGGAGGTAATCCTCAGCAGTTCCATTGAAATTCGCATCGTGGATTGTTCCAACACCATTCCAACCAGCCGCTCCGTATATGGTAGCGCTTGAGTATGTTGCCTTTTCTGTGGCTACATGGTTGACACCATAGATAATTATGAACTCATTTGGATCGCTTCCTAAAGTAACAGTAGGATGCGGTTGGAAATCATAATACTTCGAGAGATCGGGGAATGAAGGTGTCGGCGAAAAGGGAGTTAGGTTTGATGTCCATAGGTAGCATGCATCGTTGTCTGGCCCCATGGCATCGATTCCCCTCTGAATTCCATCTGAAGGGACTGTTATACTTGTTGGAAGTTCTGTAGCATTCAAATTGCTATATGTATTGAGAATCGCCTTCTTCAGCTGTTCTAGATCATCCATAAGGTCAAACTCTGTTATTCCCGTCCCGCGGACTCTTAGCTTTGGGTAATCATACGGATCTAGTTTCGTAGTTACGTTGGGAGTAACTCGGAAAACAATCGCAGGCGTGTTATTGAGGTAGTTATCACCCGACTGTTTGTCTTTGTAGAAAGCTGGACGAATTCCTACCATAAAAGTATCAGAGCCATTCTCTAACCCCATATTCAGCATCGATGATGGAAGCATCAGAGTGTTAAATATGTTGTCGGGATATCCTGCTGATAATGCAGCATCCCGGATGCGTTGATCGATTCCTCTGTCGGCCGTAGCGACTATCACCGTGCTTTGATTGAATGGATTTCCGGCCGCTCCGTTGGGCGTTCCTTCAGTATTGATAACTAAATTATTCACTGGGTCGCCTATGTTGGCCCAAATCCATCGGGCCTCATTTCCATACGTCCTTTCCACTAGTTGTAGATCAAAGCTGAAGTATCTGCATTCTGGGGGTGTCCTTCCCATGAATACAACGGCTTCATCAGGACCAAGATTCCAGAAAGCAGCTGCGTTCAGGTTTATTCCAAGAGTTGCGGCAATTTTGATGAGCTCTTCAGGCACCTTCTGACCAGGTGCCGGTGGAACAAAATATGACAGATATTTTGTGCTGGGATTGTTTCCAAGTGCATTAGGCAACACTTTCAAGTCATATAACTTGATGAGATCAAAAAAACCTAAAGCGCCTCGTTGTACAGTGAATCCATCCTTTTCTAGAGCTTGTTGAAAGGCATTCACGTCACTTATTGTCGGATCTTGTGCAAGGCCAGCTCCTATTAACACGGCTAACATAAATCCAAGAATCATATAGCGTTTCATATACCAGAATCCTCCTTACCATCGGTTTACCATAATTATCATCTATACACTATCTAATTAAAAACTTTGGCTAAATCATAAACAAACGAAGGATGATCGTGCGGGGTTCTCATCCCTCGCACCAATCCTGCAATCTGCAAGAACCCACTCAACTAACCTGGCTTATGCCATAAAATTGATATTGACGACATCAATCCCCGATGTCCATTCCCGGCTCGATCCTCTTGAAGCTGGCGTACATGATGCACAGCAGCTCCAGCGCCGAGCCCGCCGGGGCAGCGCCCGCATGACGTGCGTCTCCTTGGGGTCGTTGATATCCAGCCCGTAGCATTTTCCATGTAGAGCCTCCAGGCAATCATGAGTGGTTGATTCGTCTGTATGCCGTAGCCTCCCGGACCATAGGGGATCTCAAAGAAGTGCATATCGCCATTGGAGTGGTCAAGACTATTTTAAACCCTATCGTGCTATTGATATACTTTTGGTGTGCACAAGGCATGCGCTTTAAATGAGGGAGGAGGGAGTAGTTGGCGAATAGAAAGCTGGTAGGTCTACTGTTAATTTGTCTTCTGATATTCGCAGGCATAACAAATTCGCTGGCCATGCAAATATTCGTAAAGACGCTGACGGGCAAGACAATCACATTGGAGGTGGAACCTAGCGATAGCATAGAAAATATCAAGCAGAAGATTCAAGATAAGGAAGGCATCCCACCAGACCAACAAAAATTAATCTTCGCCGGCAAACAACTTGAGGACGGCCGAACGCTTGCGGACTATAACATCCAGAAGGAATCGACCCTTCATTTGGTTTTAAAGCTAACCCCAGATCTGCCCCCCCCAAAGCCCACCCCAGATCTGCCCCTATCCTCTGGTAGTGCAAACTACATGCATGAGAAGAAGAATATAAAGGGTGTTGGCTACATGGATGTGGAGCTGATTGTATCAACCCGGGAAGGCGCTGATGGCGCCAAGCTGGTAGAGAAACAATCCGGAACAGGCAACGTAATCACCGAGAGGACCGAGCTCGAAGCCGAGAGGCAGTTGAATCTGGACTACAATGCAAAACAAACTTGCCCTATGGATTATATCAACTTTTCAAAGGAAGCTGATTTTGAGTACATGCCTGTTTCCTACCAGACCGGAAGATACGACCAGAAGTGGGTTGAGAAACTCTGCGTTCAGAACCATAGAATCGGTGTCGTGCTTACTGAGATGTACACCCATGCTGAGCACCTGCAAAAGACCACTGAGGTCAAGACCAAAGGATATGCAGCACAAGAGCCCAGTGCTGATCTTGCCGGACTGCCCTTCGGCAGTTGCTGTACCGGTGTTCTCGAATCAAACCTTAACAGCAACGTCATCGGCGTTGCTCACATTGGCTGGATCTCCCGCAATCCCGACGCCGACTCGCAGTTGAAAGGCCGCCATGCCGAGTATGGCAGATCCGTCGAGGACCTTACAGGTGTCTTCTCCCTCGAGAAGTTCATACAGCTATGGGGTAATTCCACATGCGGAGCCATAAGCGTTGACTGGCTGCCGTGCGTCTAATCGCAGCTAATACCAATCTCCTTTTTGTTAACTCGGACTGCCTCTCCAATAGTTGTATGCACTTGAATATACTGTTCATCTAGACCCGTTTATGGGGAAGCATAATTTTATAAATATGCTTTCGACCTCGTAAGGTCCCGATGTTGCGCTACGGATTTTATTTCATATTCTCACGCTATGGATTGCGACTTTTCGGTAACCCGCAATTGTCGCTAAATCATTCCATGGTATGCTGGAATGTCGGTTAGCTAGAAGGAAATCCCTGAACCTCAGCCGATCATAGTCACTGAATACAAAATTGCGCATTACAGATGTCCCTGTTGCCAGAAGAAAGTTGCTGCAAAAGATCCAGGCTGTCCACATGAAGGCAAATTCGGAAACAACGTAATTGCGCAGGCGACACTGCTAAAATATGAGGACCGAATAACTCATAGAAAGATCCACGACGCAATGATGAGACTGTTTGGATTGAAAATAAGTCCCGCTACGATATTAGATTTAACCCGTCGCGCTGCTGATGCGGTTCGATCGGAATACGATGCGATCTTGAACAAGATTCGAGGTGCTCCAATCCTGTATGTGGATGAAACGTCAATCCACGTCCAGGGAGAAAGACATTGGATCTGGACCTTTTCCACACCATCGGAGTCTTTTTTCGTGATTCGGAAGAGTCGAGGCATGAAGGTTCTGACGGAAGTATTAACTCGGAGATTCAAGGGAATAATCGTGTGTGACAGCTGGAAACCTTATGCCAATAATTTTGGACTTGTTAGGTAAGCCATTAAAGAAAGAGTCCTGCAAGTTATACGTACCACTTCTGGAGTACAATGTGTTTTATCGTTCCAGGCTTACCGATAAGTTGTCCTGGAATGGATAAAGAGCCTGAAAATAGTGCAAATAGTACAGTGATGTTTTAGGCGAGCCAAGCACCGATCCACAGTGCCCTTCTCGAAGGGACCAACCACCGTAGTGGCGGCCTTGAGCCCGCCCTGCGCCATCACACAGGCAACGGCGAGGCAGCACTGGATTTTGACACAGCGCCCTTCTTACAGGGACACGTCATCAGAGATGAAGAGCCTGCTCCCACTTCGCCTGCACACATTTCGATTCTTGCCGCGCTCATACAAGAACTGAAACGAGGTACGCCAGATTCTCGCATTCGCCGAAGACTTCGCAAATTATGCGAGGCGCCCAATGGAGCTTAATCGGCTACAGCCTTATCTCGCGGCAAGCTACCTATCTAATCGTTATAGATAATAGAGTTTTCGGATGAAATGAGATTTAAGGACTTGGTTCCAGTTGTGCGCTGATCACAGGCACATGGCGCGACTCTCGTAGCAAGGGCCAGCAGTCCCGCAAGGAGCCTGAACACCCGGCGGCGGGAGATCGATGCCGCGCAGTAATCCTGATGGGGCGCAGGCCAGGAAGCCGCAAGAACCTGCCCGGGTATTTTCATCGCGCCGCCCGCCTTGACCCCAGGCCGGGCATCCCCTTTCAAGCTCCTGTGTCTCTTTTCGCCCGCCTCTCGCCAGCTGTATGGCCTCGTTGCAGCCTGGCCCCAACATCTCTCTGGGAGGCAGCTCCACCAGATACTCCGCCACCCTGATCTCGCCCCGGTCGAGCTGCAGCAGTTCGATCCGCTCCCGGTTCTTTTCGCCGCAAAGGATCAGCCAATGGGCAGCTCTTCTTCCAGCCAGCACTCTTGGCCTTCTACCTGGCTGCTCCGGCATCCATCTACCATTGGCTGCCTCCTAGCAGGAAATTGGAACCCCTACTCGGTTCCCGAACGTCCCTCTTAAGGGCTTTCCTCCGCTTCCGCCAGCCTCTCCGCCATCTCCCACTCCTCGCCCATGTCCACCCCCATGTCCACCCCCATGTCCATCTCTGGCCAGGCCGCGCGGCTCCTCCGGCTCCGGCATATCCATCACCATCTGGAAGTGTTTTTAGGCTGGCTCGATGTCTCCGTTCAAGCGGTGAAGGCCAGGCCATACACGGTCTGCGGGTCCTGGGGATCGATCTCGTGGGAACGGTGCAGATAGTAGAGAGCCCGCAGCTGTCGCCTTCCTTGCCGAGGATAGCGACCAGGTTCTTGAGGGCCACGCAGGGTGGGAGTGCTGCGGCGCGAGCTGGAGGCAGCGGTGCAAGAGCACTAGCCCCTGATCGAGCTGGCCGAGATCCACGTAGCAGAGGTCCCTGGTTGTAGAGGAGATCGGGATTATCGGGATCTGGCGGAGGAGCTCCTCCAGATGGATGCGGGCCTCGTCGAGCTGGCCGGTGGCGAGGAGCTGCAGAGCCTGGTCAAAGTGGTCCATCTAAGGGGGAGATGGGGCGGGAAAATATCAAAAATGGTTGTCATTCTGCAGCGACCTGATGAAAAAGCAGGGCGCACCGCCAGGATTGAAGACTGCTGTCCAGGCTGCCAGAGGCGAGAAGCTGCAAGACGTGGTTTGTTAATAACGATAAATTATTGCATGTTACTAATTATGTGCTACTTATACGCCTCAATGTTAGTGTTTCGAGAGCACCGTCGATGTATGTCGATGTCATAATATGCTTATAAGATGACATGCGCACTTTAGGCTATGCATTCCGAAGATTCCCTCTCCTTAGAAGAGTGGCATCGGGGGCCTATGGGACATATATATTTCTTATAGTATTAATATTATCTCTTAACTCTTCTTCAAGTGGTGGAATAATCGTGCCATTATTCCAGGTTCCTGAAACAAGGTTCAGATAGTATTTCTTTTCGTTTCTCGGAACATCTCTTAATAAATACCATCCTGAATCGTTTGTGGTATTAGCTCTACCACCCATATAAATTTTAGCTCCAATCACGGGAGTTGGCTTCTCGTCTAAACCTTCCCTATAACGCATCACTTTACCTTCCACAGAGATTTTATTTGCAATATTTATATCAATTTTTTTATATCCTTGACAAATATCTTCATCGTTGAATTTTTCAATTTTGCATCTTAATGGTTCTGGAGGCACTCCTCGGATTATCTCCCAAACAACAATCTTTATGGGGTTTTCGCATGGGACGGATAAACTATAATGCCCAAAATTATCGGAAGTACAATTATAACTAGTAGAGACTTTTGAAGACATAGGTCGCTGCTTAATAGGCGTGACAGTTATTAACAATGGAGTTAGATTTCCTGAACTATTGAGTATATCTCCCTCCAATTGAATAGACGGAAATTCGAAATTGTATTTTAGATCATAATCTGTAAATGCCCTCCAAGGTATTTCAAAATCTTCTTTGCGAGTAACACCGCTAAACCGATATTCTACGACATGATTTCCTTTGGGAATCCGTTCAAAGCTGATCGTTCCTTTATCGGTTACCGCTTGCGGAATGTTATCTATCGTAACCATGGTTCCTTTTGCTGGAATTTTTAAATTCATTTCATTCAGTTGAGTTACAGAGACATGCACATCAACAGCGTTTGGATAAAATCCTATTAAGCAACCGAGGAAAAGGAAAGTAACCCCTAATACAAAAGTAATCTTCCTATATTTTTCATTAGCTAATTTTATGCTGCCTATCTCAATTAGTGAAGGTATGAATAATAAAGCCCCTATTGTAATCAATAGCAAATAAAATTGTGATTCGATAGCTAAGATAAAATCATATTGGTCAGTCATTTTCACTCATCACATTTTTATGGCCTCATTAAGAACCAAAGGTCATCTCTACCATTACCGCTTGGAAGACCATTACTGTCGTCGCTATATGTATATAGTGGCCGTCCCTTATAAGTCGTCTGAAATTTACTATCAGCTCTGAATATTGAACCAAAATTTTCTAATCCAAGTGACGGTGGGAGAGGCGCCGTTGCTTGTTCTTCTAGGGGTTTCCATATTGAGCTGCAGGCACCGTAACAATTACTAACGCCGCTATATGGATCATCATTGATGAAATAATAAATAGGCATACCGTCCCTATCCGTTAAATAATTGCCATTTTTATCACTCTCTAATCCAATAGATGAGACATTAGGTAGTAAAACTGAGATTAATATCATAACTAACACAATATTTTTAAACCAAGTCGACATATCCGGCCACCTGTTAATAATAGTAATTCGTGATATATAAAATTTTCGTGGTAGATTCAGTGTTGTGGGGTCCTGAAATTATTTCGCGTCCGTCCTAGTTTTATTGTGAATGTCATCTAATTGATATTCGATGACATCAACATCGGCTAGGATTGAAAGACAAACCGCCTGGTCAAGCTGCAGCTTAAACCCCTTCACTTTCGCCCCGCCCCCCGCCTCGCCCTCATATCCCCGGAGCACCTGTTCTCCGTCATGGAAATCGAACTCCTCCCCACCGTCTCCCTGCTCCCCGAGACCTTCAGCGTCCAGGTCGCCCCGGTGGAGCTGCTGGCCAAAGCCCAGAGCAGCCACCCGGAATTGCAGCGCTACAAGATCCTCTTCATCAGCGGCAACTACTCCCGTATCCTCAGCCGGCTGAACCGCAACATCACGAAGCTGGATGTGCGCCGCGCCTTCACAGTCTTCCAGCTCATGACCATCTTGCAGGAGAACCACCACAGCTTCCTGATCGTGGAGCACGACCCCATGCTTTACGAGGATGCCGGATAGATTGCGGAGTACCTGGACCAGGCCCTCAAGCAGACCTCCCGGGCCAATCATCTTCTGCCCGTCCTCCGCCCCGCGAGCCCCACGCCTGCCGGGCTGGGGCCGATCCAGGCTGCGGCCCTTCTGGCAATCCTTTCGCGCAGCCATTGAATCAGCCCAGCCGTCGAAACCCCGCTGTCGTGCGGGCAATGTTCGCAAAGCGACGGACTCATGTACGAAAATTCATCGGGCCTGGAGCTTGAGGCCAGGGCCCTCTGCCAGGACCGTCTCCGGCTCTCCTTGCAGCCCCTCTTCCACCGAGCGGACAGAGGGTTCGTGAGCGACCTTCTGCAAAGGGCCCTGGCATAACTCTTTTACCGGTAATAACTGCCAGATTGCAGGCTGCTGGGTATTACGTTAAAAAAATAAAAGAGAAAGAGAAGTTCCGGCCTTCTGCCTAGAACATCCCCGGCGGCATGCCGCCCATTCCGCCCATGCCGGGCATGCCCATTCCGGGAGGCATGCCACCCATTCCGCCCATTCCCGGCGGCATTCCACCTGCGCCCCGCGGGGGAGGCGTCTTGGTGGAAGCCAGGACATCATCGATGCGCAGGATGAGGCAGGCAGCATCGGTTGCGGAAAGGATGGCCTGAATCTTGACGCGCAGAGGCTCAACCACGCCCAGCTCCAGCATGTCCGAGACATCGCCGGTGTAAGCGTTCAAGCCCGCGTTCTTGTTCTTCTCATGCCGGTTCTTCAGCTCGATGGCCTTGTCGATGGCATCAAAGCCGGCATTCTCGGCCAGGGTCTTGGGCACAATCTCCATCGCCTCAGCGAACTTGGTGACCGCCAGCTGCTCGCGGCCCTTAAGCGTAGCCGCATACTCGCGCAGGCGCAGGGCCAGCTCGATCTCAGGGGCTCCGCCGCCCGCCACCATCTTGCCGTCTTCCACCACATCGGCCACGGCATGAAGGGCATCGTCCAGGGCTCTTTCCAGGCCGTTTAAGACCTGCTGGGTGCCGCCCCGCAGGAGAAGGGTCGAAGAATGGTTTTTAGTGCCGCTGACAAAGGTCATGATGCCGCTTCCCACCCGCTTTTCCTCTACCAGGGCGGCTGTGCCCAGGTCCTCCGGCCGCAGCTCATCAAGGCCGGTGACGATACTGGCCCCGGTAGCTTTGGCCAGCTTGTCCAGGTCCTTCTTGATGACGCGGCGCAGAGCCAGAACTCCGGCATTGGCCAGGTGATGCTGGGCCAGGTCGTCTATGCCCTTCTGGCAGAAGACCACGGTGGCACCGCTGGCTATCACTTTATCGGCTGCCTCTTTTATCCTCGCCTTCTCATGCTCCATGAACTGCTGGAACTGGGTGGAGGAGGTGATCTGCACCTCGGTCTTGGTCTCGGTATCTTTGGATTCGATGGGTGTCGAGAGAAGGGCAATTTTGGCGTTTACAACCTTGCGGGGCATGTTCTGGTGGACGATCTCCTTGTCGATGGCTATGCCGTCGATCATCTCTGAATCCAGGGTGCTCTCGCCGACCTTCTTTTCCACATTGATCCTGTCCATGTCGAATTTCTTCTTGCCGTTGTAGGTCTCCATGGCATTGAGAACCAGTTCCACGGCATACCCGGCCATCTTCCTGTCCTGGGATTCAGCCAGCTTGCCGGTCATGGCCGTCTCGGCGATCCTCTCCAGGAGGGCGCGGTCGTTCTCCGAGGCATCGATGGATATGGATTTGACGATCTGCACCGCCTTTTCCGCAGCCAGCCTGTACCCCTGCACAATCATGGTAGGGTGGACCTTCTGGTCCAGGAGAAACTCTGCCTTCTTGAGCAGCTCGCCGGCCAGGACGGCCACGGTGGTAGTGCCGTCGCCTACCTCCTTATCCTGGGTCTTGGCAGCCTCAATCAGCATCTTGGCGGCAGGATGCTGCACATCCATCTCTTTTAAAATAGTCACGCCGTCGTTGGTGATGGTCACGTCTCCAATGGAGTCCACCAGCAATTTATCCATGCCCTTCGGGCCCATGGTGCTCCTCACCGCATTGGCCACGGCGCGGGCAGCCATGATGTTATTCGAGATAGCATCTTTTCCCGACTCTCTGCGGGTGTCTTTTAAAATGATAATTGGTGTTCCGCCCATTCCTGCCATATGATAATCCTCCGGTATTAGCGAATTCTCTGGTTCACAGTATTTGATCTTCTATAAGAGAGTTTCCCTAAGATACGACAGCACACGATTGTTTGAGGCGGCAGGGAGTGTGCGGCGGGCAGTGCCAGCAACTATAAGTACTGGAAGATCAAGGTACTGCTGCTAACCCAATTTAGAGGAATCAAAAATGGTAAACGGAACAGTTAAGTTTTTCAACAGAGTCAAGAGCTTTGGATTCATAGCAGGCGACGATGGTAAGGACTATTTTGTACACGTAACCGGCCTGAAGCCCGGCGTCACAATCGATGAGGGTGACAAGGTAGGCTTCGAGGTCATTGAGGGCGAGAAAGGCCCCAAGGCTGACAAAGTAGAGAAGCTGTAGACACTCGCAGTGATAGGATAATAGAGGATGGGATAGGGAGCCAGTGGTTCTCCTATCATATTCTCCTATTATTAAGATATACTCTTTTTTTATCAGTTCGATTTTCTGCAGCATTTCAGCATTCTGTCCAGCATTTCTGTTTTGTGTTTTAGAACCATCATCTCTGCAATCCGGATGATATCGCAAAAATCGCAAAACATCCGGCTCCCGCCCACTATTTTAAATCGGACTTTTCCGGCTCTGCGCCGGCCCTTCTCTTCGGAAATCGCAGGGAGAGGGCAATGGACGAGGCCAGTATAAAGACGATCACTGCCAGGGATGTGACTGCAGAGATCTCAAAGAGCCCGGAGGCAAGCATCTTGGCGCCAATGAATATGAGGATGAAGGTGATGCCCTGATTCAGGTAGCGGAACAATGCCATGCATCCCGCTAATGCGAAGTAAAGGGCGCGAAGCCCCAGTATGGAGAAGATGTTGGAGGTGTAGACGATGGTTGGGTTGAGGGTGATTCCGAGAATCGCCGGGACTGAGTCGAAGGCAAAGAGAATGTCGGAGGTCTCAATCACCAGCAGCACCACGAAAAGAGGTGTCACATAGCGCTTGCCGCCCTGGATGAGCATGAAATTTCCCTCTCCGTATTCCTCAGTGGTGGGCAAAAACCGCTTGCAGAGCCGGAAGACCGGATTTCTTCCCACATCCATGGGCTCCTCATCCTTTCGCAGCGCCAATTTCAGGCCGCTCACCAGGAGAAAAGCTCCGAAGAGATAGACTATCCAGTGGAATTTATCGATCAGCTCGATGCCGGCCACCACGAATATGCCCCGCATGAGCAGAGCGGCAATGATGCCCCAGAAGAGGACTTTATACTGGTGAATGCCAGGCACCTTGAAGTAGGAGAATATGAGCAGGAAGACGAAGAGATTGTCAAAGCTGAGCGTTCTCTCCACCAGGTAGCCGGCGGCAAATTCGATAGCTTGCTCCTTGCCCATCCAGAAGTAGACGAGGAGGTTGAAGAGAGCGGCCACAACCAGCCAGATGCTGCTCCAGATCAGCGCCTCTTTTATGCTTACGACATGAGACTTGCGATGAAAGACGCCCAGGTCCAGAGCAAATAAAACCACGATCACGGTCGCGAAAACCGTCCAGAGCAATGCCTCCTGGCCAATCAAATCTCCTATCCTCCAAATGAAGACGAAGTGACGGCAGAGAGCAGAAAAGACAGGCCGATCAGCAAGAATAAGATGCCGGCAACTCTGGTAATCACCATGCGATCGATTCGGCTGGAGAGATACTTGCCCAGGAATATGGCCATAATGGAGAGAATTAAAAGCGCTATCATGACGCCAATAAATACCAGGCTCGGATCGTATTCCGTGGCAAAGAGAGCGGAAGCGATCTGGGTCTTGTCCCCCCACTCCGAGAGGAAGATCATAGAGAATCCCGATACGAAGGCACCCCTGGCAGAAAGGTGGCTCTCTTCCCCACCATCATGCTCACCCCGCAAGATCAATATGCCAAAGAGGATAAACACCAGGCCTGAGACGAGCTTCACCAGATGCACGGGAATGACACTGGTCACATAGGAGCCCACCAGTATGGCAAAACCATCCGCCAGCAGAAAAGCCAGCATCACGCCCAAAAGGAGGCGGGCGTACTCCCGGGTCCGGGAAGAAAGGAGAAGGATGGATAGCTGCGTCTTGTCGCCCATCTCGGCCAGCCCGACTGCCAGCAGCGGAATTAAGATCTCATTCAGCGTGATTTTAGACACCTTTGAGAATGACTACCGTCCCCAGAACGGGTCCTTCTTGCGCTTGATCTCCAGGAAGTCATCCAGCACCTCGCGCTCGTCCTCAGCCAGCTTGGGCTTCAGCTCCAGCTCCACGATGCGGGCATGCTTCTCGGGAATGTTGACATAAAGGATGTCGCCCTCATGGATCTGGCGGCCTACGGTAGGCCCGTCGATGGATATGGCCACCTCCTGGCCGACGGTCGCAGAGCCGACATTCTCATTTCTCGCCTGGATGCCCTTGATCTCTCCCACATTGGCCCCGTCCTCCCTCATCAGATTGACCTGGGTCCTGACCACGCCGCCTATGATCTGCACCCCTACGATGGCCGGATGGGACTGGCGGAAGACGCAATCCGGCAATAGGCGCACTGCACCGGGCCGGATGACCGCCTCCAGCCGCTCCTGCTCGATTTTCATCTTCTGATCTTCCATCCATTTTTCATAGCTCTCCAGGATGGTGTAGATGATATCGCTGGAAAAAACCGGCACATTGGTCTTCTGAATCTCGCTGATGGCATCCGGCAAAATTTCCACATTAAAGGCTAAAATAACGGAAAGCAGAGGATCTTTGATGGCTGCAGCCCGGATCACATCCCTCCGGGAGACGGGCCCCACATCGGCATGATGAATGGCTATGCTCTTGGCCTTCAATTCACCTACCAGCGCTTCCAGCGAGCCGATGGTATCCGACTTCAAGATCACGCCCTCGCTCTCGGCGTCAATTCGCACCGCCTCGAGCTCCGATTTCAGCTCCAGGGAAAGGGCTTCCACCTCTTCGGCAGAGGTCACCACGCGAATGGTCGATCCAGCCAGCGCGCCCTCCAATTTGGGAGCCGAAACCTTCACCCCGGAAGCCGCTGCCACATGCTTTACCGGCAGAAATCTCTCCTCGCTTCGAATCTCCGCCAGAGGCTTGGGCTTGAGCAGAGCCCTTATCTTGGTCACCGATGGGCTCATGGGCCGTGCCCACGATCACCGTATCCCCCGAGTTGAATTCGCCGTTGTAGAGGATAACGTCCAGCGTCGTGCCCAGCCCCTTCTCCTCTTTTACCTCCAGAATGGTGCCCACACCGGGACCGGTGGCAGTAAGCTTCAGATTATCTTTTAAAAATCTCTGCGCCAATCCCACCAGTACCATGAGCAGATCGGGCACGCCTTCTCCGGTGATGGCGCTGATGGGCACGATTCCTATGGTCCTGGTGAAGTCGGGGATTCGATCATACCGGTCTCCATCAAATCCATACTTGTAGAGCTCTCCCACCAGCTCGTAGATCCTTGTGTCCAGCACCTCGGTCACCCTTTCATTTTGCGCCTTGAGGCTTTTGGCAAAGGTAGAATTGGCAGAAGGGTGCCAGCCGCCGATGCGATCCATCTTGTTGGCGGCGACGACAAATGGGGTTTTAAAACGCTTGAGAATGGCCAGCGATTCAATGGTCTGAGGCTGGAAGCCCTCGTTCACATCCACAATCAGCACGGCTAAATCAGCGAGCGAGCCGCCTCTGCTTCGCATAGAGGTGAAGGCATGGTGGCCTGGGGTGTCTATGAACAGCAGGCCGGGAATCTGCATCTCTTTGCCGAAATGCGATCCGCAAAACTCCTGGACCACGTCCAGCGGAACCTCCGTGGCTCCGATGTGCTGGGTGATCAGGCCGGCTTCTCCCTTGGCAACAGCCGTTCCCCTGATCTTATCCAAAAGAGAGGTCTTGCCGTGGTCCACATGCCCCATAACCACTACTATCGGTGTCCTGAGGTTGGACTCTATGCCCTTTGCTTTTCCGGCCTTTTTGGACTTCTGTTGCATACGGGTCGCTCGAGAGAAGTTTAGTCTAAAAAATATGTTTTATTTCTTGAGAATTTAAAAGCTCCTGTAGGAGGAGGCAGAAATGTTTTCTGCCCCATCTCACTCGTAGAGCCATGCTTCATCTATTCGCTGGTAGGCCACCAGTTCGTCAGGATTGAAATGCAGTGCTATCTCGCGAGCCGCGGATGCGGCTGAATCCGAGCCGTGCACGACATTGCGCCCGGTCTCGATGCCATAGTCCCCTCGAATGGTCCCCGGGACGGCATCCACCGGATTGGTTGCACCATTCATCTTCCTCATGGCCGAAATTGCGCCCCGCCCCTCAACAACCATCGAAACCGAGGGACCGGAGGTGATAAAGTCCACCAGATCCTGGTAGAACTTCTTGCCCACGTGCTCAGCATAGTGCTCTTTGGCCTTCTCCGCCGGCATTTTGGCGAGCTTCATGGCCACAATCTTGAAGCCCTTCTCCTCAATGCGCTGCAGTATCTTGCCGACCAGAGCACGCTGCACGCCATCGGGCTTCACCATGACGAAGGTCCTTTCCAGCTCTGCCAGGCCTTATGCCCCCTTCCTGGCCCACTTGATTCTTCTGGTTACACGGCCAAGGGCTACGTTATTCTCGCACTTGGCTGAGCAGAAATAAAAGACCGTGCCGTCTTTTTTGGCATAGAGCTTGCCTGTGCCCGGCTCGATGGTCTTATTGCAGAAGGTACACTTTCTCTCATCCATCTTATCTCACCTGCTGGTAAGCTTCTTGGCCTCTCTGGCAGTCTCCAGCAGCATCAGGACATCGCCCATGCGGATGGGTCCCATGCAGTTCCTGGTAATAATGCGGCCTTTGTTGTTGCCCTCCAGGATACGGCATTTGATCTGCGTCGCCTCTCCATGCATGCCGGTGACGCCGATGACCTCGATGACCTCTGCCGGTATTCCGTTCTCATCCTCCATCGGATATCACCTACTTCAAAGCTGCTACTTTCTGGACGATTTCATCAAGCAGCTCTTTTCCCTTTCCGGGCTCCACGATTGCCGCAGCGGCGCTCTTTATGCCAAGGCCGGCCGCCGCGCCAAGCTCGCTCTGCTTCTTGACATAGATGTAGGGTGTTTTCTTCTCTTCGCAAAGAGCTGGAATATGGGCCACAATCTCAGGAGGCATAACATCCTCGCCGACAATTACCAGACGAGCCACACCGCGCTCGATGGCCTTGGTGGCCTCGTTGGTTCCCTTCTTTATCCTGCCGGTATCACGAGCCAGTTCCAGGGCCTCAAGAGATTTGGTGGCCAGCTCTGCTGGAACATCAAACCTTACGAATATTGGTCTTGCCATAATTTAATCTCCTTCCGGGCTATTTTGCCCATCATCATTCATCGCAAAAACGCCTAAACGCGTTAGACGGTTCAGATTAGATCTGCCATTAGCTCCATATGTAAAAAGGTTGCGCTACGGCCCGAGCAGAGCCGTCAGCACGCTTTGCAGATTTTCCCGGGCCACAGCTCCGCTTATCTCTATATTGGAGCCCTGCTTGGAAAGGCTGAGATTGTTTTTCATAGCAACTTGCTCGGCCAGGGCGCTCACGCTTGCCTGGGGCTGCAAATACCTGGCGCTCAGATCAAAACTCCGGTCCTGGTTCTCTCTGGCTTTTACACTCAGGTAAAACTCTTTGTACCCGCCGGAGAGGGGCATGCCCATGCCGCCGCTGCCCAGAGCCGCAACCGCAAAGTCCGCTTGATCATCGCCGACCAGGGTGAAGCCCTCCGCCGGCAGGCCTCCTGAGATCACGTCTATGACACTGCGTACCGAGTCTTGCGGCCCGAAGAGCACGGGCTTTCCCAGAACCGTAACGTAGTCTTCTACAGGGATCATCATATAATCCTGATACGGGATTACCAGGCTATTGTAGCCCACCGGATAGGGCCGTATCCAGTGATACTCCGTCCAGGTACCATTGAAATCGACCTTTGCCAGCTTTTCTATCGTGGTGCCATAAAGCTGGCTTGGATAGTTCAAGCCTATGGACTGGGGAATGGCAGCGCGAGCGGCATCTGTCAGGTTTTGCGAAGCACTCATGTTGATCCAGCATGCCATGACGGTACTCTCCGGAGACATCTCCAGGACATCCGACAGTCCCTCAAAGTCCCACTCCACCAGGCGGCCCTGTACCCCAAAGGTCTGCAAAGAGTCGCTGTTCGATGCCACCACAATGGTCTCGTTCTGGTTGCTGCCCATCATCATGAAACCTGCAAAGGCGGACAGCACCATGAGAACGCCCACAAAGATAGCGAAAGCCTTCGAATTCATCCGCACCTAATGTCACAAAACTGATTATTTAACTTTTCTCTGCCGGCCAGAGAGGCTCGTCCTGAACGTAATTTCTTTTCAGGCGAAGTGCGATCTCAGCCTTCTCCAGCTCACGGCCCAAATAGCCGGCATGGTCCAGACGGCTGACCAGCCCCTTCTCGATGAGAGTGTTGAGGATATCGCGAGCATTGCTTCCCGCCACCGTCATGCTTTCGTTAGAGGCCAGTATTCTGCCCCGGCAGAGATATATTCGGAAGCTTCCGGCATGATCCGGCTCATAATTTTGCGCCCCATGCGCCTCTATGAACCTTTCCGGCATGATTTCCTCAGGGAGAAGCCTTTTCTCTTTCATGATGAGAAGGTCAAGGCCCAGGTCTTTGGGAGGCGTCCTGCGCTGCCGGGCAAGAAGCATCATCCTCGAGGCGATAGCGAGTTCACGCACGCTTCCTGCCCCTTTGGCGCTGTACTCCGGCGTGAAGAGAATTGAGGCTTTATACTCCTCGCCCAGAGCCGCCAGCAGGGCATTGACGCCGATAGTATCGGCATCCAATAGCTCGGTCACATTGCCCGCTCCAAAGAACAGGGTGATATCAGGATGATCCCGGGAAAAGTGAAGATACCTTTGCAGCGAGCCTGCCAATCCCTGCAGAGGCGGATCGAGAACAGGATCGGCAATCACAGAAATTCCCATCGACCGGGCTTTTTCCAGGTTCACTTCCAGAGGAACCGGGCCCGGCCCGGGTATGACCACGCCGGGCACCCCCGCCCCGGCCAGAGCCCCTCCCACCTCGGGAAGGTTCTGGCCGTTCAGGCTGAGCACCAGATCGGCCCCGGCTTGCAGCCCGGCGCGAATCAGATCGGGGCGCAGTGTATCAATGCTTACCGGAAGATTTGTGGCTTTCCTGGCAGCATGCACTGCCGCTTCCGCCTGGGCCGCATCGGCATCCAGAGGGAGGCCCAGGTCGATCATATCGGCTCCCTGCTCCTCATAGTAGCGAATCTTTTCGGCCAGGGCCGCGGGGCTATAGCGCGTGGCATCGACGATCTCAGCCAGGACCTTCATGCGAGAGCCGCCCCCGATCTTGATGCCCTTGATCCGCTGCGGCGCCTGGGCCCGGGCCTCCAGCAGATCCACCTGAGCGAGGGCATCTTTTCTCATCACCCCTTCCAGGAGCTGGCAGGCAGGAACCGTCGAGGAGAGCTCGACCTCACCCAGACGGCGCAGGACAAATCCCAGATCTGCCGCATGCTTGGGCCCCAGGCGAATCTTTGTGCCCAGGGCCCGCTCCGCTTCCCTAAAATTTGCGGTGGCGGCTCCGGGAATCAGTATCAGGTCGTAGCCGCGGGGAGCGGCGCGCATGAGCATCTGCGGGGTTATGAAGGCGGCTACATCGACATCAGCAACCAGCACATCTGCTTCTCTGGCAAAATCTCTGACCTGGTTCTCGGCCAGCCTTCCTGTGACCAGGAGGATTTTCATGAAAATATCTCTAAAAAATTTTCAGAGCAAGCGAGCCCTTTAGCGCGCGTCGCAGTACCTGACCTCATCCACATCCAGCATCAGAGGCGTGCCCGGCTCAAAGTTGGTGATCTTTCTCACCCGGCCCACGGCCACCAGTTGCAGCTGCACTCTGGCCGCCTGAGCCTCTCGCTCTTCATAGTAGTCCTGGCTGGATTGAACCGTGCGATGAGTGATGATCTGCACAGCTCTGATGCCGGCTATGAGCCCCCCCGTTCCAGGAACTATATCCGGGGCGCTGGACTCGGTCAGAAAGATACGTTCTCCCGGCTGCACTTTCAGGAGCGTGAAGAAGTTATTGGGGCTCCTGATCTCCACCGTCCTGACCTTGGCGGCAGAAAGCTCCTTTATCACATGTCTTGAGATTCCCGTTAACGCAATGTAGATCATGAGGCATCACCCGTACATAGGGAACTCTTTGGGCATCTGAGAGAGCTGTTCCTCGGGAGATGCCGCTTTCATCTGCTGCGCCAGCTGAGCCATCTGCACCTCGATCTGCTCGGCCTGCTCGGCGAGCTTGGCTGTGTTTACCCCCAGATCGTAGATTTTATTAAGCGTATCGATGGTGGCAATGGCCGCTCTCGGATCGGGCTCTGCGGATGCCGTCTCACCCAAAAGGCAGACCGCGGGCATACCTTTTATGCGGCACTCGTTCATGATGCTGCCGGTAATGCCGGTAATTGTCCCCAGCTCAAAGACCTCCGCCTTGCCCTTTATCTTATCGAGCAAATCCTGCTGGCTCACTGCGCCAAAGACCCTGTGCTCTTCGCCCATCACGGTTATGCCTGCCAGACAGATCATCTCCCGAGCACCGATGGACTGGGCCCAGGACACTATCTCCTTTCCAATCTCATAAGAGGCCAGGGGGTGCACGGGAATGTCGGCGGTGAGAATTACTATGCCTCTGGCCGCATCCTCATAGATGCGGACCGGCATGTTCACCACACCACCTAAAAGAACGGCCAGCGGTGGGAAGTACCGGGAGCTCATGGCCCCGAGATAGGTCATTTTCAGTTCGTTGACGATGTACTGGCTGGCGATATTGCCTACCAGGCCGATTCCCGGGAATCCCTCTATCAAAATGGGATTCTTGACGGAGGGCTCCTTCTCGAGGATGACCTGGACGATTTCCTTATCCATGCCAAATTATTGGGCATTTATCTGAGATAAGAGCATCGCTTATCTCAGATAAGAGCAACGCTTCCGGTGTAGAATCTCAAATTTGGTTTCCTGCAATCCTGCCACTTTGAGCAAGCTTTTTAAGCATGCAATCCCGCAAGGCAATGCATAGCTGCAAACGAGAATTTCAGCAATTTCGGGGTCAAAATGGCAGAACAATACAGAGAGGTTATTGATCAGGTAAAGGCAGTCGGCCGGACCTACCTGATGGAGAATGAGAGCAAAGCCGTTTTGGAGAGCCTGGGCATAAGCACCACCACCGCCAGGGTTGCCAAGTCTGAGAGCGAGGCCGTAGAGATATTCAAGTCCCTGGCCTGCCCCGCGGCCATGAAGGTGCTCTCGGCGGAGGTGGTCCATAAGTCGGATGCCGGCGGAGTTAAGCTCAATTTGAGAGATGCCGATGATGTGCGGGAAGCATACCGGGAAATCACCCGCGCATTTCAGGGCAAGAAGGTTGCAGGCATCTCCGTGCAGAAGATGGCCAGGCCGGGAGTGGAGGCAATTGTTGGAGTGACCAATGATGTTACCTTCGGGCCGATATTGATGTTCGGCCTGGGCGGCGTCTTCGTTGAGGTTCTCAAGGATGTCTCCTTCCGCTCCATCCCCATCTCCGCCTCCGATGCCAGAGATATGGTAGAGGAGATCAAAGGCTATGCTCTCTTGCGAGGATACCGCGGCATATCTGCGGATATCGAGGCACTGGAGAGGCTTCTCATGACCATATCCGACTTTGTCATGAAGAATCCCGACATCTCGGAGATGGATATCAATCCCGTGTTCCTCTATCCGGACGGTTACATGGTGGTCGATGCCAGGATAATCCTGGGTGAGGACCGGCCCGCGCCTCCCGCGCCCGTCAAGCAGGACCTGCACGACCTGTTCTACCCGAAGAGCATTGCCGTGATCGGAGCTTCCGGCACTCCGGGAAAGCTGGGCTGGAACGTCTTTACCAACCTGGTCAGCCACAAATTCAAGGGAAAGCTCTATCCCATCAACCCCAAGGCCGACGAGATTCACGGCCTGAAAGCCTATCCCTGCATCAGCGCCGTTCCCGAGCCGGTGGACGTGGCCATCATCCTTGTCTCAGCGGGCATAACCCCGGATGTGGTGGAGGAGTGCTGCAAGTGCGGCGTGCGCTATATCGTGGTGGAGTCGGCCGGCTTCGCGGAGCTGGGCGAGGACGGCAAGAAGATCGAGCTATTCATGAAGGATATTGCAGACAAATACGGCGTGCGTTTGCTGGGACCCAACTGCTCGGGCATCATCAACACTCACTGCAGCATGGTTCAGTCCATCGGCATTGTGGATGCTCTATCCATGGGCAATATCGGCCTGGTCTCCCAGGCAGGAGTATGCGCCGCCGGAATGCTCTGGGGACTGCGCCATATCATGGACTTCGGGATAATCGCCACCATCGGCAACAAGCTGGATATCAACGAGACCGATATTCTGGAGGCGGTAAGCCGGGACGAGAACATCAATGTCATCTGCATGTATCTAGAGTCGGTGAAAGGAGGCCGGCGTTTCATAGATGCCGCGAGGCGCATCACGCTGGACAAGCCGATCGTCGTTCTCAAGTCCGGCCGCTCCGATGCCGGCAAAAAAGCGGTGGCATCGCACACAGCGTCCCTGGCGGGAAACGATCAGATCTTCAGCGCCGCCTTCCGCCAGTCCGGCATCATCCGGGCACGCGATTACGAGCACATGTTCAACCTGGCCCGCGCCATATCCAAGCAGCCCCTGCCGGATAGAGAGGGCGTATTCATAATCACCTATGCCGGATCGCTGGGCGTTATCGCCGCCGACGCCATCACCGACAACGGCATGCGCCTCTCCGAGCTCGAGCCTCACCTCAAGGCGCGGCTCCGGAGCCTGCTGCCCGATTATGTCTGCGGCATGAATCCTGTGGATTATACCTTCAGCCAGGATGCGCAGACTGTGAAGAGGACCATCGAGATCGGCGTAGACAGCGAGGACGTGGGCAGCTTTATTGTGGTCTTGCAGGCTGAGATCCTGGACAGCTACGTTGATACCCTCAAGAAGATCGACTACAAGGGCAAGCCCATTATCGCCTGCGTGGCGGGAAAGGAGTTTGCCCTGCCCGATGTCATCAGGATGGAAAAAGCCGGCATTCCCGTCTTCTCCACCCCCGAGCAGGTGGCCGACGCCCTGGGCATCATGTACCGCCACCACAAGAGGGTCAGCGAGCAAAGGTCTCGGGCATAAAATTATAGGGGGACTCACGGCACCTCAAAATTGGATGCACAACAGCTCTGGATCTGGTTCTTTTCCAGCTCATCGTAATAGGCATCCACCTGGCAGGAGCATTCCGTCATATTGGCGGTGATATTGAAGCATGGTGATGGATTCCACTCCCCCCAATGCCCCCTTACGGATGTGGCATTAAATAGCCTGGCTGCATTGACCTTGCTGTCTGAACCGGTGCCTAATCCTGGGCAGCAAGGGAGTGACTTGCAGTAAGGCTCAAAGGTGGTGCTGTTGCTGGCTTCAAGTATTCTCTCCTTGCAGGTGGCCCTGACGCTCACTGTATTCGTATAGTATTCGTGCTGCCCATCCAATTTAGCCCTCATCTTTATGGTCAGCATTCCTCCGATATCAAGGGAGGGAATGGTCCAATTGATCATCCGGCCATTGGCCTTTGCTCTGATGCTGGAGTTGATGAAGCTACAGCCTTCCGGAAGATAATCGGTTATATTGAGGGGCTCGAGCATTTTATTGCCATCATTGCTGACATTGATTAGAAAGAGGACGATATCTTCATCCAGCATGACTGCCTTCTTGCTGATATTCACGTGGGGATACAGATGCAGGGGCGTGGGGTGGACGCTTATCGCTGTGTCTATCTGATAGCTTCCTGTGAATGTCTGCTCAAGATCGATACTGCGCCCATTCACCAATTTCATATTGAGGGTCCCATTGAACATACCGAGAAGGGAAAGAGAGGATTTCTCCATCGCTGCCTCCTTATCGATGGAAGAAGCATAAAAGATCTTTTCGCTGATAAAAAGCCCTCTCTCTGCATCATTGGTCCACATGCCCTCATTCCATAAATTCGCATAGGTAAGGTTTTGCGAGCCGGCCATGAGAAGGGTAGGCGCATAAAGCATTTTTGTGATTTTGTCGACTGAACCGAGCTGGGACGACTCCTCAGAAGAGTAATAACCGCTTCCCGACTCATAGGATCTCTGTAGCCTATTTATTCTTTTATCTGATGAGACAAATCCTTTCCCTTTGCTGGATTTAGAGAATTTGACGCTCTCTCCGTATGAGTCCAACGCCTCATTCACCCGGAAGCTGCCGTGGTAGTTCTCATCAATCTCCTGAATTATGGCTGAGCCGTCTGGTGCATGCTTTTTGTAGCTTATATGGGCCATACCTGAGCTGAATTCACCCTCCGATTTGTAGACTGTCTGGTTCATGTCCAATTGCAGGGAGCTTTTCTTGCTCAGGGTATCTGCGTAACGGTGTTCTTCAGAAACAACGTCATTCAAAATTTGATTCTCGGCGCTGGTTAAGTCCGACCATAATGAATCATATTTGATATTCCTATTGCCTGGCAGGGAAAAGGTTGTCTTTCTGTACTTAGCGTAGATGCTCTTATCATGGTCTATCCGTTTGTTCTCCAGCCGAAAAGTGGTTTTGCGATCTTCCTCATAGTATCCGCTTCCATGCTCGATCGTGGTGAGCTTGGTGCCCGCCGCTCCCAGGAGAGTTACAGATGAGCTGCAGGAAGCCTTATTCAGGTATGGGCCGTAGTATCCTGATATCATGGCCTGGTTTATGAGCGTGTTCTTCTCGTCCTCAGTAGAAAGCCTTTTTCTAACGTATACGTATCCTTCTCCATGGACAGACGACGTCTCGTCGAAGTTCTTCTTCGGCTTTTTTGGTACGTGTACCATTATTATGATGGTGCCGTTTTTCATCGCATCCAGAGTCCCAATTCTCCAGGTAAGATTGTTGCCGTTTGCATAGTCGGGAGCAGGAGACACGCTGATAAGATCTGCTTCTGGAAGAAGGTCTGTAATATTTACTCTATCCGCAGCAACGCTCTGAGCATTTCCATAATTGATCAAATATGTTATGTTATCGTCCGTGCTACATGCATCCTTATCGGCAGTTTTTTTAATCCAGAGAGAATGAATCACCAGCGTTTCAAGGGTTGCATTCTTTACTTCGGATTGGGATGAATTCATTCTATAGATATTGATAATGGACGTAGCATTCCCTTTGAATGCACTCTTTTCCTTTGCCTTCACATAGACCTCAATGGTGCCTTCTTCTCCGGGATTTAACTCTTCAGCCTTCCACCAGTAATGATTTCCGGCGCTGCCATTAATAAGAGCGGGATCGGATGAAGATGCAATGAAATTAACTTTGGGGTCCAAGTAATCATGTATCACTACGTCGGTCAGATTCGCTTGACCCACATTTCTGTAAGTTATCGTATAGGTAAAGCTCTCGCCTGGCGGGATAATACTGGCAGAAGCTTTCTTCGTGATGTTCATGCCGATTCCTGCTACAGTGGTATTGGCTACAGCTTGGGAGAAAGAGCCCTCCTCACAGGTCATGTTCACTATGTTCGTTATTGTGTCTCCGGGGTTGCTTGAAGCGCTTACCCTTGTTTTTACCTTAATCTCTCCGGACTCTCCCTTTCTGAGATCACCTATTGTCCATTTATTCCTGGCGCCAGGATCCGGTGCCGGATCCGCCTGCAAGAAGACCAGGCTCTTGCTGTAGTTCTCCAGGATTACTACATCTTTTGCGTCCGCACCTGTGTTCTCATAATAAATGGTATAGTCCAAAATACCGTCAGAATTTACAGGATTAGGCTGTGCGCCCTTTGTCACTTTCAGAATGGGCAGGGGTCTTAAGATCTCCAGAATAAAGGAATCCGAATCTGATACATCACTGCCATCCTGTGATTTTGCTGTAACAGTGGCCGTGTTCTTGAGAAAGAACCTCTCCTCGTGGAGCTTGTATCCGGGAGTTTTTTTATACTCCTTGTTCAATATATTCCTTAGCGTATCTATCATCAGGAGGAGCGTATCACCCGTCTCATAATCAGTGATGGTGATCGTATTGTATCCCTTGATGGGCATATCGTACTCTATTTCATAGTACTCTTGGGTTCCAGGCGGAGGATAATATAGCTCTTCTGAGAGTATTCTGCCGCATGTACCGTATTTTGTAGTCAGCATAATACCTGAGAGAGGATCTCTATAAACAGTTTCATTCAAGTTGCCTCGCGAGTCCATTTTATTTACAAGGCTTTCGCCTGTTATCTGGTTTTTATAGTTGTAAAAAATATAATACGCTTCGTTGATGATCCGATGGTCCTGGGCCAGGCTCGCAGTTCGTGTATCAAACTGATCCTGCAGCAGCCTAAGGTTAGACATCGTGATCTCCAGGCGATCTTTCATGTCCATTAACCTTCGTATGATGTCTTTCGTCTTGGCGGAGCCACTTTCAGCAGACATGATGCGAAGAGTAGGATAATCTAACGGATCGGGAGCTACATAGCGACACTCGTAGCGCCATACCTCTCCAGGATCGAGTATACGATCTCCATCATCGCCGTTTGCATATGTTGGCAGGCATTCGGGGCCCCAATTTTGGATGTCGTTGACCTTAACGTCAGTGAGCTTTAGCTCTCCTGTATTTGTGATATTGTAGTTATAAGTTAAAAAGTCGCCAACATGCACAGGATCCTCATAATCGCAACTCTTATCTATTCGGATGCTGGAAGTGCACTGCTTGACGTTTACTGTCTGTCTGCACATAAAATTGTTAAATGAGATCTCAAAAGTCCCCGGCATTGCCGGGTTCCAGGTCACATTGGCCATGGTTGAGTCGTTAAAGCCACCTACAAAGGTGCCTCTGGCATCTTTTGCCATCCATCCATAGCTTGCAAGACCCGTTGGGGCTGAAAAGAGTACTTCTTCTCCAGCGCAAGCGGTATCCGGTCCGAGCTTGGGGCATTCAGACTGGATTGCTGCAATGATGCTCCCTGCTTCCTGGGGCTTGAGCTTTGCATCTTTATCGTCTCTTGCACCTTCTACTCGAACAAGGTTTGTGACCGTTCGGCTCGTTGTGGCAATTGCCCGGAAGGAGGCGAGTACCTTTAGCGACTCTCCACGAGCCAGAGGCTTATCCAACAGATTATTCCAGATCAAAGCCGAACCGTTGTCTTCTTTCCATGGCGGAATTGAGCTTAGCGGCTTTAAGGATTCAATGGGATAGCAATCAACAAGAGGGAGAGAAATGACATCTGTTTGGCCGATATTGGTGATACTGATGGTATAGCTGATTGTATCTCCCAGCAAAACATCTTTTCCTTCTCCCTCTTGCGACACCTCCAATCGGATCTGTCCAATGAGCTTTGGAATGACTGTAACCACAGTTTCAGTAGTCGCCCAACATCCTCTATCTGTTATTGTGATATTGACAGCAATATCTCTTGGTACATCGACATTTGGTGCGGTCCAGCCGAATACTCTATCCGTATTTTTGGTTGGATAGCCATCTGCAGCGCTCCACTCATAAGCATAGATGCTGCCATGAGGTGGCATTTGAGCTGCAAAGGAATAGGTCTCTCCGGAAAAGACTTGAATAGCGAGAGAACAATCTGTAAAAATTGATAATAATAATATTGCCATAGCTGCCACTTGAAGGGCTCTTGGCGACTCTTTTCCGGTTCTTTTTGCAGAAGATGGATGCTTGCTCATATAATTTACTCAATCGATATTACTGGCGTTGGTTTTTTAACACTAAACACGCTCTTCGTGATGGTTGTTGTCCAAATGGTCGTGGTACTGTACTTCTCAGCATATGTCAGTGCCAAAGAACGTGTTCCTTCGGCGAGGCTTGCCCAATTGATCTGGATGTTCTGCGTGGATCCTTTGTTAACAGAATCTACCTTCCATGCATATGTATATGTGAAAGGCGAAATTTGGTTCGTTACACTGGCATTATGCCAGGGTAGAGATGCAGAGCAAAACTCGGTTGGACCTGATAGCCCGCATGTTGGAAAGCTGGGATAACCGACATAATCGCCACTGTAGAATTTCACACGGATTCTATAGTCAGAAGGATTCAAGCTCACCGAGGACGGTGTGGTCAAATAGGCGGATATCATGCCCGAATAGCTCGATCCGGTTGTCCACGTATTCGGGAGCGAGGCCAGATTTTTTTGCGAGCTTGTCTTGCTGGTTCCAGATGACTTGCAGCGGAATTTAATTATACCCTGGCCGCTCGATGGATTTAGCACAGCAAGCCAGTACCTGGAACCGGATATAATATTGATTGGACTGATGGGAATCGCATTCCAGGTACCGGGCAATGGATTGGTTAACAAACCTGCTGTAAGCAGAGTTGAAGGTGCTGTTGAAGTGCCTGCGTACACACCGACGATGATATTCTCCGCAGTATTAGTCGAATCCACATAAAGGTTGAAGGTGTTTGCTGTACCCGAGGCAGATGCCGAGAAGTGAAAGGCTTCTGCTGTTCCATTGACGTTGCTGTCAATGGCCGTCTCAATAACATTGTCTCCTGCAATTTGCTGAGCCTTTTGGTAATTAAACCATAGAGTCTTTGGCTGGTTGTAGTAGATGCTTTTATCGGCGGTGATTGAAGTTAATCCTGAAGTGATCGCTGCAAAGGGGGGTGTCTTTATAACTCCATAGACCTGTTTGTTATCGAGGGTTATGTTATAGAGATTGCCGGAGGATGAAGGCCAATACAGGTATATTTGGGACAAATAGACATACCCTGAAGCGTAAGTATAGGTGATTGGCCATCCGATCCTGTTGTAGACATCATCGATGATCAGTTCTCCTGTGGAGATCGTTCCCGGAGCCAGGGCTGCAACAGGAAGACATAACTGAAGAGACATCAAAACTATAATCATTGAGGTGACAAATTCATGATCGATTTCAATATTTGCAATAGGATATATTATTAGCGGCATTATATTCCTTTTTATTTTGCTCATCTGAAGCGCCAAATCCTGAGAAAAATGGAGCATCACAGCCTAAGCTATGATGCATTCTTTTTCCCAGCAGGATTGCCCCCACGAAGGCCCCCTTTTCGATACTATTCTTCTTGGTCGTCATTACTCAAAGCTGACTTGTGGAATCGGCTTGGGAACGAGGGTTACCGTCTTGCTGATGGTCTGCTTAACAACACCAGCTTCTTTGATGTTTAGAGAGACAGTAAATGTTCCGGATTTAGGTGGAACCGGATCGTTTCCTGACATTAGCGATGGCACAAGTGAATCCCAATTTATGGTTATGGAACTGGTTGTGGGCGACACACCGGTCGGTGTAACCCCCCCGGTATAGCTTGTGATCAGCGTGGTAGCAGGGCTAGTGCCTATCGGCCCCAGGTACCACTCGTAGGTCAATCCCGGCTTGCTCGCTGTAAATGTATAGGTCGATGGGGTTGATGTGCAATGGTCTCCCGTTTGTCCGGTAAGATCATTATCTGTAGGTGTTTTAATTTCTACAGTTACTTGGGCCGCGTTCTGGGCACAACCTTCCAAAGTACTTCCTCCTAGTTTTCTGGCAGACACAAAGAGATTTATATACAGGACAGTATCTGTTCCATAATATGGGGCATAGAACTTTAAATTTTGCAGATTCTTCTGTACATTCCCGCTAGTAGAATTTCTAAGAGTCACCTCAGCTCCACCTTGTGGCGTTTGGACACTCCACAAATATGAATAAGCAACATTAGCCGGCGGAGTAGGTCCAGTTAAATTAATCCACTGACCGGGAGACACTTCCCTATCTGCAGCCTCCCCTAAATTGCAGGCGGTTTGAGACAGTGTAAAGATAACGGCAAATACTGCGGCATACTTGGCTATTGGTTCTGCAATTCCTTTCACTAATCCACTTTGTTTCATCTTCACCCTCCCATAATAGTGTAATTTATTTTCTAACCTAATTCTGTCTTATTCATTTTTTCGTCCTTAACTAACGTACGTAGTATTGGTATTTAAGATTTTTCAGATTACAAAAATATTTTTAAGTTAGGATGCACTATTCTGGATATTCCTAATAATTTATTAAAAATTAGCGTGTGTGAGGCCATAAAGCGGGCAGTGTCTTTAATTGATGAAAAAGAGAATAACATAGTCATGTCGCGAGGAGTTACATATAAAACTTTATAAGATCCATAAATTTTGAATTCTATTAAAACCAATGACACTTTTTATTATTCTATACATATTAAATAAAAAGAGTCAACCAGCTTAGATAATAAATAAATACCGAAAGTTTAATAAGTTCTCAACTGCGTTACATAATAAAGACACGTACTAAGCAAATAATAGAACTCCCAGGTGATTTAGACATGCAGATAAAGCAATATCTCTTTTGTGGAATAGCATTCTCAGCTATTTTGCTGATTCTAGCCGGTGGAGGGCTTTCCACGAATGATCCGGTGGTTGTAAACTTAATGATCGATATTAATGCCCCACCTTCTCCCACATCAGTTGAAGAGCAGATTGCATTTGATTCTATAATTAACCTGACAAATGGAATTGGACCAAAAGGTCTTAATGTCACACTATTTCCCACGGGTGAAGCAATACCTTCGCAGAGATTGCGTATCACATTTCTAGCCAATTCATCTAATTATGAAGTGGCCATTGGCGGCATGAAAAAAGGCGAAAAGATTGGGTCCAACTCATCTTCTGATCAGAAGGCGCTCTTAGATGAGATGAAGCGATATGTCGAAGCATGTCATATCTGTAGCGGCAAGGAAACTAAGCCACTGGGATTTAAACCTCAATCTTTCAATCAAAATGAAGATACCTATAAGATTCTGAATCAAATGGGCATGTTATATGATGCAGGATTCAAGGCGGGCGTTTTGTATCTGCCGGGCCATGAAAATGACACCTGGCCTTATCGCATAAACAATCTGAATGTTTATGCAGTTCCAGTAAGTACCTATGCCCTGCAAGGAGATCGGATCCTCCTAACCGATCGCATTGCCAAGGAAGAAGAAAAGCTCTCCGGTTCCCAATGGCACGGTATCTTGGTAAACAAGTTCGAAGAATCGGCCAAGAAAGGAGAACCCGTCGTTCTGATCTTCGATAATCAGATCACCGGAATAGATGCAGACTATCTGAAAGCCTACTTGAACTTCATCGATTACGCCCTTTCCAAGAACGCCACCTTCGTCACTACCAGCGAGCTGGTAAAGATGTCCAAGACCAAAAAACCTGCAAGTGCTTCTTCCGGCATGGCTGCCGCCGCGTCAAATACCATTGAGTCCGGGTGCATTGCCTGTGATGCATTGGAAAATGCCACCATAAATGCAGCATTTGAGAATAAAACGGCCTCAGCAGATATAGTAGTCAGCGTCACTCAGGATTTTAAAGACTAGGAAATGGGTGATTTGTGGTTTCTGTTGCGACCTTCGGCAACAGAAACCGTTTTCAATTATGAGCGAATAAATTCCAGAAATTTGCTTCAATTCATAGGCCATTCTTCATTCTTCAATGCCACTTACTCAGTCTCGAGAATATATTAGATCCTCCAATGAGGATTAACCAGCTCAAGGTCATCGATCTCGGGGAAGCTGTAGTAAGCCGAATAATAATAGCTATCATCCATGATGCCGTAGCAGCTGTCCACAGCAAGCCAAGTGTTGGTGCTGCCATCTTCAACCAGAACCCATTGATGTCCTCTCTCGGTTGGATCAAACATGTATGTTACATTGTATCCAAGATCTCTGCAGATTTGACCAGCTTTCCGTGAGCCTTCACTGCACCATCCATTCTCTGCAATTGGAAAGTTAACCGTTTTGCTGATATCTTCGACGAATTTTTCATTTGATGTCTTTTTGTAAGTTATGTTTTTCTTTATATTATCGCCGCACCTTTTCTGGTAGCTGCATGTAACCAGAACCGGCTCGGCGGGAATGTTCTCTGGGCGGGTCTGCCACATATCTGCGAGTCCCGGGATGAGGCCATTTGGGGTCAGGTAAACCTCTTCTTCGTCCTGAGAGAGAGCAACCGTCAGGTATGATCCATTGGGCTTTGCATTATAGCCATTTTCTGTCAGAAATTCTGCCAGATCCTCAAGAGTAAGCTTCGCATCCTCATGAGTAGATAGGAGAAACCAAAGGTCATTTGCCTCGCCTGTTGCCGAGGCTAAATTTGGCGAGAGCACAAGTATGCTTAAAATCATTAACGAAATATTGCATCTCGTCTCGCATCTCATAAGCTATAGTGCTCGCCAAAGAATCATATAGACGATTACGAATAAAACATGGGAAGAAATGAACAGATGTGGCTAAAAAAATTAAAGAAGCTAATATCTGCTTTATCCTTTGCTTTTTTATAGATCTATCTTTATGCCGAAGAGATTTTCGAATTTTTCTTGACTTCAAAAGACATTCGCCATTGTGGAATGCCGGGCTCTTTGCCGACGACCCACTCCGCCGACCGCACGGCTCCGCTGGCAATCATATTAATCATCTTTAAATATGTTGATAACCATAATAGATATTAAAAAATTTCCTGCAGGGGCTTTGAGCTTCCTGCGGTGAGGAAACAGGTTTGTGGTTTTTATGGTATTCTGGAAGCAAATAATTCGTACATTTGTGCTTTACGGCCCCAATCTAGTCAGGGCATTTATTATCCTGATTGTGGGATGGCTGGTTGTCCTGGTTGTCTCATCTCTAATCGGCAAGGCGCTGCACCGCACCGGCCTTGACGAGAAAATGGCCGGCAAGGTCATGGGAGACCGCAAAGGCCAGGGCATGCAGTCACACCGGTGGATCTCCAGGATAATCTATGATGTGATGATGTTCTTGTGCTGGTGGCGTTCTTCCAGATGCTGGGGCTGACGCTAGTCGCACAACCGCTAAATGAGCTACTGAGCATGGTATTCTCATATCTGCCCAAGCTCTTTGCGGCTCTGGTGCTGGCGCTCATCGCCTGGATCGTCGCCACTGTGCTGGAAAAAGTGATCTTGCGTGTCCTGCAAGCGGCATGTCGCCTGGCAAATCAGTCGCCCATGCTGCCAGAATCTCAATTCTGGTCTTTGCCGGTGCAATGGCCTTGCGGCAGATGGAACTTGCCAACGAGATCATCAACCTGGCCTTCGGCCTGCTGCTGGGTGCCATAGAGTGGCCGTGGCCCTTGCCTTCGGACTGGGTGGAAGAGAGATCGCCGCAGAGTAGATCAAGAAATGGTTGGAGTCCATGAAATAGAAAACTTATAAAACGATTTTTTTATTTTTTACTTTTATTCTCTCATTCTCATTTCCTGGCTAGATATCAATCGTTATTCCGAAGAGCTTCTCGAACCGCTCGTACTTGGCCCGGGCGCGATAGAGGTTTTGCCGGGTAAAGGGCAGGCCCTGCTGACAGGCCAGCATGTCCCTGATCTCCGCCTGGGTAAAGACCGCTTCCAGCTTCTCCCTGCCAATAGAGGATACGCTTACCTTTTCCGCGCAGATCTCCAGATCCAGATCGCCCAGCCAGTTCCACTGCCGGTCGTAGCGCATCAGCACATGATGCTCCTTTTCGCAGCAGGCCGAGACCAGCCAGCCCGAATGCGTATTATGATAAGCCAAGCTCTCCAGATCAGCATCACACTTGCTGCAAAAGCCGACCGCATTTCTGTCTATTGAGACCGGGTCCAGCCTTTTTCCTTCAAAAATGAGGATTCGACTCTTCTCCTCAAGTTGGTTCATCTTGAATTCAAGACATCCGCCATGCTGTAAATGCCGGGCTCTTTGCCGGCAATCCACTCTGCCGCCCGCACGGCTCCGCTGGCAAACGCCGACCTGCTGTGGGCCTGATGCTTAATCTCCAGCCGCTCGCCCGGTCCCGCAAAGAGCACGGTGTGATCTCCCACGATATCTCCACCCCGCACGGCATGCACTCCAATCTCCTTTCCCCGCGGCATGACGCCTTCCCGGCCATAGACGACCTGCTTCTCGCCCAGAGCCTTCTTCACGGCCTCTACCGTGGCCAGAGCCGTGCCGCTGGGAGCATCCTTCTTTTGATTGTGATGGGCCTCAATGATCTCTATGTCGTAGTCCTTGAAGGCAGCTGCCGCTTCCGAGACCAGCTTCCAGAATACATTTACACCCACGCTGAAGTTGGGCGTTATGACCGCAGCCACATGGCCTTCTATGGCTTTTTTCATCCGGGATTGCTGATCAGGCGAAAAGCCGGTGGTCCCCACCACAAGATCAATCCCAAGATCGGCCGCAGTGCATACATTATCCGCTGCAGCCCCGGCGATGGTAAAGTCGATGAGCACATCCGCTTTGCTCTCCCTCAAGACCGCCTCCAGCTCGGCAGCGTCTCTGACGGTGATGCCTCCCGGCAGCTTCTCTCCCGCACCCCTGGCATCCAATCCCGCCACGAGCTGCATGCCTGGTACCCTGGCCGCCTCCTGGATTACCAGAGTTCCCATGCGCCCCAGGGCGCCGGTTATGGCTATGCGCGTCATGCCTTCTCGCCCAGCCTTTCCAGTATCTCCTTTAGGATTGCCTCCTTCTCCGGAGCCATGGCCGCCAGAGGAAGACGCAGCGCTCCGCCCGCCCGCCCCAGATATTTGTGAGCGGTCTTTACGGGAATGGGATTGGTCTCCAGGAACATGGCCCTCACCAGTGGAGCAAGCTCATAGTGCAGCGACCTGGCTTTATCAAAGTCGCCCTTTAAGATGGCGTCCACCATGGCCACCGTCTTTCTGGGAGCTACATTGGCCACCACGGAAACCACTCCCTGAGCGCCCAGGGACATGGTGGGCAGCGTCAGATCATCATCTCCGGAGAGAACCACGAAATTGCCGCCCCGGGTCAGCTCGATGATCTGCGATTGCTGAGAAAGGCTTCCGCTGGCCTCCTTTATGGCCACGATGTTCTTTACCTTGGACAGCTTCGCGACCAGTTCCGGCTTCAGATCTATTCCGGTTCTCTTGGGAACATTATAGAGCACAATGGGAATTTTGCACTTCTCAGCCACGGCCTTGAAGTGCTCGAACATGCCCCGGTCATTGGGCTTGTTGTAGTAGGGCGTGATCAATAAAGCAGCATCTGCGCCTGCTTCGGCCGCATGGCATGTGAGCTCAATAGCCTCACGGGTATTATTTGAGCCAGTACCTGCGATAACCGGTACCTTGGACGATGCCACGGCGATCTCCACCACCCGTTTATGCTCCTCAAAGGTCAGCGTGGCCGACTCGCCGGTCGTGCCGCAGGGAACAATGCCTGATATGCCGGTTTTATTCAGGTACTCAATGTTCTTCTTCAGTCCCTCCTCATCCAGACTTTCGTCTTGCAAAAACGGCGTGATTATTGCAGGAAACACGCCTTTAAACATCAATCTCGACCTCGCCTCGGCGAGTGCTTCGCTGCCGCATCACATTGGAGATATATCCTGCTACGCGATTGCGTATGGTCTTATTTTTAATGTCTGTATATTCAGATACCTTTAGCTTATTCTGTTCAAAGTCAGGGCTAAAAGAGCTCTCGTAAGTCCTCAACAAATCCATCGCGAAATTCTTAATATAACTAGGCTTTACGCTTCCCATAAATCAACACTCCAGCTAGAGCAATTCTTTGTGCATCCTTGCCCCACCAATTTATAACTTCCCGTCCCCTGGGTTCACCCATGCTGCCTGCCCGAGCTGGCAGGGGTTTGGATTTTCATGGCCGCCAGGATGATGCATGCTGCCTTGCCTGCGGCAGGCAGGCCGCCTGGCTGACCGGCCCCACCCCCTTTCCCACCCGCATGCTGCCTGAAAGCGCCTCTTCTGCAAACCTCTTGGCTTTGCGGGCCGCCTCTTTCAGGGAACAGCCCAGGGCGAGAAAAGAGGTTAGCGCAGCTGAATAGGTGCATCCTATCCCGTGGTTTTCCCCGGCCAGCCTCTGCCCGGGCAGAAGGACGGCCTCGCCCTCCACCACCAGCAGATCGGTGCAATCCAGATGGCCGCCTTTAATGATCACTGCCCCCGGCCCCATCTCCATGATCTTTTGCGCGGCCAGGCAGGCGCTCTCTCTGTCGCGAACCGGGATATTCGTCAGAGCCTGGGCCTCGAAGATGTTAGGGGTGACGACTCTGGCCAGAGGCATGAGGTGGGCCTTCAGAGCCTCTACCGCCTCGGGGCGGAGCAGCCTGCCGCCCGCTTCCGCCTCTATCACCGGATCCAGGACAAAGGGGATGCCGGCCATCTTCAGATGATTTGCGGCGGCAACTACGATCTCACTGCTGTGCAGCATGCCCGTCTTGGCAAAGGCAACGGAGAAATCATCGGTAATCGATTTGAGCTGCGCCGTGACAATTTCGGGGGGCAGGCCATAGATCCGTTGCACTCCCAGGGTATTTTGGGCGGTAATGGCGGTGATGGCGCAGGTTCCGTGCAGTCCCAGAATAGAGAACGTCTTGATGTCGGCCTGAATTCCAGCCCCGCCCCCCGAGTCCGAGCCGCCTATGGTAAGCACCACTTGTGGCATTCACTTTCCTTTTTTTGGCCCCTCAATCAGGATACCTTCTTCTCGGCTGCCTGCACCAATTCTTCCGGCAGCCCGTACTTTTGAGCGATCTTCAAGGCCTTGCGGTAAAGGCCGGCCTGCATATGCTGCTCATAAGACTTCATGGCAGCTTGCTGCTTCATCTCTTGGGGAAGCCCAAATTCCTCGGCGATCTCTGCTGCGTTCTTGACCAGGCCAAAGCTCATGCTTTTATGAAAAGCCTGAATGGCGGCCTGCCGCACCATATCCTCGGCCAGTCCGAACTCCTTGGCATAGTCGGCTGCAGCCCGGTAATGCTCGCTGTCTATTTTTCGGTTGAACGACCTCTCTGCAGCCGCCAGGCGAAGACCGGCAGGAAGGTCATAATTCTTGGCCAGATCTGCCGCGAGGGAGTAGTCCCCTTTCTTTACATTGGCGTCGTAGGCATTGCGGACCGCCTCTGTCAGCATATCATTGGGCAGAGCGAAGTCGGACTTGATCTTCGCTGCCTCCTGATAGGCACCCAGATTCATCTTTACGGCAAACAGCCTCGCGCCCTGCTCCAGCTTACTATCGACCATAGTATACTATTATTGTCTCAGGAATAAGAACCTATCAGTCATCAGCGCCCCTATCCCGCAGATTGGTTATAAAGGCATACTGCGTGGTGGTAGGAAGCTTCCTTCTCAGCTCCCTTACTTCAGGAAGATAGATTATCATCTGCTTGGCCTGAGGCCGTTCTTTGCCCAGGAGCTTGCTGACCAGCTCCACCTCCGGCTCACCCTGCACCCGGGCCGCGCCGTTTCCATAGTCAGGAGACATCTCAATAAGCAAGGGCAATCGCAAGCGGCTCCAGAGAAATCTGGGCAGGCTCTGCGAGATCAGATCCAGCTCGGCTTTTTCTATGATGAAAAAAGTATTATCCTTGCCCTTGATGCCGGGCTTTTCCATGGCAAGAAGCTCGGTCAAATTGATTCGTCTGCTGGGCAGGTGCTGGTTCATGGTCTGTATGGTCTTTACCAGTATATTCTTGTTCATCCCCTGTCTGTCGCTAGGAAATGCCATTGGCCGCTTTTATGATCTCCTGCGACTTAAAGATAACCGTTGTCGAAGCTGATGCTGCATGGCAATCATCGAGCGGGAGAAAATTGGGCGGCGGCGCTTTTGACGGCCGATAGCGTCAAGACTTTCTATGAGAAAAAAAGGATTGTACTTGCATTTATTTTTATATCATAATTTAAAATAAGTACGTAATTTAGTTTCTTATCTTTAATCCAAAACTATTTTAAGATTGAATGCCGGTACTGATAATGCTGACTGCAAAAAAAGAGGTAAGGCCTTGAAGAGAACCACATTTAGGCGAATTAGGGTGGCTGCATCATTGGCCTTGATAAAGGGAGCGGCCAGGAGCAGTCAAAGCCAATAAGAGGATATGCGGGGATCCAACCAAACGAAAACATTAGGGAGATTTGATATAACATAAAAATTATAAAACTACATATGAAATTCGGGGAAGCAAATTCAGGATGATGAGAGCGATCGATAAAGAAGATAGGGCATGCATAAAATCAAATGATGAGGGGGATTAATATGGACGGATGTAGCACAGGTCAGAGCGAAATAAAAACGGTTCTTTTGGTAGAGGATCAAGATGCTCATGCGGAAATTATCCGCAGAGTATTCGAGGAGGAAAGCCCGGAATTGTCTTTTAACCATGTTGCGAGCATCCGTGATGCTGCAGCATGGCTGGAATCGCATAATAAAATTCATCCACTGCTCGTTATCTCCGATCATGGTCTTCCCGACAAAAATGGATTAGAACTGACAAAAGGCGCAGCCAGCCTGGAAAAGGTTGGGTTCCCTCTGGTCATCCTCAATGGTGTGGGCTCGGAAAAACTCGCCATTCGTACTCTTAGATCAGGCGCCCTGGATTACGCGGTAAAGAGCAATGAGGAGCTTCGCCAACTTCCATCAATAGCCAATTATATCCTTCGCGAATGGAATTTGATAATGCAGCGAAAACATGCAGAAAATGAGTTAAAACATTTTATAAATGATCTGGGTGAGGCAAATGCTCAGCTAGAGGATTTCCTGGATGGGATATCAAAAGATCTGGACGATTCAATCTCATGCATCCACGAATTTTGCAGTGTCATGCAGGAAAGATATGCAGATAAACTGGACGATGCATCTCTATCTGAATTGAAGAAGGCAGCAGATGCGACGGAAAGGACCAATAAGCTGTTGGACAAATTGTTCGAGTATGTTGTTCCTATTTACTTTGACAGTTCCCTGATTGGGATTTACAGCACCAAATTGGATATGTTAAACAGAAATGAATTATTCGAGAAAATTAAAAATAGTTCATGATGTTAAAAGGTATCAATATACCGGTAAATCAATCTATTTTTCTTGAGGTTTAGACACCTTCTGGCAGCCTGGGCCACATTCTCTCGATCCTCCTCCCGACAGTAGATGCCAAAGCGCCAGGTGGCTTTTTGCGCCCTTTCCAGGATGCTGACCAGAGGAGATACCTCTCGCAGGGGCCTGACCTCCCCCTCTACCAGGGCGGGAAAGTTGCCTTCCGGCGTATCAGGAAGAGCGGGATTGTCCACCAGAATGCAGTCTGCATTCACGCACGCCTCATGGGCAATCTCCTGGGACAGCATCTTTTCGCTTACCCTGAGAACGGATGGATCGAGGCATTCCAGGCCGACGTACACCGCCCGCTTGAAGATTCGGCGGGATTTGATGCGGGAGGCCATCTCCGCCGCATAGCCGCCCGACCGGTCCAGGGCATTGAAGAGCTGGATGTCGTCCATGCCTTTCACCTCAGCCGCGCTGGCTCCATCCTCAATCATGCGCCGGATGCCGGCGCCGATCATACACTCCGAGATGCGGCAGACGTGATGGTAATAAACAGAAGGGTGCATGAGCAGCCGGGAGATGAGCAGGGATGTCGCCGCCTGCACGCCGCCTGCTTCCACCACCAGCTTTTCGCCGTGCAGGGTCATCTTTTGCAGGAGCCGCAGCCGATCGATCACCCCGTAAGCCACTCCGGTATAGTGAGCATCCCGGATCAGGTAGTCCATCCTATCCACGTCTATCTCGCCGCTCACGATCTGGCCCAGGCCGGCTCCATTTATTGCCGCCTGAATATCCGAGGCCTGGAGGCCATAGCCGTCCAAAATCCGGCTGAGATCGCCTTTCTTGAGGAGATCGATGATGCTCTCGTGCTCCTTTCGCAGATAGGGGGTGAGAGCCGCCTCTGTGGCATGAGAGAGAGGGCCGTGACCCACGTCGTGCAGCAGTGCAGCCGCGCATACCGTCATCCTGTCCACTTCTTCCAGGCCGAGATGATCTGCGAGCAGCCCGGCCAGATGGTAGGCACCCAGACTGTGCTCGAAACGGGTGTGATTGGCTCCGGGATAAACCAGGCTGGCCAGGCCGAGCTGCTTGATCCAGCGCAGCCGCTGCATCTGGGGCGTGTCCGCGAGCTGCAGGGCAATTCCTTCCAGTTTCACATAGCCGTGCACAGGGTCTCGAATCTCTGTCATCGTCCTGGACTAACAGGTTCCTGACTTAAAAATGTGGGCCCCATGAGCATTTTGCAGATGTGTCGCACCTCAGGCATTTAGATATCTTTATATATCAATGCCGGAATTTCAATTCCGTCATGGAGAACGACGCTGAGCAGGCAAGGAAAAGCTCTCCGTCTCTTCCCCTTTAAGAGGGATCAAGTAATGGAATCAATTACTGGCATGGTCTTTGTGAGGATTTGCAGAACTTCTTCAATTGTCAAGCGATTTTGTATCTGGCAAACGTACCAGATAAATTCAGAAACTATTAAGTCAGATCAGGCGAAATAATAATCTCCTGGAGACCGATTCATTCAAAGGCGACATAAATGTCAATGGAATTTCTGTACATTGCCCTGTTGTTAGGCACCCTGATAGTTCTGGCCGTGCCTGCTGGAAGGTATATTGCGAAGGTTTTCAATGGCGAGCCCACCCGGCTTACGCCTCTGCTCCGGCCTGTCGAACTGGCGTTTTACAGGATGGCGGGCGTGGACGAGACGAGAGAGATGTCCTGGAAGGGCTATGCCTCAGCACTTTTGATTTTCAATGTGCTGGGGTTGATGGCAGTCTTCATGCTTCAGGAGCTGCAGGGTTTTTTGCCTCTCAATCCGCAAGGCATTGGGCCGGTCAGGTGGGACACAGCTCTCAACACCGCTGTCTCCTTCACCACCAACACCAACTGGCAGTCCTATAGCGGCGAGCAGACCATGAGCTATCTCACTTCGATGCTGGGCTTAACAGTTCAAAATTTTCTGTCGGCAGCCGTGGGATTGGCATCAGCGATGGCCGTCATCCGGGGCTTCACGCGTAAAAATGCTGCCGGCATCGGCAACTTCTGGGTGGACCTGACGAGGTCCCTCCTCTATTTGCTGCTGCCGCTGGCCATCATCTGGGCTCTTTTGCTTGCGTCACAGGGAGTGGTACAGACCTTAGCTCCCTATCCCATGGCGCACACTCTCGAAGGAAGCGAGCAGACCATCGCCCTCGGCCCCACGGCCTCGCAGGACGCAATCAAATTCCTGGGGACCAACGGTGGCGGATTTTTCAATGCCAACTCTGCCCATCCCTTTGAAAATCCAACGCTACTGACGGATTTCTTGCAGATCCTGGCCATGCTGCTCATTTCGGCAGCACTTCCCTTTGCCTTCGGCCATATGATCAAGAATAAGCCGCAGGGCAAGGCCATTTTCGCCTCGATGCTGGTGCTCTATCTGATGGGCCTGGCCATTGCCCTGTGGGCAGAGACCCAGGGAAATCCATTGCTGGAGAACCTGGGCGTGGCGGGAGGCGAAAATCTGGAGGGCAAGGAGGTGCGCTTTGGCATAATTCCGTCCGTGCTCTTCGCAGAGTCTACTACCGTGACCTCCTGTGGTGGTGTGGACAGCATGCACGACAGCCTGATGCCCCTGACCGGCCTGGTCTTGCTCTTCAACATGGCCATCGGCGAGGTGATCTTCGGAGGCGTAGGGGTAGGCCTGATCGGCATGCTCTTTTACGCCATTATGACCATGTTCCTGGCAGGGCTCATGATCGGCAGGACTCCCGAGCTCTTCGGCAAGAAGCTGGAGCCCTTTGAGATGATCATGGCCGTGGTGGGCCTGCTGGCTCCGGCGGTCACCTTGCTGATTTTGGCAGGCCTTGCCATATCACTTCCCTGGGGCCTTTCCAGCCTCAACAACTCCGGGCCTCATGGCCTATCCGAGATTCTCTATGCCTTTGCCTCAGCCTGCGGCAACAACGGCTCAGCCTTTGCCGGCTGAATGCCAACACCGTCTTCTACAATCTGGCAACCGCCTTGGGAATGCTGGTGGGAAGGTTTGCCACCATTCTGCCCGCTTTAGCCTTAGCCGGCTCTCTGGCTCAGAAGAGGATTGTTCCGGCAAGCTCTGCCACCCTGCCCGTGGCCAGCCCGCTCTTTGTGATCATGCTGGTGGGCACAGTAATAATCGTAGGAGCCCTGACCTTCTTCCCGGTCTTTGTTCTGGGACCGATTCTTGATCATCTGCTGCTGGCGGCCGGCAGGACATTTTGAGGTGATGAAGATGAAGATCAACAAGACCGGACTCTGGCAGTCGGATCTGGTGGCGCAGGCCGCCAGGGACTCCATCCCCAAGCTCGACCCGCGCTCATTATGGAGAAATCCGGTGATGCTGGCGGTGGAGATAGGAGCCCTGCTCACGACATTGATATCCGCCGGTGATATAATCCAGGGCAGACCCTATGGATTCGATGCGCAGATCAGCATCTGGCTGTGGTTTACCATCTTCTTTGCCAACTTTGCCGAGGCCCTGGCAGAAGGAAGAGGGCGGGCCCAGGCAGAGACACTTCGCGCTGCTCGCAGCGAGGCCAAGGCTCACAGGATCATCCCCGGTGACCGCATTGAGGAGGTATCGGCGCTGCATCTGGGCAAGGGCGATCTTGTCCTGGTAGAGGATGGCGGTGTCATCCCCAGCGATGGAGAGATTTTTGAAGGAGTAGCCCTGGTGGACGAATCGGCCATCACCGGTGAGTCGGCTCCAGTCGTGCGCGAGGCAGGAGGAAACCTGAGCGGCGTTACCGGAGGAACCCGGGTCCTCTCCGGGAAGGTTACGATCAATATCACCGCCAATCCGGGTGAGACATTCTTAGACCAGATGATAGGAATGGTAGAGAGCGCCAAGCGCCAGAAGACCCCCAACGAGAAGGCGCTGGAGATACTGCTCATCGGCCTGACCGGTCTCTTCCTGGTAGTGGTAGTAAGCCTGGAGGCTTTTTCCGGTTATATGGGCCTTTCCATCGCGGTTCCCGTGCTGGTGGCCCTGCTGGTCTGCCTGATGCCCACCACCATCGGCGGCCTCTTGCCTGCCATCGGCATCGCCGGCATGGACCGGCTGCTTTCTCATAACGTCATCGCCATGAGCGGCAGGGCGGTGGAGGCCTCGGGCGATGTGGATGTGGTGCTCATGGACAAGACCGGCACCATCACTCTGGGAAACAGGATGGCGACGGAGTTCATCCCGGCCGAGGGCATAAAGAAGGAGGATCTGGCTGAGGCTGCCATGCTCTCTTCTCTTGTCGATGAGACGCCTGAGGGGCGAAGCATAGTGGATCTGGCCAAGGAGAAGCTGGATGTGCGGGGTAGAGACATTCGCGCACCGGAGGGGTCTTTCTTCATCCCATTCAGTGCCGAGACGCGCATGAGCGGAATAGACTGGAGCGGGAGGGAGATTCGCAAAGGTGCCCATGACGCCATCGAGGAATATGTGAAAAATAAGGGCGGAGAAATGCCGGAGAGCATCAGAGTTGCGGTAGATAGCATTGCCAGAGATGGCGGCACACCTCTGGTGGTTGCAGAAGGCGCCAGGATTTTGGGAGCCATCCGTCTCAAGGATGTGCTCAAGGAAAACATCAAGGAGCGCCTGTCTCACCTGCGAATGGTTGGCATTCGCTCAGTTATGATTACCGGAGACAATCCGATGACAGCCGCGGCCATAGCCGCAGAAGCGGGCATTGACGACTTCATCGGCCAGGCCAGACCCGAGGCCAAGCTCGAAGCCATTCGAAAATATCAGAAGGAGGGCCATCTGGTGGCCATGATCGGGGACGGCACCAATGATGCCCCTGCCCTGGCCCAGGCAGACGTGGCCGTAGCCATGAATGCAGGCACTCAGGCGGCAAGAGAGGCGGCCAATATGGTCGATCTCGACTCCAACCCGGCCAAGCTGCTGGACATTGTGGAGATCGGCAAGCAGATATTGATCACCAGAGGGGCTTTGACCACCTTCAGCGTGGCCAATGATGTCTCCAAGTATTTCGCCATCATTCCGGCCATTTTCGCGGCCGAGTATCCCATGTTGGGAATGCTCAACGTCATGCAGCTGGCCACGCCTGCGAGCGCGGTGCTCTCCGCGATCATCTTCAATGCCATCATCATCCCGATGCTTATTCCCCTGGCGCTGAAGGGTGTTCGCTACCGGCCAACGACTGCAGTCGCACTCCTACGCCGCAATCTGCTCATTTACGGCCTGGGGGGCCTGATCGTTCCCTTCATCGGCATCAAGCTGATCGACATTCTGGTAGTTCTGCTGCACCTGGAGTGATGAAGAATGATAAATATCGCGCAAGAGGCAAAATCGGGCATATTCCTGTTCCTGGCCTTTACACTCCTCACCGGCCTGGTCTATCCGCTCCTCATAACCGGCATAGTCCAGACGGCGATGCCGGAGAAGGCCAGCGGAAGTCTGATCGTAGTGGACGGAAGGATTGTGGGCTCAGAGCTGATCGGCCAGAATTTCTCCAGCCCTGGCTACTTCCAGGGGCGGCCTTCGGCGGTAGGATATGCCGCCGACGGCTCAGGAGCCAGCAATTATGGCCCCGCCAGCGCCGGTCTGATGGAGCAGGTGCGCCAGAGAATCGATTATATACGTCGTACAAACAACCTTTCCCCAAATGTGCCGGTGCCAGGTGAGCTGGTTCTCGCTTCAGCCAGCGGCCTGGATCCGCACATCAGTAAACAGGGAGCATTGATACAGGTGGCAAGGATTGCCAGGGTTCGGGGCTTGCCCGAAAATGAGGTCAGGCTTCTGATCTATCAACATGTAGAGCCTGCCCAGTTCGGAATAATCGGCCCGGAGAAGGTCCACGTGCTCAGGCTCAACCTGGCCCTGGATGAGCTGACGAGGGATGCTTAGACAATGGAGAAGGATTGCCGTCCGGACCCGGATCAATTATTGCAGCGACTTCAGCATGCAGAGAGCGTGGCCAGCAGCAGCCGTGGACAACTGAAGATCATCCTTGGCGCGGCGGCAGGCGTCGGCAAGACCTATAAAATGCTGGAAGAGGCGCAGCAACTAAAAAAGAATTGCGTGGATGTCGTGGTCGCACTGGTGGAGACACACGGACGGCCCGAGACCGAGGTCCTGCTGGAGGGACTGGAAGTCACTGCGCGCCTCCGTCTCGATCGGGGCGGCCTGGAGATCCTGGAGATGGATCTGGACGCTGTGCTGGCGCGCCATCCGGCAATCGCCCTGGTGGATGAGCTGGCTCATACCAATGCTCCAGACCTGCGGCATGCCAAGCGCTACCAGGATGTGGAAGAGCTGCTGGATGCGGGCATCAGCGTATACACAACCCTGAACATCCAGCACATCGAGAGCCTCAATGATATAGTTTTTCAGATCACGGGCGTGCGGGTTCGAGAGACCCTGCCGGACAGGATAGTAGAGCTGGCCGATGAGATCGAAGTCGTAGACCTGACTCCGGAGGATCTGCTGCAGCGGCTTAAGGATGGCAAGGTTTACGTGCCCGCCCAGGCGAAGCAAGCCGTGCAGCGCTTTTTCCGCAAAGGCAATCTGCTGGGACTTCGTGAGATGGCTCTGAGATATGCAGCCCGCATGGTGGATGAGGACATGCGCTCCTACATGGAGAGGCATGGCATCCTGGGCCCCTGGCCGGCCGGATCGAGATTGTTGGTCTGCATCAATGCCAGTACCCTCTCCGAGCGTCTGATACGCATAGGGCAGCGCATGGCTGCAGACCAGGATGCAGAGTGGTTCGCGGTTTATGTGGAATCTCTTCAAGAGACCTCATCCACCCAGATCGATCGGGATCAACTGGCACGCAATTTGACGCTGGCGAGGGAGCTGGGGGCAAAGGTTCAGGTTTTAAGCGCCCAGAATATCGCCGAGGAGGTTATCGCCTTCTCCAGAGAGCATAATATAACAGTCATCATCGTCGGACTTCCGCGCCGCCGTTTGTGGAGTAAATGGTGGAGAGGGTCGGTGGTAAACGAGATCATAAGACAGAGCGGACAGATCCATGTGCTGGTCATCGGCGGCGCACAGGCCGATATGGCGAAACAAGAGGCACAGGCGCTTGCGGGCGACATAAACTGGCGGCAGCTCTCCGGCAGCCTCGTAATCGTAGCGGCAACGGTCGTCTTTTGCTGGCTGCTGCAAAGCCAGCTTGGCCTCATCAACATTGCCATGATCCTGCTTTTGCCTGTGATCTACAGCGGAATGACCTGGGGCAGGCGCTTCGGTCTGATTGCATCACTTCTGGCCGTAGCCGCCCTGGATTTCTTCTTCGTGCCTCCCAAAATGACGCTGGCAATTGAGGATCTGCGCTATCTGCCCATGTTCATCGTCTTCGTCATAGTAGGTGTTGCAACCAGCTTTCTGGCAGATCTGGTGAGGTGGCAGGGAGAGGGCGCCCGTCAAAGGGAGCGCTTTGTCTCCACCCTTTATTCCTTCAGTCGCAACCTGATGGCTGCCGGGAATGGGGAGGAGCTTTTAAGCTGTGCTGCCAGAGAGATTGCAGAGGCCTTCGAGTGTGAAGTGATGATCCTGCTGCCCGATGAAACCGGACGGCTCAAGGAACGGGCTAAGGTGGGAGAGCACCTGATATTTGACGAGCGCAAGCTCGGTGTGGCCACCTGGGTCCTCAGACACGGTCAGGAAGCGGGACACGGCACTGAGACTCTTTCCTCAGCGACGCTTTTTTACCTGCCTCTCAAGACCAAAGAAGTCACCATCGGGGTGCTGGGCGTGGGATTAGGCAAGGCGGAACAGCTCTTGCTGCCTGAGCAGAAGAGGTTGCTGGAAGCATTCACGAACATCCTGGCCCTGGCTTTGGCCCGAAATATGAATTCGTCAACTACAAAGATATAATATAAATTTCAATGGAAACTTTTATATCGAAGATCGCCACTACGGCGAGCTTCAGATGAAATCAACGGCACTTTTGAGACATGTCTATTTTCAGCTTTCGGCAATGGCCAATCAAATCCGAGGCGCACAGGATTGCGCTCGACTTTTGAAGCCCGAACTCTGGGCTTGAATTTCGGGGGGAGAGGAGATGAAGCTGGGAATTGTCTCTGATGTTATCGGCACCGTGCTGAAAATCATGGGATTGTTGCTCTTAGTGCCGGGACTTGTCTCTGCCTACTACCATGAAACCAGCGGGATTTCCGCTTTTGCTCTGACCTCCCTGCTCTCTATCGGCACGGGCATCATCCTCAGCCGGCTGGGGACAAAAGGAGATGTGGGCAATAAAGAGGCCTTCGCCGCCGTCTCTCTGGGATGGCTTTCTGCCACCTTCTTCGGAGCTTTGCCCTTTGTATTTCAGGGCCTCGCCCTGGTCGATGCCCTCTTCGAGTCGGTATCAGGCTTCTCGGCAACCGGAGCTACGATTCTGGCAGAGTCGAACGCCCAAGGGTACTATATCGTCAATTCCACTCTGGTCAATAATAGCATCTGCACCGCCCTCATGAACAAGGTGACCGGCGACCTGGCGGGCTACGATATTGCTTTCCAGGCCATGAATAGCCAGACATTTTACGGCCTGCTCTTCTGGCGCTCCTTCCAGCAGCTCATCGGGGGCCTGGGCATAATTTTGATGGTGGTGGCCATTTTCCCGCAACTTCGCGTGGCCGGCCGCCAGCTTTTTCGGGCCGAGACCGTGGGGCCGAGCAAGGATACGATTACGCCGCGAGCCACCGGGACCGCCAGGATACTCTGGCGAGTGTACCTGCTCTTCAATGCTGTGGAGATCGCCCTGCTCGTGGCGGCGGGAATGCCCATTTACGATGCCATCTGCACAGCCTTCTCGACTCTGGCGACAGGAGGCTTCTCTCCCCAGGCATCCAGCCTGGTCGCCTACCACAGCCCCCTCATAGAGGCAATAGTTGCCGCTTTCATCATCCTCGGCATGTCGAGCTTCACCCTGCACTACAAGGTGCTGACCTCAGATCGTTTAGCGTGGTTTAGAGATGCAGAGTTCAGGTTCATGATCGCCATCCTGGCCATCACCACCACAGTCCTGCTCTTCTTTGGCGGGATAGATGGGGGCCTGATGGAGCGCTTCCGGTTTGCATCCTTCCAGGTCATATCATTCATGGGAACGTGCGGCTTTGTCAATTCGCTGGATTACGATAAATGGTCCACAGCGGCAAAGCTGGCTTTGATCATGGTCATGCTCATCGGAGGCTGCATCGGCTCAACTGCAGGAGGCATAAAGGTGGGACGGCTCCTTGTGGGCCTGAAGTACGCCTACTATGAGCTTTTCCATATGATTCATCCCCATGCAGTGATGTCGGTCCGCCTGGGAGAAGCTCGAGTGCAGGAAGAGGTTCTCCGTCCCATGCTCTTTTACTCCTTCTTCTACCTGGCAACCTGGCTGGCTCTATCTCTGCTTCTGGCCATGGTCTCGTCAGCCGACCCGCGAGTGGATCTGCAAGTCGTGGCTTCGGGAATTGCCTCCTGCATGGGCGGCGTGGGTCCGGGATTTGGCATTATCGCCTTTGACTGGTCACAGATGACAGCTGCTGGAAAGATGATCGGCTTTTTTGCCATGTACATCGGTCGGCTGGAGCTGATGCCCGTATTCCTATTATTTATCCCAGAACTATGGAGGAAATAGTATGCGTATCCTGATTACCGGAGCTGGCGAGGTAGGTTTTCTCATAGCCAGCGAGCTTTACGCGGATCATGATGTAACCGTCATAGACAAGGACCCGGCTGCCTGTGCCAGGCTGCAGGACATGGACGTGAAGGTCTTGCAGGGCAATTCTGCCGATGCCCGTCTGCTCATTAGGGCCGGCATCAAGAAAGCGGACATCGTAGCGGCCGTGACGGGCAACGATGAGGTGAATGTGATCACCTGCATCATAGCCAGCCACCTCGGCGTGCGCCAGACCATTGCCAGAGTCAGCAATCCTGAGTATATTGACCAGCCGGTCCAGGATAGAAAAGAGATAGGCGTAAGCTACATGATATGCCCGGAGCTGGCCATGGCCGAGGATATGGCGAGGCCTCTGTATTTTCCGTCCATGCTCCTGGATAGAGAGCTGGCCGGGGGAATGGTCGAGCTGATCGAGTTCAAGGTCACCGAAGAAATGCCTCTGCAAGGGCCGGTGGGTGAGGTCAAGGTCAACCTTCCGGATGGCTGCAAGATCATGGCCATAAACAGAAAGGGGAATATCAGCATACCTTTAGAAGACGATCTGATCATGTCCGGTGATCACCTTTTCCTCCTTTGCGACCCTAAATCCCTCCCTGAACTGAGAAGAATGCTTCACGAAGAGTCCTCACCACATAAAGCCCTGATCGTAGGAGGTGGGATGGTTGGATTTTACCTGGCGAGCCGGCTGGAGAAGATGGGACTGGACTTGAAACTGATCGAAGTGAGTACGGATCGATGCAGGGAGATTGCAGACAAGCTCTCCCGTACTATGATCCTCAATGGAGACGGAACCGATATTTCCCTATTGAGAGAGGAGGGTGCCGAAAATATGGATGTGGTCTTTGCTGTCACCGGCCTGGATGAAAAGAACCTGCTCTGCTCACTGCTTGCCAAGCAACTGGGCGCAAAGAAAATTCTCTCCCGGGTAAACAGGAATGATTACATAAAGCTCTTCGAGCTGGTAGGAGTGGACAGAGCGGTCAGCCCAGGGCAGGTTACTGCTGATGCCGTGCTGCAGAGGGTGAGCGGAGGAGAAGAGGTGATAACCCTGAGCGACGAGAGAATGGAGCTGGTGGATTTCATAGCCAAGGCCGGAGCCAAGATCATAGGAAAGAGCATCTCCAAAGAGCTGCCCAAGGACTCCATGGTGGGCATGGTCTTGAGAGACGGAAGACCCATGATGCCCGATGACGACTTCAAGGTCAAGGAAGGAGACCGCGTCTTTGTGATGTCCATGCCGGAGGTCGTCTCCAAGGTAAAGAAGCTCTTCGTCACCTGATGCATATCTTTTTTATAGTAAGACAGGAGGGTGAACTGCCCTAAAGGGAGGATAATCTTTACCAGGGAGCGGAACGGTTTCGATGAGGATCAGAATATTTCTAAGGCTGTTTGCGTCGCTTCTGAAGATTCTGGCGGTCTTGCTGCTGGTTCCGGGTGGCGTAGCAGCATTTTATGCAGAGACGGGGGGCGTTATCGCCTTTGCCGTAACCTCTCTTCTTACCCTGGCAGCGGGCATAATTCTAGGGCGGCTTTCCATGAAAGAGGAGCCGGGTCTTAAAGAGGGCTTTGCCCTCGTCGCCCTGGGCTGGCTGGGAGCCGCCTTCTTCGGAGCTCTGCCTTATGTCTTCCTGGGAATCGGCTTCATCGACGGCCTCTTTGAATCCATGTCCGCCTTTACCACAACCGGATCGTCCATACTCACTGAGTCAAATGCCCAGGGGTACTGGATTGTCAACTCGACTCTGGCCAACAGCAGCCTGGCCCACCATCTGGAGCTTTCCCTAAGGAACCTGACGGCCAACAGCACATTGCTGCAGATCGGCAGCAGCCCTGACAAGACCTACATGGGACTGCTCTTCTGGAGGTCCTTTGCCCAGTGGCTGGGCGGAATGGGAATAATACTATTATTCGTGGCCATACTGCCCCGCCTGGGCGTGGCAGGAAGACAGCTTTACCGGGCAGAGGTGCCCGGCCCGGACAAGGATGCACTGACGCCGCGCATAAAGCAGACGGCCCGCGTGCTCTGGGTGGTTTATATCCTCCTGACCGCGGCTGAGATCGTGCTCCTCTATATGGCGGGAATGCCCCTCTTCGACTCGCTCTGCAATACCTTCGCCTCCATGGCCACGGGCGGCTTCTCTCCCCAATCATCGAGCATTATGGCTTATAAGAGCTGGATAATAGATGCCGTCATCACCCTGTTCTGTTTCCTGGCCGGGGCCAACTTCGCCCTGCATTACCGCGTGCTCAACTCCGATCGCAAGGCCCTCTTCAAGGATGTCGAGTTCAGGTTCTACAGCCTGATCGTGCTGGCGGCGACGATGATCATCGTTCTCTGGGGCGGCCTGGAAGGAGACATCTTGCGCAAGATCCAGCTGGCCGCTATTCCAGGTGGTCTCCATCATGACCACCACCGGCTTTGCCACGGCGGACTTCGACCAGTGGACCGCAGCGGCCAAGTTCACTCTGATGCTGCTCATGCTCATAGGCGCATGTGCCGGGTCCACGGGCGGAGCCATTAAGGTGGTAAGAATACTATTAGTTCTAAAGAGCGCATACCGCGAGCTGCTTCATTCCCTGCACCCCAAGGCAGTCATTCCTCTGAAGCTGGGGGGAGTTTCAGTCAAGGATGAGGTTTTGCGGCCCAGCAACATCTTCGTGGCTCTGTATCTCATCATCTTTGCCGTGGCCTCGCTTCTCCTGGCCATCATCTCCTACGGCGATCCGGGGGTGACCATCGAGACCATCCTCTCCGCCGTGGCCACCACACTGGGCAATGTGGGCCCTGGCTTTGGCATGGTGGGGCCCATGTTCAGCTTTGCTGAGATTCATCCTGCCGCCAAGATGCTGCTCTTCTTTTGCATGTGGATAGGCCGGCTGGAGGTTGTCACGGCGCTGGTCTTGCTGATGCCGGAGTTCTGGAAGAAATGATTTTTTTTTGACCGCCCGTTAAGATAAATGCAAAAGGTGGACCAATTCGTATTTAACGGCAAGCAGGATGTTATGACCCATGAAAGCCCTTCTCTTCGATCCCTGCGCCGGAGCCTCCGGAGACATGATCATGGCCTCTCTCCTGGACCTGGGGGCGGACCCGGATGCCGTCCGCCGGGCCGTCGAATCGGTGGGCTGCACCCTTGAGGTAACCCGCCAGGAGAAGGGCCACATCATGGCCACCAAAGCCGGCGTGACCTCGGAGCGGAGATATCAATCCCTGGGCGAGGCGGTATCCATTCTGAAGGCTTCAAGCCTGCAGGGCCAGGCCCTGAAAAATGCACTTTTTGCCCTGAACACTCTGGCCGAAGCGGAAAGCCGGGTACACGGCGTGGCAAAGGAGCAGGCGCATTTTCACGAGGTGGGGGCATTGGACGCTCTGGCGGATATCGCCGGCTGCTGTGCGGCGCGTGGGAGCCTCTTTGTGGAGAAGGTATTCTCCCGGCCCATATCCGTGGGCGGAGGCTATGTGCAAACCTCGCACGGCCTTCTGCCTGTTCCCGGTCCGGCGGCGCTGGAGATCTTGAGGTCTCACAAAATGCCCTGGCAGGGAGGCCCGGTGCAAGAGGAGCTGCTCACGCCCACCGGCGCGGCCCTGCTGGCAACTCTGGTCGATGAATTTGTGCCTGACTTTCCCCCCTGCGGGCGGAGAGGGTGGGCTACGGGGCCGGCAAAAGGGAGCTGGTCCTGCCCAATGTGCTGCGGGCGATAGCAGCGGAGACGATCTTCGTCCCGGCCAGCAGGGCGGCAGCGACGCAAGATCACGGCCGGCATGGCGACCATGTCGTGCAGCTGGAGACCAATGTGGACGATGTGACGGGCGAGGTGCTGGGCTATTTGATCGAGAGGCTCATGCAGGCCGGGGCCCTGGACGTCTCCGTTCTGCCCGCCCTGATGAAGAAGGGACGCGCCGGATTTGTGGTCCGGGCCATTGCCAGGCATGAGGAGACGGAAATGCTGGCCGGGATCATAATCAGGGAGACGGGCTCTTTAGGCGTTCGCATCTTTCCCAGCGTTCACCGCCTGATAGCAGAGCGGGAGCAGAGAACGGTGCAGGTGGAGGTGGGCGGCCAAATTTACCCGGCCCAGGTGAAGGTGAGCCGCATGGAAGGCAAGATCATAAGCGTCAAGCCGGAGTATGAGGACTGCAAGAGAATTGCAGAAGATTCGGGCCAGCCCCTGCGCACGGTCATAAAAAAAGTGGGAGAGGCCGGCTGGCAGGCAGAAGAGCCCTGATTCGTGCCATCCCTTTGATATACATCTTATTTTATTTCGCTTCTGCCTGGATTCAGCCCGCCTCGGAGGGTGCTTTATTCTCATGACTAACTTATAATACTAATATAGTTAAGATTGTAGTTGATATTATATATACTTTTCGTAAATAATAATAGTAGCAATCGCAAGTTTGATTAATCTGCCCGCAGGGATGCATCATCCATGCATCTCGACTCATCCATCCGGCTCTTTGATCGCGCCAAAAAGCTGATGCCCGGCGGCGTATCCAGTCCCGTGCGCGCCATCTCGCCCTATCCCTTTTACACGGCCCGAGCAGAAGGCCCCTATCTATGGGATGCCGACGGAAACCGGCTCATAGACTACTGTCTGGCCTACGGTCCCATGATCCTGGGCCACCGCCATCCGGCCATTATGCAGGCGGCCACCGAGCAGATGAGCCGCGGCTGGCTTTATGGAACGCCCTCTGAGCTGGAAGTATGCGCCGCGGAGAGGATCTCCCGGCTTTACCCCAGCCTGGAGATGCTCAGGTTCGTAAGCTCCGGCACGGAGGCCACCCAGGCAGCGCTTCGCGTGGCGCGCGGCGCAACGGGCCGGGATAAGGTCATCAAGATCGAGGGCGGATTTCACGGGGCGCATGACAGCGTCCTGGTGAAGGCCGGCTCGGGGGCGACGACCCTGGGCATTCCCGATTCACGGGGCGTGCCTGCCGACACGGCCAGGAACACTCTGCAGGTGCCCTACAACGATCTGGCGGCCCTGGAAGAAGTCTTGAAGGCCTTTCCCGGCCAGATAGCCTGCCTGATCATGGAGCCGGTCCTGGGCAACATCGGTCCGGTGCTGCCGGAGGAAGGCTACCTGGAGGGCGTGCGACAGCTTACCAAGGAGCATGATGTGCTTCTCATCTTCGATGAGGTCATAACCGGCTTTCGCCTCGCCCTGGGGGGAGCGCAGGAGCACTTCGGCATAAAGCCGGATCTCACCACCCTGGGCAAGATCATAGGCGGAGGCTTTCCGGTGGGCATCTTTGGCGGGCGGCGCGATCTGATGGAGCAGGTGGCGCCTGCCGGCGCCGTCTACCAGGCAGGAACCTTCAACGGCAGCCCCGTACCACTTGCATGCGGCATGGCCACCCTGGACGTCCTGGAGAAGGAGAAGGTTTTAGAGAAGCTCAATGCCACAGGAATGCAGATGAGGAAAGGGCTGCAAGAGATCGTAGACGACCTGCAATTGGGCTACAGCGTGGTCGGCATAGCCTCCATGTTCAAGATATTCTTTGGCGAGGAGCCCCATAACTATGCCCAGGCCTTGAAATGCGACAGGGCGGGCTATCTGGCCTTTTTCCATCGTATGCTGGATGCCGGCATCTTCCTGACCCCCAGCCAGTATGAGACGGACTTCATATCGGCAGCACATAGCCCGGAAGTAATCCAAACCACTCTGGAGGCGTTTTCTTCCTGCCTGAAAAGCTGATCGTGGGCAGCCGGGGAAGTCCCCTGGCACTGCGCCAGACGCAGATTGTTCAGGAGCAGCTTTCTGCCCTGGGCATAGAGACGCAGCTGATCAAAGTCAAGACCAGCGGAGATGTCTTCCTGGATAAGCCGCTGCACCAGCTGACCGGCTTTGGCGTCTTCGTGGCGGAGATAGATGAGCGCATGCTCTGCGGCGAGATCGACCTGGCCGTGCACAGCATGAAGGACCTTCCCACGAAAAGGCCGGAAGAGCTGACGGTTTCCGCGGTTCTGAAACGCGACTCTCCCTATGATATTCTGCTATGCAGGAACTGCCCGGTGCAGTCTCTGGAAGAGCTGAAAGAGGGCGCAATCGTGGGCACCTCAAGCATGCGGCGCACGGCGCAGCTACGCCGGGCCAGGCCCGATCTGCAGATAACCAGCCTGCGGGGAAATCTGCAGACGAGACTACGCAAGCTGGATCAGGGCGAATTCGATGCCATAGTCCTGGCCGAGGCCGGCCTGGAGAGGATGGGCCTGGAAAGGGATTATTTGCGACTGGATGGGGAGAGGTTTGTTCCCTCCGCCAACCAGGGAACGATAATAGTGGTAGCTCGCAGGGGATCGAAGGCGGAATTGCATTCCCGATTGCTGGATGATGCGCCCACCCGAACCGAGACCATGATCGAGCGCAAGATCCTGGAGACCGTGGGCGGCGGCTGCGTGGTGCCCATGGCCGTGCATGCCCTGACAAAGAACGGCCGGGCACGTGTCCTGGCTGAGGTTCTCTCCCTGGACGGCAAGAGGTTTGTGCGGGTGGATGAGACTATCTCCCTCCAGGAAGACGATCCCTTGAGCCGGGCGGAGGATATGGGGCGAAGGCTCATGAAGATGGGTGGGAGAGAGCTGGTAGATGAGGCGGTGAAGGAATTTGGCGCGCGGTAAGGTTTATCTGGTGGGAGCCGGCCCCGGCGATCCCGAGCTCATGACCCTCAAGGCGAAAAGGCTGCTAGGCGAAGCGGATGTGGTCTTATTCGACCGGCTGCTTGACCCCAGGATGCTGGAAGGGGTTGAAGCGGAAAAGATCGACGTTGGCAAGAACGCGGGAAGGCACAAGCTGAATCAGGAGGGCATAAACCGGCTTCTTATCGAGAAGGCGGAGGCGGGAGCGGTCGTGGTCCGCCTGAAGGGGGGAGACCCCTACCTCTTTGGCCGGGGCGGAGAGGAGGCACTGGCCTTGCAGGAAAAAGGCATACCATTTGAGGTTGTGCCCGGCGTGACCTCCTCCATTGCTGCCCCCGGGCTGGCCGGAATTCCCGTGACCCACCGGGGTGTGGCCTCCTGCCTTACCATAGTCACCGGCCACGAGGAGCCGGGAAAAGAGGCTCCCCTGGACTGGAAGGCCATTGCCGCTCTGGGCGGAACATTGGTGGTCCTGATGGGCGTCTCCCGGCTGGAGCAGAATGTGGCGGCCTTGATTGCAGCCGGGAAACCGGGCCAAACACCGGCGGCCATGGTCGAGAAAGGGGGCTGGCCGGAGCAGAGGATGATCTCGGCTACGCTGGCCGATATCGCTGAAAAGGCGAGAGAGGCGAAGATCGAGTCGCCGGCCATACTGGTAGTGGGCGATGTGGTCCGGCTGGCCGGGAAGCTGGCCAAGAAGAAGATTGCCATTCTGCGGCCTGCCCACCAGCAGGAGGAGTCGGCTGCCCTGGCCGAGAGCTATGGCTTTTCACCGATCCGGGCTCCGGCCATCTCTCTGGCGGAAAAGCCCCTGCCGAAAGATCTGCCGGAGAGGCTGAAGAGGGTGCAGTGCGTGGCTTTTACCAGCGCCAACGGAGTGAAGATGGCGCTGAAAAGCCCTGCCATCCGCGAGGCACTGGCTGAGAAGATGGTCGTGGCCATCGGCCCCAAGACGAAGCTGGCTCTGGCCGATCAGGGCCTTTCGTCACAGGTGCCTGATGAGTACAGCTCGGCGGGAATGGAGAGGACTCTGTTGGGCAAATGCAGCAGCATTCTCTTCCTGCGCAGCGCTCAGGGCAGCCGCTATCTCTCAGAGGCATTGAAGGCGGCAGGGCTCTATGTGGATGACATTGCCCTTTATGAGGTTGTGCCCTCTCATGATCCCGATCTGGACGAGCTGATAAAGAGGGCGAGAAGCGTGGACATCTTTGCCTTCACCAGCTCCTCTACCGCCCGCTTTCTCATGGAGAGAGCAAAGGCAATGGGCCTGGAAACGCAGCTACGTGAGGCTCTTGCCGCCGCAACGGTGGCCGTCATCGGCAAGCCCACGGCAGAGCAGCTGGCCCGGCTGGGTGTGGAAGTGGACGTGATGCCGGAGAAATTCACCTTCGAGGCCATGCTGGCCAGCTTAAAGGAGATGACGGGATAAAATGATCATATTTTCCAAAGCTCTGGCGGATCAGGCCACGGTATGGGAGGCGCTTCGTGCTTCCGAGTCCTGTCAGAATCTGCCGCCCGATCTGCTGCGCTTCTCGGCCCAGAAGAGGCCGGTAGTGATGTGGAATTTAACAGCGCACTGCAACCTGGCCTGCCAGCACTGCTACATGGATGCCTCCCAGGAGGCGAAGCAGGAGATGAGCCTGGAGGAGGGCATACGCCTGGTGGACGAGCTGGCCGAGCTGAAGATTCCCATACTCATCTTCACCGGAGGAGAGCCCCTTCTCAGCCGCAACTTCTATGCCCTGGCCTTCCATGCCCGCGAGGTGGGCTTGAGGGCCGTCATCTCCACCAATGGAACCCTGATCACCCCGGAGGTGGCCAGGCTCCTGGCGGAGGCCGGGATCGGATATGTGGGAGTGAGCCTGGATGCAGCCGCGCCGGAAAGGCACGACGCCTTCCGGGGCGTGACCGGAGCGCATGCCCGGGCCCTGCAGGGCCTCAAGAATGCCCGTGATGCCGGCCTCAAGACGGGGCTACGCATCACGCTCACCCGGGACAACTGGCAGGATGTTCCGGCTCTGCTTAACCTGGCATTGCAGGAGAACATTCCCCGCTTCTGTCTCTACCACCTGGTGCCCACGGGCCGGGGAGCGGACATGGCCGACAGGGACGTCACACCTGAGCAGCGGCGCAGCGTTATTCGCCTGCTGGCCGAAGCGGCGATGGAGCTGAAGGGCGAGAACATCGAGATTCTGACCACCGACTCGCCCATGGACGGAGCCTATTTGCTGGAGATGCTAAAGGACGACCCCCGGCGCGAGAATGTGCACAGGCTGCTGGCCAATGCCGGCGGCTGCTCCACAGGAGTGAAGGTGGCCAACATCAATCAGCGGGGAGATGTGCACCCCTGCCACTTCATGCCCCAGGTGGTGGTGGGCAATGTGCGGGAGCGCTCCTTCCGGGACATCTGGATCGACCATCCCTCGCAAGAGCTGCAGGCGCTGCGAGATATCAAATCCAGGCTTACGGGCGCCTGCGGGAAGTGCGAATACCTGGATCTGTGCGGAGGATGCCGCCAGAAAGCATACTACTATCATGGAGACCTGTTGGCGGAGGACCCCACCTGCATTTTGGAGCAGAAGAGCCCTGATTCCGGACACGAGCCAGCGACCTGATGAGCGTTAATTAATATCGGCTCTGTCTTCAAATTCGAAAAAATTGTTTGTATTGTTCACCGGAAGGTATAATTAAGATCAGCTGCAACAATAAATGGAGGCTGGCAAAATGACACACCACGAAGAAAAGAAAGAGAAGAAGGAAGAGCCGGAAGCAAAGGTCGAGCCCATCAAACTCGGTGATAAGAGAGGCGGAAAGAAGAAGAGCCTGCTCGACACCTGCGAGTGAGATAAAGATTTTTAATAAAATTTGTTTTCTTGTTTTTTTTTTATTGGTATTTTTTGGGCAGTTTCAGGAGATGCCAATTTGAAAGGTTTAATTCCCCAGACGTATCAATGGATTCATGTCTCTCTTAAATGACCGCTGGGCTCTGCCGGACAGATACTCGGCTCTGCTCTGGTGCAAGAGGAGAAATCAGCAAAAAATTCGCTGCATCATTGATGTGCTGGGCGAAAATGCCGGGAGCCCAGATCAGGCGCAAAGATGCAGAGATGCCTGCATCTCCACAGCCCAAAGCATAAGAGAAAATGGGCTTGCCGCATCTCTATCCATCAAGCTCACCGCTCTGGGAGCGCTGATGGACGAGGATCTGGCCAAAGAAAATGCCCTTCTGGTGCAAAAGGCAGCATCTTCGTTTAATGTGGACACGGAAATCGACATGGAAGGAGCAGCCCTGGTGGACTTTACCGGGGAAGTGGCCATAGCCTGTGCCCGGCAGGGAAAGCCCGTCACGATTGCACTGCAATCCTACCTGCATAGAACTGAGGATGACATAGAGAAGCTTTGCAGGAACGGGCTCAGGATCCGGCTGGTGAAGGGCGCATATCTGGGCGACATCAGGGATTACGAGGAGATAGAGAATAGCTTCATGAAATGCTTTGCCGTATTGCTGCAATCCGGAAAGCCATTTTCTGCCGGGACTCATGACCCCAGGCTCCTGTCATGGATGAGGGAGAAGCTAGGGCAGAAGAGAGATCTGATGGAATTCGGCTTTTTGAAGGGGCTGGCGGATGAGACCAAGCTCAGGATGGCAGGAGAGGGATTTAGGGTGGCGGAATACATTCCCTTTGGCAGATCGGATAGAGCCTATGCTGCGCGGCGGGAGAAGTACCTGCGAGACCTGGACCGGATGAATAGGGCAGCAGCAGACTGAAGAGAAAAGGCAAATTCGCACCAGAGGGCAAGGGCAAGCTCAATGGGCCGGCGGGCGGAGAAGGGACAGGCCGGCCTAGCAGGGCAAAGAGGGCGTAAGCCAGGGGCAGCCAGGCAGGCATTCCCATAAGGTTCGGGCCGGGCGTAGTTCCAGGCACCAGCGGCCACGGGCAGGGCCTCGCAGACCGGGCCGAGGACGGCCCCTGCTGCAGGAGGATGACGGTCGATTTTTCCGGGCGGGCGCGAAAGGCAGCCCCGGCCAGGAGCAGGGCGGCGGAGATGACCAGCAGCCTATTTTCGCTCAGGGCCAGGAAGAGCGCGATCTGCAGGGCAATGCCGGCCAGGGCCAGGGGAAGCGTTCCCGGTCTCGCCTGCGCCATCTCTCCCAGAAGGCTTCTCACAATCAGCCACAGGGCCGTGGGAAAGCAGGCCCAGATGACGATAGAGCCAGGGAGGAATGAGGGGCAGGCCGCCGGTCTCGGCATAGCTCCACAGGCCGCCCCAAACGCAGGCCATCTCGGTGAGCGGGCCGATGACGGCTCCGGCTGCGGCAAACGCCAGAGCCGAAGGCCCCAGGCGCGTCGCCAGCGCCAGGGGGGCGGGCAGGAGGAGCAGGGCCAGAAGGTAGGGCCGCTCCCAATAGGAGACGATGGCGGAGACGGCGTAGAGGACGAGGGCGGCGATGAGGAAGAGATCGAATAGGGCGGATTTGGGACTGGGCCTATGGAGATCTTCTGGCATCAGAAACGGGGTAGTGCCGGGCGGTTTTAAGTAGCTAATCCTGGAACGGGACCAATGCCGCCAGGCTGAGACTGTCGCCGAGTTGGACGCCTCCTGCCAGCGGTGCAGGATCCTGGCCTTCCGGGGCGAGCTTTGAAGTAGCCGCTCATATCATTGCATTTCTGCATTGCCCGCAAGAAGAATACTTTCGCCCGGCATGAGATTAGCTTTTATGGCATCAAGTTCCTTGTACAATGGAATGCTAAAACAAATGCAGCGAGACGCCGTCCTGCTTTCGCTGATGAATGAGATGAGAGAAAAAGGCAGTTGGTGCGGCGAGACTCATATCCAGAAGTCTGTATATTTCCTGCAAGAACTGCTGGAAGTCCCGATGGATCATGAGTATATCCTCTACAAGCATGGCCCTTACTCATTCGATCTGGCCGATGCCGTTACTGCCCTGCGGGCGGATAGCTTGCTCGAATATAAATCACGCCGTCCCTACGGGCCAAGCCTTCTCCCCACAAAAACAGGCCAGGATTTCCTGAATCGGTACCCCAAGACGCTGGAGAAATATGCCGAAAGAATGCAGTTCGTAGCCGAGAAGATTGGGAAAATGGGGGTTGCAGAGCTGGAGCGTCAGGCCACTGCCCTGTACGTTACCCTTAACGAAGAATGCGAAGGATATTCACGAGCCATCAGAATTACAGAGCTGAAGCCTCATATCAAAATCGACCAGGCCGAAAAAGCCCTGGAAAGCGTAGATGCCATGATAAAAGAGGCCGCTGAAAAAGGACTGTGCAGTGGGCTGTAAATCATGAATTTCAAGGTCGTTCTTGTGCGAGAAGAGGATGGCGGCTTCATTGTGAGCTGCCCGGCGCTTCCCGGATGCCACTCTCAGGGCCAAAGCCAGGAAGAAGCCCTGGAGAACATCAAAGAAGCGATAGCCGGCTGCATGGAGTCTCTGGCGGAAGAGCGGATGAAACCGGGCGCTCCGGGATTGGTTATGGAAGTGACGGTCTGATCTTGAGTGTTGAAAACAGCCCCCCGTCACGAGCAGCCCGGCGGCGCAGTGTCCGGCCTTTCGGGCAAAGCAGCTGAGATTAGGATGAGAAATTTATACTGAGAAAATTAATAGTATTTTGGATGCAAGCATCATCATTGGCCCCTGTGAAAGAAAGAATCAGGCATTTTGAGAGGAAACACGGCTGCAACCTTGAAACATTTGAAGATAGATTAAAGCAGCTTCCTGAGGATTTCAAATGCTGGGATGATTTCATTGAGTGGAAGGCCTGCAGAGATCGCTTGAAGGATCTCTAATCAAGGATCACAGATATATCCTATCGCCGCCTAAATTGCTCTGGTTATGTATGCAATCATCGCTTGCGGCATCTTTGAAAAGGAGATCGAAGCCCTGCGCGAAGAGCTTGGATTTCCCTTCCAGGCGCACTATCTGGCGGCAGGCCTGCATGTGACCTTCGACGATCTGAAAGAGGCTCTTGTGGCCGAGCTGGAAGAGTGCCGGGCGGGGTACGAAGGCACCATAGTAGTATACGGCCAGTGCCATCCCCATATCGAAAAGATACTCAAGCCTTACCATGCCGCTCTGGCAGAGTGCCAGAACTGCGTGGACGCCCTCATCACCAGGAAGGGAATGGAGCAGAAGGCCAGAGAGGGGCTATTCTTCTACCTCTCCCCGGGCTGGCTTGATGCCTGGAAGGATATCTTCCGCCGCCTCAACTGGGGCCCGGAGGAGGCCAGGATGCAGATGGGCTCGTTTCGGGGGTCCGTTTACCTGGACACCATGCAGGACGCAGCCACTCGCGAGGAAGAGCTGCTGGAGTTCTTCGACTTCACCAACCTGCCCTTCCAGATAATGCCCGTGGATCTGAATCACTTTAAATCACTCATTGTCAAGGCCAAAGAAAGCTTGGAGGATTGAGCTTGGACGAGCTGGAAGATATTAAAAGAAAGAAGATGGAGAAGATGAAAAGCGAGATGAATAAACCGCCTGCACCCTCGATAGAGCTGCCGGACAAGCCGGTCATCGTCACGGATGCGACCATTGATGCCGCAGCTGGCCAGTACCCGGTCTTCATCCTGGACTGCTGGGCGGAGTGGTGCGGTCCCTGCCGCATGATCGGGCCGATCATCGAGCAGCTCGCCGTGGAGCTGAAAGGAAAGGCCGTCTTCGGCAAGCTGAACGTCGACGAGAATATGCAGACCGCAAACAAGTACAGGATCTCGGCGATTCCCACTCTGATGATCTTCAAGGACGGCAAGCTCATCGACAAACTGGTGGGCGCCTACCCCAAGCCGGCACTGACCGCAAAAATTCAGAAGTACCTCTGAAGGCCGCAGCCTTCCGGGGACTCTTCTTTTCCAATAGCTTTTTTCTTCAGGGTATGCTGCTCGCGGCCTTCATCGTCGGATAGCCGGAGATGCTGTAAACCGGTTTGGAGCCAAGACCATCGGGCACCTGGTAAAGGGGCTTGGTCCTTGAATACTGACTTATATTGTAAATCGGCTTATAGATGTCGGTGTTGTAGGTGAATTTTGATACGTTGCCCAGGCGCTGGCTGAGATCAAAAGCAGAACCCGAAGGGGTAATGGACGGAATATAGTAGGTGGCTTTGTTGCCGTATACATCCAGGTTGTTCAGGGGCTTGGTCTTCTCGAAGCCGGCTCGCAGAACCTTTTTATGCCCGGAATTCTGAGTGCCCGCCGCAAGGGAAGCGGTCTGGCTATTGCCGGTGAGATTCTGGGTATTATTCAATGTGATGTTGCCTGTGGCATTCACAGTCGCATTCACAGTAGCATTCAGACCGTCACCAGCATTTGCCGCAGGCAAAAAGACCAGCAGCGCCAGAGCGCATATAAGGCTCGCAAGATTTTTCAGCATAATAACACTTCCTGATTCATTTTCTTCTCCTGAGAAGAACGACTGCGAGCAGGGCTATCGCGGCACATCCTGCCGGGAAGCTCGATTCTTCTGCCGGCACTGTGGCGTTGCTCCTGACCAGAGGTTTGGCCTCGATCACATTCTCCTCCAGATCTTTGACTGCCCCGCCCTGATCCAGCAAAACGGTGCGCAGCTGATAGACGCCCGGCTCGAGCGTCTTGTTCCAGGTGATCTCCACCGTCTCATCGTCCCCGGTTAGAAGGACGGGCGTCCTCTTCTCGGTGATATTGAGAATAACGCCTTTCTGCGATAGAGTGAACCGCAAATATCCCTCAAAGGGAACGCGAGAGTTGCCAAGAACTGTGGCACTGGCACCGGTCTCATCCTGATAGGTCTCGGTAATTATGGCATCATCAGAGGCCCGGAAGGAATTCATAAAGGCCCGGGTATGGTTGCGATTCAGCTCCACAATCTTCACCCGGCCTTCATACTCCCGGCCGTTTTCCAGGATAGACTTCCAGGGGTAGTCCCTGGTAATGGGGGTGCCAAGGCTTCCGGCGATGGGAATCACCTGTTCCCGGTCAACATATACCGCCTTGTTCCCTTCAATCAACATATAGTAAATGTCCACCACGGCAGGATCGCTTGCACTGATGACAAGGTACATGCCTCTGGAGTCGGCACGAAAATCTCGCACCCCAAACCTTATAGACTCGATTCCCCCGTGAAAGAACCTAGTACACTTCCTGGAGAGCGCCGTCCCATTTTTCCATAAGCTGGCGCAGACCTCATAGCTGCCTTTCTCGGCTTCAAAGGGCGGCCAGCGAACAACATACGTCCCGGGACCGTCCGGCGTCAGATTCCTGGTCATAAGCATCCTTCCTTCAATGCTCAGATCCAGTCGCAAAACCATGCCTGCCACATCGCCATCTAAAGTAACATCAGCCGAATCTATGTTGGAAAAGAGATCTGCAATCTCCTGAGACTGGGCTGTGCCCGCCAGAGCCATCAGGGCCGCCAGGGCCGCGAAGACCGCCAAATGCCAGACCACGCTAATTCTCATAGGACAATTCCTGCCGGATAATTGCCGGGAATCTCCTCTGAATGGGTTTAAAGCTGACGTTTCGCTAAGTAGTCAGACCATGTGTGAATGGCGCGATCAAGGTTATAAGGAGCGATGTCACTACCAGCCAGGTTAGAATGGCCACGGTTGTCCTGGTGAGCTTTTCCGCATCCTTAGGCTTTACAATTCGTTCAAAGCCGGACTGCACCAGATCCCTGAAGATATGCCCGCCGTCCAATGGCACCGCAGGCAGGCAGTTGAACAGCCCGGCATAAAGGTTGATCCAGCCAATCCAGAGCAGAAGGTTGGCAATCCAGAAGAATTTGTTTCCCAGCGGCTCTGCCCATCCGCTGGGCTTAAAGACAGACGTCAGCCATCCGGAAAAGCCCGGGAAGCCCTTCTGGGTAAATCCGGGAATTCCGGAAAAGGGCAGGCTGAGCATTAAGTTGAAACCCTGCATGCCGCTGCCGGGCAATGCCTTGAGTAGCTGCAAAAACTGCCCTGCGGGAGCCTCCTGGAAGACTGCGCCGCCTGAGAATACCGCGTTACCGGATATGCCGATGCCTATGAACCCGCCGAGATCTCCCGCGGCCGCAGCCTCTTTGGCAGTTGAGATTGACCTGGTAGGTCTCGCCCTGGCCGGTGCTGATGGCTATGATCTGGCCGGGGCGTGTCGCGTTCATATGCTTTCGGAAGCCCTCCAGGTTTACAACCTCTCTTCCGTCGATGCTGGTAATTACGCTCCTGGCAGGAAGGCCGGCCGCATCTGCAGGCGAGCCACTGAAGATGGAGGCGACCATGATGCCCCTCTCCGGCTTGCCGGAGAGCGTCAGGATTTCCTCCCGGTCATCGTAGTAGACCCGCATGCTTGCCGTAGAGCCATCGAGATCGCCATAGAACTGATCCAGATCTCCGTCTCTGTTTCCATTGGCCTCCAATAGCACCATGCCGCTCTGCCAGCCTGCCTCCTGAGCGGCGGACCCGTCCTTTACATCGACGACAATTACCCTTTCCACCGGGGATATTGAGCCGATGACCGGCCCAAAGAAGAGGGCCATTGCCACCGCTGCCACAATGAAATTGGATATGACGCCGGCCGATAGAATCCTGATCCTAGCCCCTTTGCTCACCAGAGGCGGCTTGTCTTTGCCTCCGAAGAGCTCCTCTTCATCAGGCTCCACAAAAGCGGCTATCGGGGCAAATAAAATGGCGACGATCCCCATGGACCTGACGGAAACTCCCTCTACCCGGCTTAAGATGCCGTGAGCGAACTCGTGCACGACCATGGTTACAAAGAGGGCTATCCAGCCCCAGACGAAGGGGATGTACTCATTTAAGCCCGGAATGAGAAGGATATTTCTGGGCGCATTATAACTGCTGGGCTGGGGCGGCTCCTGAATCATGTAATAGGTCATGATAAGAACCAGGATCAAAAAATAGGTCATGCTCAGGATGACCAGAGGTATGCCTGCCGAGGCCACCACCCTCCAAAATCTCTTGGGACGGGCGAGCCTGTCCAGCAGATCCAGGCCCCTGGTGGTGCGAAAGAACATGGCGAAAGGAATGCCCAGCACGCATGCCACCGAGATTCCCCGGCTGCGCCATTTTTCGCTATCTTTCAGAGGCAAAAGGAGGATTGAATACAGGCCGAATAGGGCCAGGGCTATCAGCAGCCAATCTATGGAATCAAGCTGCAGCTGCAAGTCCAAGATTTTATCCTCGCCTGATCAATCCAGGACAAAACGCGTTCAGAGTATACCCTGCTCCTTCAGCTCTTCCTTGGCCAGCTCTTGATGCTTCTTCTCCAAAAAGCTGTAGACATTTCCATGCGGAGCGCCGTCAAGCAGCATCTCTATGGCGGTTCGCGCAATTCGGATCTGCTCCGGATGCCCCAAAATAGCTACCGTCTTGCCATATACGGATACTTTGGCGCCGGAGAGCCTCTCCATGACCTCGCGAGACCGCCCGTCCTTGCCGATGATGCGGCCTTTGATACGTGCCATATCGCTCTTGGTGCCTACCATCTTGGACAGGTCGAGCACATCCAGCATCAGCATGTCGTCCTCCAGAATGACCAGTGCTCTTTCCGGTGAGAAGCCCCGGCCGATGGCTTTTACCAGATCCAGAACTCTCAGGCCCTGCAATGGATCCTCAGCCGATGCAATGGAGACCGCACCGGTCTCGCTATCTATCTCAAGAGTGGTCTTGGTCTTCTCCTCTATGAGGTGCTTCATGGACCCGCCCGGACCCACCAGCACGCCTACCCGCTCCTCTGGAATCTTGATATCCAATTTAATCAGCCTTCCTTTTGTTTATCTGCCTCTTCTTTATCTTTGCGCAGCTTCTCCCAGATCTCCTCAGGCGAACCTACATTATATTTTTTCTTAAAATAATGAGCCACGTTGGCTATATCGCGCTCCAGGAACTTTCTGGCCATGGGATGGTCCAGCGTAACTGACTGGCCCATATCGATAATTACCGGCTCGCCCTGGTCATAGAGTATATTGAACTCGCTTAAATCGGCATGAATCAGATCGGCACGATTATAGAGCATCGAGATATAAGTTACGATCCTGTCAAAAATGCGCCTTGCTTCTTCCGGCTCCAGCTCCACGTCTTTGAGCGGAGGAGCAACATTCTCGCCCTGGCCGACAAGATCCATAACCAGTATATTCTCCTTCATGGCTATGGGATGGGGGACCGCTACACCCGCCTCTTCCGCCCTTGTCAGGTTTCGAAATTCTTTCCGGGTCCAGGCGGAGACTATTGCTCTCTTGGTGCCCTTTACGTTTCCAAATCTTGGGTCGCCATGCAGATAGTCCTGCATAGCATTGAAATTGCTGGTGGAGATCCGGTAGATCTTTAAGGCCAACTCTTTTTCGCCTACGATGGCCCTGAAGATGTTGGCCTCTTTGCCGGTGCAGACGGACCCGCCCAGGGCATCGATTACTCCCTTGCTTGCCAGGCTGTAAAGGTCCATCAGGGTGCGCTTATCGAAGACTGCATCCTGGACGTTTAGATCATCCGAGTCCTTGATCCTGGTACGAAGAACATCGATCTGGGTATCGAAATCCTCAGACTTGGTACGCCTGCTCATGAAGTTTCCATCAAGAAAAGTCTTCTCAAGAGGTTCCCTTCAGAAATCCCTTGCGCTGCAGCCAGTCTACCTGGGGACCAGTGTATCTCCAGACTACATCCGCCTTCTCATTTTGGAAATCCCAGGGAATGATGATAACTACGTCACCCTCTCGGATCCAGATCCTCTTCTTCATCTTGCCTGGTATGCGGGCCATCCTGGTAATGCCGTCGATGCCCCTCACCTTTATGCGATTGGAGCCAAGCAGGCTTTCCACATGACCGAATATCTCTCTATCCTGTTTGCGGGGGAGACGAACTCGAGTAATTACAGCTCCTTCTTCTTCCCGCCCCTGACCACGTTTATACAGCTTATCACCTCAATAATAATTATGGACATAAGATTAATGATATCTTCGAGGTCACTTTGCCTCGAGCAGCCAAAGCATCTTTCTTGCGCCCTAGCACTAAAAACCACTCTTAAATAGTTAAAGCTTGTGTCGGCCAAAATGCAAATGGGCCCGACGCGATTCGAACGCGTGATCCCCGCCGTGTGAAGGCGATGTCATAACCAGCTAGACCACAGGCCCTCGGAGTAAGAAAGTAAGGCATCAGCTATTAGTATCTTCCCCTTGGGGAGAGATCTGCAAACTCAATTTCGTGCGGTGCAAAGGAATTATTTAAATACTAATTCGCGAAGCTAATCAAATGAATGAGTTTCAGCCTGAGAAACCCAGCTTACGCCTTTTATGAGCGGCTATTAAAGTCACGAATTCTTGCCGGAGAGCCGGTGGAGCATGTGGCCGTCATTCAGGATGGGAACCGCAGATACGCCATGCAAAAAGGCCTTTCCACCTTTTTAGGGCACAGCCTTGGAGCGGACACCTCGGAGAAGGTTATGGATTGGTGCCTGGAGATAGGAGTCAAGCATCTGACGCTCTATGCCTTTTCCACGGAAAACTTCTCCAGAAATGAAGAGGAGAAGCGCTATCTCTTCGATCTGATCAAGAACAAGTTCGTGGAGCTCTGTCAATCCAAGAAGATTCACGGCAACAGGATTCGAGTGCGAGCCATCGGTAGGGTAGAGATGCTGCCCGGGGATCTGCGAGAGGAAATCCGCCGCACCGAAAAAGGCACGCGAGAGTATGACAGGATGTTCCTCAATGTGGCCCTGGCCTACGGCGGCCAGCGCGAACTGGTGGACGCGGCACGCTCGCTGGCCCGCCAGGTAGAGGTGGGAAGGATCAGGGCGGAGCAGGTGGACGAGAAGCTCATCGCAGAGCACCTTTATCCTCAGGACGGCACGCCGGTGCCCAAAGTGGATCTTATCGTCAGGACGGGAGGAGACAGCCGCACCAGCAACTTCCTGCCCTGGCAGGCCAACGGCAACGAGTGCGCAGCCTACTTTTGCGCGCCTTACTGGCCGGAATTCCGGAAGATCGACTTTCTGCGCGCCATCCGCACCGCCCAGACACGGGCCTGCAGCCAACAGGCTTAATTACCTGAAGCATGCCATGAGGGATGTTTTGTCCCGATGGGGTAGTGGACATCCCGGAGGCCTGCGGAGCCAAAGAAGCGCAGCCAGCCTTCAACCCGGGTTCGAATCCCGGTCGGGACGCTGATTCTTAATTAACGAGGGCCTGGCGAGGTTCTCGTTTTTTA
>CAWJQJ010000015.1:0-66395 GCA_963844955.1 Methanotrichaceae archaeon | reverse complement strand
CAGGCAATTGAGTTAGCAGTCATTTGTGGATTGCGTTTTTTCCGGGAAAATGGCTTCACGATGTGAACTTTTTGAGCTTAAAAAATATTAGATTATCTGGGTCGTCTTGTGTCAAAAATCTATTAGTGGCAAGAAACAAGATAGTTTTTATGTAATTTTTTATATAATATTAATATTGGTACGGTGTTTACTGTTGAAGAATGCGATTTAAGATATTCTCTATAAAATACTTCGCTGGTTTTATGTAATTATTATTCGTATTGGCAGTGAATCCGGGAAGTAATGATCAGCTATGGCGAGGTCATGCGCGACTTTCAACTTTTAGCCTTAGCACGTGCAACTGCTCGAAAAAGCATCTTCCGCTTGCCACGACCTCTGCGGTCAGCCCGGCAGCGGCTGCCGTCTCCTGTACCTGCGGAAGGCCGGTCAGGCTGGATATGAGCAGCAGTGATCTTCCACCCGGCCGCAGATTCCCGGCCAGATCCAGAAGAAACCGGTCAACCGTCTCCCGGCCGCTCTCTCCTCCATCCAGGGCATAGTCGATCCAGTGGCCAGATCGCTCCTCCGGCCGGGTGGGCAGGTATGGAGCATTGAATAAAATCAGGTCGAAGCTTCCTTTGATGCCCCGGAATAGATCCGCCCGTATGGCATCAATTCCTCGGGCTCTAGCCGCCCGGACAGCATGGGGATTTATGTCCGTGGCGATGATGCGGGCTGTCCGCGGCCCCAGCTCCTGGGAGATAAAGCCGCTGCCGCAGCCGATCTCCAGAACGGTGTCCTCCGGGCGGGCCTCGGCTATGGCTGCTTGCAGGAGCAGGAAAGTGTCCTCGGCGGGCTGGTAGACGGCATCGCCGTCGAAGGGGGCAGGGGATGGGGCAGGCATGGGATGGACCCTTGTTCTGGCAGGTGGAAGATAAACTTTGGCGATTCCTCAGCAGGCTCGCCCGAGCATCGCTCGCACGTCCATGCAAGCCTCAATGATCTCCTGGAAGGCCTTGTAAGTTGCCAGCTTCAGTTGTGAGTTCTATATATGATAAAAATTTTAGTATTTTTACCCAAACATCGCCCCCATCCCCGCCTCTGCCGCCTCAGCCTCGTCCCGGAAGGCCTTGAGCAGCCTATCGCCTTCCTCGCCCTTCAACTCCCTGGCAGCGGTCTCCGCCAGCAGCTTTCGCGCCTCCTCCGCCAGCTCATCACGTGCCTTGATGTAAAGGCACATGCCCTCTTTTTCCAGGCCCATGGCCTTGCTCTCTCGCACAGTGGGACCCAGCCGCTTCCAGAACTCCTCATCCAGCATCTTGGTCATATCTTTGCTGCTTTCCATCGGGAAAATATAAACCAGTTCCATTTTCCTTATCTCCCTGTTTTATAGATCCTGCATGGCCTTCTTTAGCATCTGTGTGCACTGGTCCATGAGGACCGCCGCCTGCTCGATATCCTGGGCCGCCTTCTCGCTCACCCTGGCAATCTGCACAGCTCGCTCTCTAAATGATGCACTATGGCTCTCGTTGTGCTCTATCCAGTGGTGCAGGAGGTGCTCGGCCTCGTGCCGGGTCAAATCGTGCTTGGACAAATCATGACTGTGCATAATGAAATGACTCCTAATACTATGCAATTAATCTTTTGCGTCAAATGTTGTCTTGAACTGCGCGTGACGTCCTGGTCAAAATAGTTTTTCGTTGGTTCTTTATCAATATTCAAGGCATTCCGAACCGTTCCTTTATCGCTCTGATGTCCGACTGTACATGCTGCAATTGCATGGCTATTCCAGGCTGGATATCATATCGGAATTCTTTGATCTCTTCATGGATCTGCGAGATTGCCTCGGTATTTGCTATCACTGCTTTGATATCGCCCTTCATCTCTTTGACGTCGCCTTTCATCTCTTTAATTTCATCCCTTATCTCCAGGAGGACGGGAATGGCCTTACATCTGAACGGTGGCGCAGAATTGGCCGTATTCCCCAATTTTCATAACATCTCCGTCATACTCTTCAGCCTGTATCCCGGAAACTTCGCAGTGCACTGGACGCTTGGCCTTCACCACGGCGCGAAAGGCTTCGACTGATTCTTGATTGCCATCGACAAAGACCTGGACCTCTTCGCCTCTATACTTTCGGTGTTAAAGGCTTCGAACATTCTGATTTTATTGGCCATGGCATGCTCAATCAGAAAGTACCTATATCCGACACCACGGACCTTTGGTCCGATGATGGTGATTTTGAGCTTCATTTGAACTACATATGTGCTCGCCTGTATGAAAAGATTTGGCTCAAACGATAAAAAAGATAAAAAGAGACGAAAAGGCCGGTAGCGATGCCTAGTAGATCCTTCGAATCATGAAATCGGCCAGCTCCAGCAGCGTGGCCCTGGCTTTGGAGTTCGGCAGAACCTGCAGGGCTCGCTTGCCCTTCTCTACCATCTCCTCTGCTCTTGACCGGGCATACTTGATAGACCCGCTCTTCTCCAGAAGGGAGATAGCCTCCTGAATATCTGTCGCCGTGGCATCCTTCTTGCCGAATACCCTCACAGGAACGTCATTGGCAAAGGCATGGATCATGATCAACGTCTTCTTGGCCTCAATCAGGTCCCCGCCCTGCTTCTTGCCAGAGACCTTCTCGGGAGTTATGAGATCGATGATGTCATCCTGCAGCTGAAAGCCCATGCCGGTCAGCCTGCCGAACTGATCAAGAGCGGCAACCACATCCGGATCGGCCCCGGAGAGCAGCGCACCTATACCGGCGGAGGCACCATACAAAACGCCCGTCTTCTTCTCAATCATCTCCATGTACTCGGCCTCGGTGACCCGCTCTCTGGACTCAAACTCCATATCCAGCCACTGGCCCTCGCAGATGGCAGTGCAGGTCCGGGAGAGCAGATTCATGGCCCCCAGGATAAGCTGTGGCCTGGCAGCCGTCATGCCCAGCACCTGGAAGGCCTTGGAGTAGAGGGTGTCTCCGGCGAGAATGGCTCCCGACTGCCCCCAGATCTTATGCACGGCTGGGCGGCCCCGCCGAACATCGGCATTGTCCATGATGTCGTCATGTATGAGCGTGAAGTTATGGATCAGCTCAATGGAAACTGCCGCCGGTGCCAGCACTGCCGCATCCCCGCCCGCTGCCTCTCCTGCCAGGAGCAGCATGGATGGGCGCAGCCTCTTTCCGCCCGAGTCCACCAGATGCCGGCTCGCCTGGTAGAGCGGGCGCGGATGCACTACCGGCACAAGCTCTTCAATGGCCGCCGTCACCTGGGCCGCCCGCCTTAATAGCTCCCTGTCCAGATCTCCGTCCATCTCTTTCTTCATTCTCGCCAATCCTCTTTCCTGTCTAATCGATCAGAAGCTCCTGACCATTCCTCACCAGATGAATATTGGAGCCTAAAGAGTAGCCGGTCTCCTCGGCCATCATGAGATAGCTTCCATGGGATTTCAGGTTTCCATGGCTGGGTATGACGTGCTCCGGCTGAATCATGCGCAGCAGCTCCCAGTGGTCTTCCTGGCAGGCATGCCCCGAGACATGCACATTATCGTAAATCCTGCCGCCCCGCATCTTGAGCTTGGTCACTACCGTATGGCGGTTGGACTCATTGAGCGGCTGGGGTATGATGCCTGCGGAAAAGATGACCTTATCCCCGGAATCCACCAGGTAGTCGGTCTCGCCGTTGGCCACCCGGCTCAAGATGGCTCCCGGCTCTCCCTGGTGCCCGGTCATGATAGGCAGATACTTGTCCTTGCCCTCGTTCATGATCCTCTTCAGGGCTTTGTCCACTGATTTCCTTCTGCCGAACACCGTGACTTCTCCCTGACTGGCATAGCCCGTCCGCACTGCCGTGCCCCAGTATTTCTCCATGGAACGGCCCAGAAGCACCGGCTTTCGTCCCATCTTGTGGGCGGCCTCGATTATGGCCCTGATGCGAGCTATATGCGAGGAGAATGTTGTGACCATGACACCGGATTTTGATTCCTCTGTTCCGATGAGCACATCCCATACCAGGTCCTTGGCTATCTTCTCCGAGGGCGTTTTTCCGGAGATGGAGGCATTGGTGGTCTCGGTGATCAGCGCCAGCACGCCCTGCTTTCCCAGGGCTCGCAGCCTGGCGAAGTCTGGCGGCTCGCCCAGGGTCGGAGACCGGTCGATCTTGAAATCATTAGCGTATACTATGATGCCCATGGGGGTATGAATGGCGGCGAAGACGCAGTCCACAATGCTGTGCTGCACGCGGATGAACTCCAGCTCGATGTCCTCTGTAACCTGGAACCGCTCTCCTGCATTCATGACCTTCAGGGGATTATTCACCCCGAAGACCTTCTCGGACTTGATCTCCTGATTGATGAGATCCGCTGTGAAAGGCGAGGCGATGATGGGAGCATGATACTTATGGGCCAGCTTGGAGATGGCTCCAATGTGGTCCAGGTGCCCGTGCGTGCAGGCGATAGCCCTCACCTTTCCGTCAACGTTTTCCATTATGCTGTCGTCGGGAATGGCCCCCATGTTAATCAGATCGGCAGCATGCAGCGCTTCCACGTCTGTGTCCTCGTGAATCTGCACCCGATCCAGCCGGATTCCCATATCCATTACCACGATATCTTTTCCTATCCTTATCGCCGTCATATTGCGGCCAATCTCATTGTAGCCGCCCACAGCGATGATTGAAATATCTTTCATCTTGCCAACTCTCTATAAACAGAAAATGCTCTCAAATCGAAACCCCGCGCCTGCAGCCACTCCCTGGTCCTTCCTAGAACCACGAGAGGAACACCGGCAAGCTGCGTCACTTCTTTGCATCCGGTGAGAAACATTGTGATCCTCAGCGCACGAATATAGGCATTCATAACCCTGACAACTGCTTCTTTGTCTTTTGTAGCTGGCCTCAGCAAGGGAAGGGCCGCTCCCGCCAGGCTGGCGCCCATTGCCAGGCTCTTGGCCACATCCAGGCCGCTTCGCACCCCACCTGAGGAGATGACATAAGCGCCAGCTGCTTTGCACTCGGCGATGCTCACAGGTGTGGGAATTCCCCAGCATTCAAATAGCCTTCCCATCTGCTCCAGCTCATCGTTCCCGACCTCTGCAGCACGGAAAGACTCAACGCTGGCCCAGGAGAGCCCACCCACGCCTGAGACATCTATCATCTTAATCCCTGCCTTGACCAGGTCCTGGGCCACTTCCCTGGATATGCCGGCTCCCGTCTCCTTGACGATGATCGGCACCGATCCGGTGGCCGCCGACCTCAGGGCTTCCAGCACTCCGCCGGCATCCTTGTCCCCTTCCGGCTGAATGCTCTCCTGCAGGAAGTTCAAATGAACGGCAATGGCATCTGCATCTATCATCTCAGCCAGGCGCTCCAGGATCTTTGGCCCGGATCTTTTCAATTGCACGGCACCGATATTGCCGATGATGGGAATGTCCGGCGCGGCATCCCTGACCGCAGAGAAGGTGTCCTCCAGCCTTTGATCCTCAAGGGCCGCTCTCTGGGAGCCCACTCCCAGGGCAATGCCCAGCTCACAGGCCGCTTCAGCCAGGCAGACATTGATCTTCTTAACCTCAGGATGGCCCCCGGTCATGGCACCGATCATGAGGGGCGCCTTGAGCGTTTTCCCCAGGAAACGGCAAGAGGTATCGATATCTGCTTCATCTATCTCCGGAAGCGCCCTGTGCAGCAGCGTCAGATCCTGGAAAGGCCTATTTTCCGCGTCTACCGGTCTTTCCAGACATATTCGAATGTGGTCAAGCTTGCGGCTGGATGTGGTCAATTCGCCCTCCCTATTCTTGTTCCCACGCATTCGCCTTTCAGGGCCCGGGCAATGTTCCCTTCTCTGCCGGCATTAAATATCACCGAGTCTATGCCCAGATCGGCCAGCTCCAGCAGCTCCAGGAGCTTTCCTCTCATGCCGCCGGTGACGTCCACCCCGGCGCTGCCTCCAATGGCGCTCTCCACTGCAGGAAGCTCTTTTCTGGTAATTTTGGGAAGCGTCCTGCCTGAGAAAAGGACGCCGTCAACGTTGCTTCCCACGGCAACCACCTCCGCCTGCAGGGCTTTAGCAAGATAGGCCACGAGCTGATCTCCGGATACTATTGCTGCTTTTCCGGTGGCGTCCATGGCCACGTCGCCATGCAGCACCGGCATGATGCCCTCTTTTAGCATCTCTTTTACCGGCTCATCGAAGAAGCGGTCTATCCTGCCGTCTCGCAGGACGAGGCAGGAGAGGGGATGGACCGGCAGGCAGTCGACACCGGCCCGGCTGAGCGCCTCCACTACCAGATCACATAGCCTGGCCACAGAGCTGTGCGTCACTCTCAATCCCTGTCGGCTGAATTCCTTGGGCAGGCCATACTTTTTGGCAGGGATGTGTCCAAAGGAGCCTGCACCGTGTACGAGCACCAGATCCTCCGGGCAGGATGATATCTCCAGAGCCACGCGCGCTATCTCGTCTGGTCGCGACGAAAGCTCCCGGCTCTTGTCTGTCAGGATGCTTCCCCCGATCTTCAGAACCCGGGTCACGGCTCATCCTCCAGCCGCACGCCTGGAGAGCCCGCGGTAACCTTAAAAGCAGCGCCTCTCGCCTGTCTCAAAGCCACCAGGAGTGCATCTACGCCAGAAGGCCCGGGCAGGGCAATCATGCATCCTCCCCCTCCCGCTCCGGTAAGCTTGGCACCTCGTGCGCCTCCGGCTCCTCGCGCCGCATAGACCAGCTCGCATAGCTCCCGTGAGCCGACGCCCAGTGCCTCCAGAAGGCCGTGGTTGATGTTCATCAGCTCGCCCAGCTCTTGTCCATTTCTCTCTCGGATGAGGGGTACGGCCCGCTCCGAGATGGCCCCGATGGCCTGAAATATGGGATCGACCAGGTCAAAGCAGCGTTTTCTCAGCTCCTGCACCTTCTCCACCTCGGACCTCGTATCATGAGGCATTTTTGTGTATCCGACTACCATCTCCAGAGAAGGAAGGTCGAGGGGCTGAATCTCTTGGGATACCCGCAGATAGCCCCCGTAAGTTGCCAGAGCCGTATCCATGGGGCTTCCCATCCCGTGCTGAACCTTCTTTTCCAGCCGGTGGGAGGTAGCGGCTATCTCCTTTCTGGACAGTCCCAGGCCCAGGTGCTCGCTAAGAGCCGCGACTGTGGCCACAACGATGGCAGCCGATGAGCCCAGGCCTGCCGCCAGCGGCAGGCTGGAATCAATGCAAACCTGGATATCTCTGACCTCAAATTCCATGATAGCGGCTGAGATGTATCTGGTAGCATGTGCTGCCTGATCAGATTCGAGCCGGCCTGATAGCAGATCCAGGGAGAATCCCTGCAACGGGAGATCTGTCTTTATCAGCACGCTGCCGGGCATATCTTGAACAGTGACTTTCGTCCTCAAGTCTATGGCACAGCCCAGAGCGGTGATGCCTGAGACGACGGCATGCTCTCCGAAAAGGATGATCTTGCCGGGAGCAGAAGCCGTTGTCAATAAAGGGCCTCCTCACGAAAAGACAATCGCCCCGTACCCGACTACCTGGCTGTAGTCGCCGCTCACATCTCCGCTGGTAGCATAGGCAAGCAGCTTGCCGGCTTTGGCCCCCAGGGCAAAGGCAGCTGTTATGGTCGCCGCTATCGGCCCATAGCCGCATGCGGTGGCATCGTAACGGTATACCCGGTCATACAGCTCGGGGACATCCATATTTAAGATCGCCTCCAGGAGCTTTGCATCCACCTTTCTGGCCGTCTCCTGTGGCTGATAATGGGTAAAGTCGCTGCTGGCAATTATTATAGCTTTGCGCTTCTGCCTGTCAATGGCCCGGGATAGCTCCTGCCCCACCTCAACCGCTGTTTGCATATCTTGCAGTCCCATGCAAATGGGAAGGATCTTGAAATCAGAGAACCGTTTCTGAAGAAAGGGGATCTGAACCTCAATGGAGTGCTCGTGCAGATGGGCGGTCTCATCGTGATCGATGATGCTTCCCGCCAGGGCGTCTGCCAGCTCTAAATCCGGCAGGGCGACTCCCAGAGGCGTTCTCCATGAGTCTCGAGAAAGCGCCACGGGAGAGCCGAGGCCGTGATGATTGGGCCCTATTATCACATAGGTTTCCGCTTTAGGCAGGCGAGAATACACTTCGGCTGCAACTTGCCCGGAGTAGATGTATCCGGCATGAGGGACCACAGCACCCAGAAAGGAAAGCTCCTTTTCCGGATGCAACATGTCCTCTAGCTGATGCTCCAGCTCCGTTCCGCTACCCGGATAGAACTGACCTGCAACAGCCGCAAGCCGCATGGGATCAAAACTCCATCTCGAAATCCGAGATAGTGTATTTGAACCGGTCCTCTTCGCCCCTCTCGCGCAGCACCTGACGGGCGAGGAGCCAGTAGATAAGCGTTAGAGCCTTCCTGCCTTTGTTGTTGGTGGGTATGACCAGGTCCACATTGGAGGTCATGTTATTGGTATCGCAAAGAGCGATTACCGGTATGCCCACATCCACAGCTTCGTTCACTGCCTGGGCATCGCCGCTGGGGTCCGTTGCTATGAGAGCATCGGGCTCGATGAAACCACGGAAAGCCGGATTGGTCAGGGTATTGGGCACAAATCGGCCCACGTTTGCGCCAGCGCCAATGGCCTTGGCAAACATGGTGGCCGGCCTCTGGCCATACTGCCGCGCAGATACAACCAGAATATTTGCCGGATCATATTTTGCCAGGAACTTGGCAGCCAGGCGGATGCGCTTGTCTGTAGACTGAACATCAAGCACATAGAGCCCGTCTGTCCTTACCCTGTAAATGTAAGGCATCATGTCGTTCGTCTTCTGCTGAGTACCAATATGCACGCCTGCGGCCAGGTACTCGTCGATTGGTATGAGAGTCTCGTATTCTCCCGCTACCGTTATCACCTCATCTTCTACCAACTAATTCACCTACCTGAATAGCGATCGCGTTTTACGGTGATGGGAATTACGCCCAGTCTCATCTCTTCTAGCGCTATTTCGAGAGGGTCGGTATTACTGGTATCGATCAACACTGGAGCGCCCATGAAAACTTGCAAAGCCCGTGCTCCTACTATGCGCGCACGTTCATATCTTGTATATTTCTCGCCCTTCAAATAGCCACCTCAAAAGGAAGAGTATGATGGGGTTGCTGAGATTCGAACTCAGGTCACAGCGTCCCGAACGCTGTAGGATGGACCAGGCTACCCTACAACCCCCTTCTACTGGTACCGCCTCAGCGTGTCCACTATCTCCACATGAGAAAGAAGCATGCGCCTGCAGCAGTATCTTTCTATTCCCAGGTCATCCAAGACTTTGCCGGGAGGCTCGGTCTTGATGCGCTCCCGGTATTCCTCCCAGACATGGGAGACTACTTTGCCACAGGAAAAGCACCTGACTGGAATCAAGCAGTTTCACCTGTAGGACTTCTGGTACTTAGATCTGGCACCAAGTCCGCCGAACTTTTTCCTCTCCTTATGCCGATGATCGCTGACAAGGAGATTTCTGTCGTATTCGGAGAAGGCCTCTTTCAGCCCGGTGTCGCCAGTCCACTCCACTATGCCTTTGGCGATGGCGGTGCGCACGGCGTCCGTCTGTCCCATAGTTCCGCCTCCGGCAACCACCACATCGATGTTCATGGCTTTTATCAGATCGCCCGCGATCTGAACGGGTTCCTGAATCTTGAGTCTGGCAAGGCGCGGCTCGTAGATGTCCAGGGGCACCTTGTTGATGCGCACAACGCCCTTTCCTTCTTTCAAAGTGGCCCTTGCAGTTGCCGTCTTCTTCTTGCCCGAGGTGTTAATTATCTTCATTGTCAGTCCCTCAGAAGTTTGCGCCGAGCCTTCGGCTTAAGGCACCAAGCTCGATATATTTGTTATTGCTCTCGGTTCTCATTTTGGCAGCGGAAGGCTGCTCCAATTGCATTCCCTTCAGCTCTCTGGGGATGCCCACATATATCCGCAGCCGGGAGAATGCGTCTCTTCCCCGTCTCATCTTATAGGGGAGCATGCCGCGCACAGTCCTCTTGAGGATCATCTCTGGCCGGCGGGGGAAGTAGGGGCCTCTCTCCTTATGGCCTCGGGCCCTTGTCTGCCCGTAATCTTCGAAAATGTAATCCTTTCCGCCAGTAATCAGCGTCTTCTCGGCATTGACGATCTTGACCTCTTCGCCAGCCAAGAGGCTCTTGGCGGCAACGCTCGCCAGGCGTCCCAGGACCAATCCAGTTGCATCTACTACTATCATCGCTTCACCTCAAAATCTTTATGCCCGATCCCTTGGGGTGCTCAGCCATCAGCTTTTCAATGAGCAGGCATTTGCCGCCTGCCGCCTGGATCTTGGACATGGCCTGGCTGCTAAAATTGAGAGCTGCCACGGTAACGCTGTGTTCGATATCCCCGCTGGCCAGCACCTTTCCGGCCACCAGCACAGTATCATTGGACTGGGTATGCCTGTTTATCTTGCTGAGATTTACCGCAGCGTAATTCCTGCTGGGCCTCTCCAGCCTCTTGGCGATATCGCGCCAGAGGGGAGCGCCGCTTTCGCGAGAGGCCGCCTTAAGCTCGCCGATAAGGCGGACTATCCTTGGATTCGTCTTCTCAAATGTCATTTCAATCCTCCGCATGGCCTCAACTGGGCCGACTCACGCGCAACTGCGCGCGTTCGAACCTGGCCGGTTCATGCGCCCAGGGCATCGTTATCCCTGTGCGGAATATGTAGATCGACAATGTGCCAGTATTTAAGGGTTTTCCAGAGTCCAGAGTCCAGCTTTGAAATTTATCATCGCTGATGTTAGATAGATCACTTGCCAATCTATAGTCCGTACCAAAAGTAAGATATTAATGTAAGAACTATCAGAAATTTACAGCGAAGTTAAATGATCGAGATCAACCTTGCCCTCTGCATAGCACTGGGTTTTGTCCTGGGAATCATCGCAGGCCTCGTTCCCGGCCTGCACCTCAACAACTTCGCAGCCATGCTGCTGGCCCTCTCGCCCCAGCTCATGGCCTGGGGCCTCTCGCCCTTCCAGATGGCCTGCATCATCCTGGCGGCCAGCATCTCCCAGACGTTCTTTGATGCCATCCCTGCCGTCTTCCTGGGCGCGCCCGATTCCGAGACCGCTCTGACCGTTCTGCCTGGCAGCAGGCTCATGCTGGAGGGACGGGGCATTGAGGCGGTGCGGCTCTCCGCTCTGGGAAGCGCGGGTTCGATGCTCGTTGCACTTTTCATGATCTATCCCCTCTCCTGGGCCGCCTCCGGATACTACGACTATTTTACCAAGTATGTGGGCATACTGCTCTTAGGCATCGCCTTCATGATGATAAAGTCAGAGCGTGGCCCCTGGATCGAGGGGCAGGGATCGCTGGTGCCCTACAAGTACAGGGCCATTGCCGCTCTTCTCTTTATCACCAGCGGCCTGCTCGGCCTGTTCGCCTTCAGCCGCGAGGGCCTGCAAAGCTCGCCCCTGGGCCTGGAGCCGCAGGTGCTCTTGCCCCTCCTCTCCGGCATCTTCGGGGCATCGTCGCTCCTGCTCAGCCTTTGCACAGAGACGGAGATTCCGGAGCAAAAGCATAGCGAGATCAAGGTCCCTCCCGGGGCCCTGGCCAGAGCCGTATTCTCGGGCAGCCTGGGTGGCTCGGTAGTGGCCTGGATTCCCGGCGTCTCCCCCTCTGTGGCCGCCATAACGGCGCGCCTGGGGGCCGCCCCCGGCCCGGAGGAGTTTCTGGTCTCCATCGCCGGGGTGAACACCGCCAATGCCCTCTTCTCGCTGGTAGCCCTTTACGTTATCGATAAACCCCGCAGCGGAGCTGCCGCTGCCATCCAGGAGCTGATGGACCTGGATCAGGGGGCACTGGCCCAGATGATAATGATAGCGGTAATAGTGGCGGCGGCGTCCTACGTAGCCTGCATCAGCGCGGCGGGCCTGGCCGGGCGGGCCATTTCCCGGATCAACTACCGGCTGCTCTGCCTGGTGGTGCTGCTCTTTCTGCTGGCCATGAGCTACGCCTTCACCGGCATCTTCGGGCTTTTCATATTCTTCCTCTCCACCATGGTGGGGCTTATTGCGCCGGTAGCCGGCATTCACAAGACGCATGCCATGGGGGTGCTGATGCTGCCGCTGATTTTGAGGTATATCTAGCACATGGTTAGAGGTGCTTGCATTTGATCCCAGCCTATCGATTTTGAGTGGCAGTGTACATTCTTTTCTATAAAATGATATTAATTCCTGTATGCAATGTACCTTTGGTAACAAGGAGTATACGTGTCCATGAAATTATTTTAACTCTTAGAGGTAGACAGAATACATTCGATGAAACACCGCAGTGAGGAAGAAATCCAAGAATCCATAGCGCACATATCAAAAATTTGGGATCGTCCACCTCTCCATGTCCAAGACCGGAATGGAAAAAGGCGATTGGGATCGATTGTGGGGACAATATCTATCCCGGCGAGCTACTATTCGACTGAGACTGTGCCTTAACAGATACGGCGTATTTCTCTTTGCAGCCTTGCTTGCCCAACCTCATTTCCTTGAGGCCCGCTTTCTCTGCAATTTCGTCCTAGCTGCCTCTTTATGCGGTATTGTGCTCGATGTCAACTTCCGGGTCGTGTACGCAATCACTGCACCCACTTTTTCCAAACGTCAAGAGCGACATTATCATTGTCAGAGGCAGTCTAAAGCAAAATCGCTATCTACAGAATCAATAGGTGCGGGGAATGGGATTCGAACCCACGAACACCTTCGTGACTGGACCCTGAATCCAGCGCCTTTGACCTGGCTTGGCAATCCCCGCAAAAGATGCAGGCATCCTCATGCAGTAGTAGTATTTAACAATATTCCTAGGCCGCCCGGCCCCCGCGCTCAGAAATCGCTATCTTATCCTTCCTTCTTGCCGGCCTCTTCCACCTGAAAAGGAATATTTCGCCGCTCCAGCTCCGCCAGCAGTTCCTCCATGAACACGCCCCTCCCGCTCACGCGCGCGTGCTCGCACTCCCGCACCCGCCCGCCCGTGTAGCCGCTGCTCGTAGTAGCAACGCCGCAACTGGGGCTTCCCGCCGCCCCCACGATGCGAAGGATCGCCCCCTCGCCGGCCAGCATCTGCAGGAGGTCGGCGTAGGGGGTGAGAAGCTCGCGGCAGAAGCGGCGAAACTGGGGCACATCGAGCTGGTTTCGGGTTACCGCCCAGCGCTCCAGCCCAAGGTAGAGCGCCTCCGGGCAAGGCAGTTGAACTGTGGGGCCCTCGGGTCGAAAAGGCAGCGGGGCAAGCCCCCTCACTCGCGTTAAGGGATTGAGCAGGCAGTGGGCGGCGACGGTGATCTCCTGCTTTTCAGTGTACGGCATTTTTAATCACTAACTATCCATAAAATTATAAACTTATAATAACTTAACCCTATAGCATGTCTACTACCATCCAGGTCAAGGACGATGTTCAAAAGATGCTTGACCGGCTGAAGAAAGAAATCGACGCCAAGTCTTATGACGAGGTCATCCGCTATCTCTTCAAAAAGGCAAAGCGAATGGATAAATCGCATTTCGGCAGCCTGCCCAGGCTTGAATCCTTCCGGAGGGAAGAGATTGACCGTTTTGATTGACTCCTGGGCCTGGATCGAGTTTTTCCAGGGCAGCAACGCGGGAGCAGCTGTCATGGGCTATCTGGATGACGACCAGGACCTCATAATTAGCGCAGTCAATCTGGCGGAGGTCTATCGCTGGATCCTCCACTTTTACGATGAAAGAATCGCCGAAGAGAAAAAGGCAGCCATGAAGGAGCGCTGCCTCCTGATCGATGTGGATGAAGAGATCGCAGTCGAAGCCGCCCGGATCAAGCACAGGCTCAAATGGGGATTGGGTGATTCAATCGTCTACGCTACGGCCAGGCGTGAAGCCGCCAGCGTGTTGACCGGTGAGGGCGACTTCCAGGGACAGAATGATGTTATCTTCCTGAACCGGACTTAATTTTCTTGATATACTGGTAGAACCTGATGCCGTCCATATCGTCGTAGAAGATGATCTTCTCCGCCCTCTCCCCTACCTTGATCTTGAGGGTGTTGGTGTGAAACTCTTTTTCGTACTCCACATCATCGATTACGTCCAGGGGCACGGTCTGCACGCTGTCCCAGGCGATGCCCGGGCGCACAAAATGCACATTCTTGTCGGTGGTAACCAGATAGCCCAGCACCTTGTCCAGCATGCCCATCCTGGCGATGGCCAGCATCTTCTCAGAGGCCTTACTGTGCAGGATCGCCGGAGCGATCTGCACCAGGCTCTCGCCTGCAGCAGCCAGCTTCCTGGCCGTGCGGTTCAGCTTTTTAGGAACTTCAATTCCCATGCCGCTCGCTTCATCTGTCTCAGTCATAACCTAGCATCAAACCTGCATCATACCTGCATCAAGTCACAATCTTTTCCAGGCAATCGTTCTCCAGGGCTATGCGCACCTCGCGCGCCAGCCTGCGGCCTGTGGACATGTTGGTGCGCCAGAGGGCGTTTCCGTAGGGATGCCCCACCGCCATATGCACATTGGTGCCCCCGCCGATCCGCGGCGCGACGTCGTAGATGTAGAAGTTGAGGTCCTTGTCCACGCAGGTCTGCAGGCAGAAGGGCCCGATGATGCCGGGCGCATAGTACTCCTGCGTCGCCTCGACGTACTTTTCTGCCAGCACAAAGGCCTTCTCCAGAAGCGACTCGCGCAGGGTGGCGGAGTTGTGCCCGCAGACGGTGTACTCGGGATTGATCTGCCGGTCGTTCAGGGTGAGCTGCTGAGGCGCAGGCAGGCGGCAGTGGCCGTCCAGGGAGGTCTCAAAGCGCCAGTCTATGCCGATCAGCTCTATCTGCTTGCTGATGGGCGAGTAGAAGAAGTCCAGGTTGAAGACCGGCCCGATGACATAGCGCTCAATTCTGGCCAGCTCGATTCCATCCTGGTCGATCACATTCTGGCGCAGCAGCATATCGGCCTTCTGGCAGTACTCCTCGTAGGAAGCGGCAGTGAAAAATCCCCTCTCCAGGGTCTTCACGGCATGGGGCAGCTTGACCATGACCAGCTGATCTATATCCTCCGCCTCGATAGGCTCGGGAAAAGGCAGTCCCGCCTTCTCCAGTATCCAGTAATAGTCCATCTTGTCGCCGCGCTCCTCCGAGCGCAGCAAATTGCGCGAGCCGAGCAGAGGAAGGGTGAACTGCTCCTCCACGGCATCGATTCCGCAGTAAGAGGTGAATGAGCGGTTGGGCACGAAAAGCGTATTCTTTTCCTTGAGAATATCCTGATTCTCCGGCTCTAAGATCTCCGGGAACTTCCTCAGCATCATGACCTCGTCGATCATGCCGCTCATAACCTTGCCCGATCCATCCCGGTTCGCCCGGAAGTACTTGACATAAGGCTTCTCCCGCCCTTCCTGGCACACCGCCAGCGTCCTGAAATTCTCCTCCACTGCGCCGTCTGCCGTATCCAGGGCAGAGTGGGATGCGATCATCCCGATTCGCAGATCATCGAGGTCGTATCCCCTCAAGACCTCTAATACCTTGCTGCGATCGATCAAGTCAGAGCACCTCAAAATAATTACGTTGTTCCCTCATATTTCCTCCCATTTATCAAGATGACCCTACCCGGACAAAGAGCTCGCCCTTGCCGCTGTCCACACTGTCGCCTGCATACTTTTGAAAGCCTTCGCCCCCCATCTGGACTACGTCCATCTTCTGGAAGCTGGGCAGAATCTTTGCCTCTCCTTTTACAGTTATAGTCCCTTTGCTCATCTCCGCGCCGGGCAGATAGGTGCTGCCCCCGATGAAGATGCTGCCGCCCTGATTGGCCGCTCCGGGAAAGTCCCCGGCGTCGCCCTCCACGCGAATGCTCCCTCCACAGAGATGCTCTCCCAGATACGCGCCGGCGCTGCCCTTTATCTCAATCTCTCCCCCGCGCATGCCGCATTTCTCGCCCCGGTATCCGCTGCCGACATAGTTGCCGGCGTCTCCCCTGACCACAATCCTTCCTCCGCGCATCTCCCTTCCCAGCCAGTCGTCGGCATTGCCGGCAATCGTCAGAAGCCCGCCCTTCATATTGTTGCCGGCATGCATCCCCAGGCTGCCGCAAGCCTCCACCACTCCGGCGGTCATGCCCTCTGCTATCCTCTTTACCTGGGAGAAGTCTCCCTCCAGCCGGATGGTCGTCTCCTCTGCCCCGGCCAAAGCGTCGTCGCCCTCTACCAGAAAGAGATCGGATAGGCTCTTTTTCCGGTTCCCCTGCCAGACAGCCAGGCCCTTTATCTGCTCCAGGCTGAGGGGCGCAAACCTGTCGGGTGATATGCCCTCCGCCTCCACAGATATCCGGAATGCTCCTCTGGGAGCGATTGTGATGGTCCTCATCTAGGCCACCTCCTGGGGCGGCACAGGAAGGCCGGTCCGTATCACCTTAGGGTGAGGCAGGTATGCGTCCTGCACGGCATAGTTGGAGAGCTGCACGCTGTAGTACCTGGCGAACTTCTCCTCCAGATCCGGCATGAGCCGGTCGGCATCCGCCTTCGGCACCGCCGCATCCACCCAGAAGGTCCTGCCGGGTGGCGCAGCCAGTATCCGGCCATCTTTGCTGACGACCACCCCACCCTTGATGGTGTACTTGGCGCTGGCCAGCGCTTTCTTGACCAGGGCATGATCTTTGCTCGTGTCCACCTCTTCTGCAGCCAGGTTGTAGATGGTGATGTCGGCGTCCGCGCCCGGTCCCAGGTGCCCCTTGTCCTGCAGTCCCAGGATGCGGGCTGGCGCCGCCCGGGTCATGATGGCGATATCCGTCCAGTCCAACTCCCTCTCGATTCCGGCCAGGGTGGTGCGCTTCGCAGCCTGATCATGCAGGGTGGCCATCTCCGCATCCCTCTTGGACCGGCTCATGAGCAGAGTGATGACCTCCGGATAGTTCACAAAGGGGCTGCCGTTGGGATGATCCGTGGTCATGAGCACCTTCCAGGGATCATTGACCAGCAGGGCCAGCTCCAGGCCGATGGCCCACTGCACGGCATTGACCAGCATCTTTCTGAAGTAGACCATGGGCACCACGCCGCTTGACTCCTCCAGCTCGATATCGTGATTGGACCACTTGTTATGGGTGAGGCGGGCATTGCCGTACTCCAGAGGCGCATCGGCGGTCATGGTGGTGGCGCTGCCGAAGAGAAGCTGCCCCATATCCATGGTGGCATGGTTGTGAGAATTGAAGTAGTCGGCAATGACCGGAGCCCTGGACTCGAAGTCCCGCCAGCTTGTTCCCCCGTAGGCGGAAAACTGCATGTGCGCCACGTGCACCACCTGCCTCATCCGGCTGGCTTGAATATCTTTTAGCAGATCCAGCGTCTCTAAAGCGGTGGTGTAGTTGCCGGGCTTGCCCAGATTGTTGAAGTGCAGATGGATGGAGTGGGGCAGTTGCAGCATCTCATTGGCCTGGGCCAGGCCCCGGATGATCTCCCCTGGCGTCACATCGAATCCCGGCACCGGATCGTTTACGCCTTTGACATTGGCTCCAAAGCCCCAGGCCTCGCCTCCGCCGGGATTGACGATCTTCACGCCGTAGCCCCTGGCCGCCCGCAGGCCCCAGGCCACATAAGCGGCCAGCTTGGAGATGTCCTTATCGCGCACACACTCCATGACCTGCCAGTTGCTGCCGAAGAGGGTGAGCGCCCCCTTGTCAAGGATGGGAATCTCCTCCAGCTCCTCATGGGTATGGCGCGCTTCCAGGATGGGCGTGGCCGCTTCGAAGGCGGTGGTGTAGCCCATGCGCGCATAGCGGTAGCCCATAGCATAACAGTTGGGAACGGTATAGCCGGTAGACGGCCGGCAGACTGCTGTTCGCGGCTCGGTTCCCAGCCGGGAATCGTCGGGCCTCATGATCCGGCCTGTGTTCACCTTCTTGCCGGCGATATGAGAGTGTGCGTCCACGCCGCCCGGCATGACCAATAAGCCCCGCGCATCGATCTCCTCGCCTTTCCCTTCCTCCGCCATTCTGCCTTTATCGATGCACAGGTCCATCTCCTCGCCATAGATGCCGTTGGCCGGATCGTAGACAATTCCGCCTTTGATTATCATTTTTCAGGCCTCCTTGGGATTTTGGGATGCGCGCTGTCTATGTACGCTCTCCAGGATATGCGTTAAGATCTCTTCGTCGCTGGGTAAGTCGCAGTCCACCATCTTTCTCAGGCGCAGAGCCAGCCCGTCCATGCGATAGGCTGTGCCCTCCACCTCCACCCCGGCTATGGCACAGGGAATCACCACATCGGAGAGAAGAGTTGTCGGATTCTCATAAGGATCGATCTGAATGACCGGGATCTCAGCCAGAGCCTTTGCTGTGGCGCGGGGGAAGTTGGAGGCGGCATCTGCAGCTATGATAAGAGCCGCATCGGTGTCGCGCCGGGCCAGGAGATCGCAGGCCGACGTCTCACCGGGATTGAAGTAAGGCGCACCCCGGGTATAGTCTACAGACATGGGATAGCCGGACGACCAGGCTAAAGCCTGCCCGATTCCGCCCACATTGTAATGGCCGCGCATGGGCATGATCACGAACTTGCTGTACGAGTTCAGCTCCGCCACCAGGGAGAGGGCGTTGTCTATGTTCTTGTACCGGCCGCGGCTATGCGTAATTCCCAGGCCGAAGAATACCGCCCCGAATTTGGCACCCTTCAGCATAGCAGCGAGATCGGCCAGATCGGACTTGAGAATCCCGCCCACCTCATCAGGCACGCTTTCCCCCTTTCCGGCGACGAGCATGCGCAGAGCCGATATCACCTCATAATCGCTGCCGGGATTGATCCGGACGAACCTGTCCGCATTCCTGGCCGTTCGGGTCTCGCGAACATCCACCACTACCACCTTTCTCTCCGCCCGGCCCTGGGGCGTAAAGCGGCCGCAGGAATTGGAGGAGTAGCGCATAAAATGTCTGGGATGAGCTTCGGCGGGGTTGCAGCCCCAGAAGACTATGGTGTCGGCCCGGTTCTTTACCTGGCCCAGTGTCGCTCCGGGCAGCCCCTTCTCCTCGATGCCTATGACGGACGGCCCGTGGCATACGGTGGCAGTGGAGTCGAGAACCCCGCCTACCTCCTCCGCCAGCAATATGCCTTTCTTCTGCGCCTCGCATGATGTGGAGGCCCAGCCGTAGAGGAGGGGCTTATTCGCGGCCAGGAGGATCTGCGCGGCCTGGTCGTATGCCTCCTGGAAACTTGCCGCCACCAGTTTGCCATCCCTGCGAATCATGGGGCTTTGCATCCTTGCGTGGCCCATGATCTTGCTGGAGCCCAGGCGGCAGGCGTGCTTGACCCTCTGTATCTTGCCGCCTTCCACCTCCACATTGATATCGTCACAGAGGCATCCGCAAAAAGAGCATACCGCATCTTTTATCAGAGCTGCTTCAGACATATTCGCATCCTCCGGCAGAGAAGAGTTCGCGAATATTCAGAACAGGCGAATCTGTCGCGGCCATTTCCACCGCCAATCCCTTGAAATGGGGCGTGCCGCATCCTCCCGTCTCCTTTCCCACTAAAACATTGGCCCAGGGCCCCATGGGTATGAATACCATGCCCTCCGGCAGCCCGGCATCAGGCCTGGCAGCGAGCACCACCTGGCCAAACTCATTCCTGAGCAGGACATTCCTGCCTTCAGCCAGCTGCATGAACTTAAAATCTTTTTCAGATAAATGGCATATTGCTACTGCTTTAAAGAAATCGGGAGACATTTTATCCTCGCATCCCGCCCCTTGGGCCAGAGTGCGCCCGGAGATCATGGTCGCCAACAATTCGCATCACCTGCTGATTTACCATTCCCAGGATGGTAAAAAAAGGTGCTGTTGTTGTTTTATTATTTTAAGGCAGTATTTTCCCGCATCTCTTCTCCTGAATTTTTCATGCATTACTTTAATATACCTCATTCTCATGAGAATATAGTCCACCGATTCGGAGTTGAGATTTTTGGCGGGCAGAGCATGGAAGTTTGGAGACGATATCGACACGGATGCCATCATTCCCGGACGCTATCTGGTTATCAATGATCCGCAGGAGCTGGCAGTTCATCTCTTCGAGGGCGTGCGCCCTGAGATGGCAGGAAAAGTGCGTCAAGGCGACTATGTGGTAGCAGGAGAGAACTTTGGGTGCGGGTCTTCCCGGGAGCATGCCCCACTGGCACTGAAGGGTGCGGGAGTGAAAGCCGTAGTTGCCAGATCCTTTGCCAGGATATTCTTCCGAAACTCCATCAACATCGGCCTGCCTCTGTTCATCTGCAGCGAGGTGGATAAGATCGCTGATGGTGCGGAAATCGAGGTCGACATGGCGGGCGGAGTGATCTTCAACCAATCCCGCAATGAGTCCTATAAAACTACGCCCCTTCCTGATTTTCTCAGGGAGATTGTTGACGCAGGCGGACTGGTGGAATATACCAGGCGACAGGTAGCAAAGGTGACGGCATGAATTATAAGGTTCCAGTTATCCCGGGCGACGGCATCGGCCCGGAGATCATCGCCGAGGGCCGGAAGGTTTTAGAGGCGGCGGCAGACAAATACAATTTCTCCCTGGAGTGGAGGGAATTCTCGCTGGGTGCGGAGCACTACCTGAAAACCGGCGAACTGGTCAGTGAAGAGACCCTGAAAGAGCTGGGCCGCTATCCCGCCATCTACCTGGGCGCTATCGGTGACCCCAGGGTCAGCCCGGGCATCCTGGAAAAGGGCGTGCTCCTGGCCATGCGCTTCTACTTCGATCAGTATGTGAACCTGCGCCCCGTCAAGCTACTGGAGGGCATCTGGACCCCGCTCAAGGATAAGACCGCTAAGGACATCGATTTCGTGGTGGTTCGCGAGAATACCGAGGACTTTTACATCGGCATAGGCAGTCGCGCACGACGGGGCAAGAGCCACGCCGACTTTGAGATCAAGCGAAAGCTCTACAATATAAAATTCGGGCTGGATATCGATACCGATAGCGAGGAGATCGGCTATCAGATCGGAGAGGTCAGCAAAGAAGGCTGCAAGAGAGTGATAAAATATGCCTTTGATCTGGCCTCAAAGCGCCGCCTCCATGTGGCCAGCGTAGACAAGGCCAATGTGCTCAGCGATATCTACGGCTTCTGGCGCGAGGTCTTCCTCGACGTAGCCGCCGGCTATCCGCAGGTGCGGCACGACTTCAACTTCGTAGATGCCATCACCATGTGGTTTGTCAAGAATCCGGAGTGGTTTGATGTGGTCGTCGCGCCCAACATGTTCGGAGATATCATCACCGACCTGGGGGCCATGATTCAGGGGGGCCTGGGCCTGGCGCCCGGCGCAAACCTCAATCCTGAGGGCACCAGCATGTTTGAGCCCATCCACGGATCTGCTCCCAAATATAAGGGCCAGAATAAGGTCAATCCCGTAGCTACCATCTGGGCCGGGGCACTGCTGCTGGAGCATCTGGGCCAGCCCAAAGCGGCTGCGGACATAGTCTCTGCCATTGAGCGGAACTTATTTGAAGGCAGAATAAAGACCTATGACCTGGGAGGAAGCTCGACCACCTCCGAGGTTGGCTCGGAGATAGCTCGCCTAGTGGGACTTGTCTAAGTCCCACAAGGGAAAAAGCTTTTATGTGGGATGCTTTTATTCCTCACTGCGTGCAGCATAAAAGGCTTGAGGCATGTCAGCCAGCGGGGGCTCGTAGCTCAGTTAGGCAGAGCGTCTGGCTTTTAAATTTTTGGGTGAAGATACCAGGTGGTCGAGGGTTCAAATCCCCCCGAGCCCGTTTGGAGTTTCCTTGGGCCTGTTAGCTGCTCCATCTCCCTCAAAGGTGGTTCGAGTGACCAAGTTTACCGTAAAAGATCATGAAATGGTTCCGGAACATGTGCTGCTCACACCGGAAGAGTGTGCCCTGATGCTGAAAGACTTCAGCATTGTGGCTCCACAGCTACCAAAAATTCACGTAAACGACCCTGCGGCCAAAGAGATCGGGGCGAAAGTTGGCGATGTCATTAAGGTAATCCGAAAGAGTACAACAGCTAAGGAATCGATCTTTTACCGGCTGGTAATCGATTAAAGGTGGTCTTTTGCTCGATAGAAATGTTCTTTACAGCTCCTATTTTACCAGGGATAAATTGGTGCACCATCATATAAACTCATTCAATGATTTTATAGATAAGGGCCTGCAAAAGGTCATAGATGAAGTGAATATCATCGAGACCAATATCGAAAATACCTATGTGAAGCTGGGCAAGATCAGGGTGGAGAAGCCCATGGTGCGTGAAGCGGACGGCTCCATCGAGAGGCTCTACCCCAATGATGCCCGTCTTCGCAATCTGACCTATGCCTCGCCCATCAAGCTGGAGATGACCATTGTCGAGGGCGAGACGGAGAAGGATCTTGTGGAGGCGGACATAGGCACACTGCCCATCATGCTCAATTCCAAGATCTGCAACCTCTACGGCCTTACTGCCGACGAGATGATAACCTATGGTGAGGACCCTTCCGATCCGGGCGGCTATTTCGTGGTCAACGGCTCAGAGCGCGTCATCATGACCCTGGAGGACCTGGCCCCAAACAAGATCCTGGTCGAATACAACCAGCGCTACGATGAGAACATCGAGGTGGCCAAGGTCTTCAGCCAGAGGCAGGGCTATCGCTCCCTGGTCATCGTGGAGCGCGGCCGCCGTTCCATCCTGGAGGTCTCCTTCCCGTCCGTCTCAGGACGCCTCAATTTTGTGACGCTGCTGCGGTCATTGGGTATGGATACGGATATGGATATTGTAAAATCCGTATCCGACAATCCGGAGATCATCAAGTTCATGCTGGAAAACCTGGAGGAAGCCGAGGTCTCCACCAATGATGAGGCCCTGGAGAAGATCGGCTCGCGCGTAGCCGCAGGCCAGGCCAAGGAGTACCAGAAAAAGAGGGCTACCTACGTCCTGGACCGCTACCTTCTTCCCCACATCGGCGTGGACGAGAAAGATCGCTATGCAAAGGCGCTCTTCCTCTCTCGCATGGCCGAAGCCTGCTTCGAGCTGGCTTTGGAGCGGCGCGGAGAGGACGACAAGGATCATTACTCCAATAAAAGGCTGAAGCTCTCCGGTGATCTGATGGAGGATCTCTTCCGGGTGGCCTTCAACCGTTTGACAAGGGACATAAAATACCAGCTGGAGAGGGCCAGCATGAGAAACAGGGACCTGAATGTGGTGACCACGGTTCGCGCAGACGTCCTCACCGAGAGGATGATCCATCCCCTGGCCACAGGAAACTGGGTAGGCGGGCGCACGGGAGTCTCCCAGCTGCTGGATCGCACCGATTATATGGCCTCGCTCTCCCATCTGCGCCGGGTGATCTCGCCCCTCTCCCGATCTCAGCCTCACTTCGAGGCCCGAGATCTGCATGCGACGCAATGGGGCCGCATCTGTCCCAGCGAGACTCCGGAAGGGCCCAACTGCGGCCTGGTGAAAAACTTCGCCCAGGGAGTAGAGCTATCCAAGGGTGCAGACGATTCGAATAATATAAAGAAGATCTTGATGGATCTGGGTGTGATTTCGGTAGGTGGTAGTGTTGGCTGAGGCCTTGCTAAGCGGCGCGCGGGTTTATGTAAACGGCGAGATCGTAGGGCATTATGACGATCCCAGGACATTGGTTGCCAATTTGCGCCGCCTGCGGCGTTCCGGCAGCATCAGCAGTCAGATGAATATTGCCTATTTCGAGGACACCAATGAGATCTTCATGAACACCGACTCCGGCCGGGCGAGAAGGCCGCTCATTGTGGTGGAGAACGGCAGGGCGCTTGTAACCGAGGAGCATGTAGACAAGATCAAGAATGGTGAGATGACCTTTGCCGATCTTGTCTCATCCGGTCTGGTGGAATATCTGGATGCCGAGGAGGAAGAGAACACCTTCATCGCCATCTGGGAGGAGGATATCACCGCCGACCACACTCACCTGGAGCTGGACCCCTCTCTGATTTTAGGCATCGCGGCAGGCCTTGTGCCCTATCCGGAGCATAACGCCAGCCCCAGAAATACCATGGGAGCAGGAATGGTCAAGCAATGCCTGGGAATGTCCACCGCCAATATGAGGCTGCGGCCCGACACGCGCGGCCATTATCTCAACAGCCCCCAGAGGGGCATAGTCAGGACCAAAACCTCCGGCGCGGTAGGCTTTGAGGAGAGGCCGGCCGGCCAAAATTTCGTGGTGGCGGTGCTGGCTTATGAGGGATATAACATTGAAGATGCCCTGGTCATGAACCGCGGCTCTATCCAGCGCGGCCTGGCTCGCAGCCACTTCTTCCGCGTCTCTGAGGCGGAGGAGCGAAAGTATCCCGGCGGCCAGGAGGACAAATTCGAGATTCCCGATGTAGAAGTGCGGGGCGCTCGCGGCTCTGAGGCCTATGACCGGCTGGACTCAGACGGCCTGGTCAATCCCAATGCCTATGTTGCCGCCAATGATGTGCTCATCGGCAAGACCAGCCCGCCTCGCTTTTTGGAGGAGCCTTCCGAGTTCGGCCTGACGCCCCAGCAGAGACGTGAGACCTCGGTGACCATGCGTTCCAATGAGAAGGGCGTTGTCGATATGGTCATCCTCACCGAGTCGTCCAACGGCAACCGTCTGGCCAAGGTCAAGACCCGGGACCAGCGCATTCCGGAATTGGGCGACAAATTCGCCTCCCGACACGGCCAGAAAGGCGTGGTGGGCCTCATTGTGCCCCAGGAGGATATGCCCTTCACGGAATCGGGCGTTGTGCCTGACCTGCTGCTCAATCCTCATGCCATCCCCTCCCGTATGACGGTGGGCCACGTGCTGGAGATGATCGGAGGAAAGGTCGGATCTTTAGAGGGCAGGTTCGTAGATGCTACGGCCTTTTTGGGCGAGAACGAGCCGGATCTGCGCGGCGCTCTTAAGAAGTTCGGCTTCTCCCATACCGGTCGTGAGATACTGTACAATGGAGCCACGGGAGAGCAGATCATGGCCGATCTCTTCGTAGGCGTGATCCTCTATCAGAAGCTCTATCACATGGTCACCGGCAAGATGCATGCCCGTTCCCGCGGACCGGTGCAGGTCCTGACCCGCCAGCCCACGGAAGGCCGCGCTCGCGAGGGAGGTCTGCGGTTTGGTGAGATGGAGAGGGATGTGCTCATCGCCCACGGCGCGGCACTGGCCCTCAAAGAACGTCTGGTGGATGAGTCTGATAAAGTGACCGAGCTGGTATGCAGCCATTGCGGCATGATCGCCATCCATGATAGGCGCAGAAACGCGGACTTCTGCCCGACCTGCGGTGCAGACACTGAGATCTACCCCGTGGAGATGAGCTATGCCTTCAAGCTGCTGCTCGACGAGATAAAATCACTGGGTGTAGCACCGCGGCTGATCCTGGAAGACGCGGTTTAGGTGGAAATATGACGGTTCCCAAGAGAATTGGCAAGATCCGCTTCGGGCTCATCTCCCCACAAGAATTTAGGAAGATGAGCGTGGTCAAGATCATTACTGCTGATACATACGACGATGATGGTTTTCCCATTGAGATGGGACTCATGGACCCGAGGCTCGGTGTCATAGATCCGGGGCTTCGCTGCCGATCCTGCGGCGGGCGGCCTGGAGAATGCCCCGGCCACTTCGGACATATCGATTTAATCGCTCCGGTAATTCATGTAGGCTTCGCCAAATTGATCCGGAAGGTGCTGCGCGCCATATGCCGGGATTGCTCCCGCCTCATGCTCAAAGAAAATGAGAAAAATATGTATTTGGAGCAGATCCAGACCCTGGAGCGGCTGGGGCAGATGACGGATGATACCGTTAACAAGGTCTTCTCGGAGGCAAGGAAGAACAAGAACTGCCCCTACTGCGGGGCACCTCAGCAGGAGATCAAGTTCGAGAGGCCCCTGTCCTACATCGAAGAGGGTCACAAGCTCACCGCATCCGATATTCGCGACAGGTTCGAGAAGGTCCCGGATGAAGACATTGCCGTAATGGGCATGAACCCGGCCACCGCCAGGCCGGAATGGATGATTCTAACCGTGCTGCCCGTGCCTCCCGTCACCATGCGCCCCTCCATCACCCTCGAATCCGGCCAGAGGAGCGAGGATGACCTCACGCATAAGCTGGTGGACATCATCAGGATCAACCAGCGCTTCCAGGAGAACCGCGAGGCAGGCGCGCCTCAACTGATCATAGAGGATCTGTGGGAGCTCTTGCAGTATCACGTCACCACCTTCCTGGACAATACCGTCTCCGGAGTTCCTCCCGCCCGCCATCGCAGCGGAAGGCCCCTGAAGACGCTCTCCCAGAGGCTGAAGGGCAAGGAGGGACGTTTCCGGGGATCGCTATCCGGCAAGCGCGTCAACTTCAGTGCCAGGACGGTCATCTCCCCCGATCCCAATCTCTCCATCGGCGAGGTGGGCGTGCCCATGGATATAGCCATGGAGCTGTCCGTGCCCATGATTGCCAACGCCCGGAACAAGGAGATTGTGAAGACCTATGTGCGCCGCGGCCCAGAGAGGCATCCGGGCGTCAATTATGTCACCCGGCCCGATCAGAGGCGCGTCAAGGTCACCGATAAGAACTGCGAGGAGGTGGCCGAGCAGATCGATATCGGCTGGAAGATAGACCGGCAGCTGGCCGACGGCGATATCGTCCTCTTCAACCGCCAGCCATCGCTGCATAGGATGTCCATCATGTCTCATCGCGTCAAGGTCATGCCTTACAAGACCTTCCGGCTCAACCCGGCTGTCTGCCCTCCCTACAACGCAGACTTCGACGGGGATGAGATGAATATGCACGTGCCCCAAACCGAGGAGGCACGCGCCGAGGCCGAGATCCTCATGCGCGTGCAGGAGAACATCCTCTCCCCCAGATTCGGCGGCCCCATCATCGGCGGCATACATGACTACGTTACCGGCTCATTCCTGCTTACCCACGGCCGAAAGCCCATAGACCGGCGGGGAGTCATGGAGCTGCTCAAGAAGTTTGACATAGCAAAGCTGCCTGCGCCCGAGGGCGCCATAGACGGCAAGCCCTACTGGACGGGAAAGCAGGTCTTCAGCCTGATTTTGCCACGGAGCCTGGACCTGTCCTTCAAGGCCGATTTCTGCTACAACTGCGATGTCTGCAAGGGCGCTGATTGCGAGAACGATGCCTATGTGGTCATCGAGGACGGCCAGCTCTTGAAGGGCACCATCGACGCCGAGGCCGTGGGCGCATTCAAGGGCAAGATAACAGACAGGATAATAAAGGAGTACAGCCCCTCCGTGGCGAGCGAGTTTCTGGACCAGATGACCCGCCTGGCGCTGCGCGGCATCATGCATGCCGGATTTTCCTTCGGCATAGATGATGAGGACATCCCCAAGGCCGCAGCCGATCAGATTGAGGAGACCACAAGAACGGCTCGCGAGAAGAGCCAGCAGTTGATCGAGGCCTACAATGCCGGCGAGCTGGAGCCTCTGCCCGGCCGCACTCTCGATGAGACGCTGGAGATGAGAATCATGCAGACACTGGGCAAGGCCAGGGATACGGCGGGCAAGATCGCCGGCCGCTACCTGGGCCTGGACAACTCCGGCGTGGTCATGGCAGTAAGCGGAGCGCGCGGCAGCATGCTCAATCTGACCCAGATGGCGGCCTGCGTCGGCCAGCAGTCGGTGCGTGGAGAGCGCATCATGCGCGGCTACGCCGGCAGAACGCTCCCCCACTTCCGGCCGGGAGACCTGGGTGCAGAGGCGCACGGCTTTGTGGAGTCAAGCTACAAAGACGGCCTCAATCCCACTGAGTTCTTCTTCCACGCCATCGGCGGGCGCGAGGGCCTGGTGGATACGGCCATCAGGACATCGCAGAGCGGCTATCTGCAGCGCCGGCTGGTCAATGCCCTGCAGGACCTGGAGGTCAGGTACGACGGCACAGTCAAGGAGACGAGGGGCATGATTGTCCAGTTCCAGTACGGTGAAGACGGAGTCGATGCCTCCAGGCGAGACTACGCCAGCACAGATAATGTCAAGCGCATCATTAAGAGCGTGCTCAAGAAGGAGTCGGCATGATCCTCACAGAAAAGGAGATCGCAGAGAGGCTGGAGGGGCTTGACCTTCCCCCGAGCATCAAGGAAGCCATGCAAACCGGGCTTAAAAGGGGTGCAGGTTAGCTCAGAGCAACTGGAGGAGATCGTAACCCAGGTATCTTCCGACTACCAGCACTCTAAAGTGGAGCCCTGTGAAGCGGTGGGCGTGGTCGCGGCCCAGTCCATTGGTGAACCCGGCACGCAGATGACCATGCGTACCTTCCACTACGCCGGCGTGGCCGAGATCAACGTTACCCTGGGCCTGCCCCGGCTCATCGAGATTGTGGATGCGAGAAAAATTCCATCTACACCCACCATGACCATAAAGCTCAATGCTGATTATGCCCACGACCGGGACCTGGCCAGAGAGGTGGCCTGGGCCATCGAGTCCACATCCATACTCCATCTGGGATCAATCGCCACCGACCTGGCGGAAATGAATGTGATCATCGAGCTGAACCCCGATGCAATGGAGCAGCGCAAGATCACAGTTGACGAGGTCGCAACTCGACTCAAGGAGGAGACGAAACGGGAGGTAAGCCGGAATGGGAACCAGCTGATCATGACTCCCGAAGAGTCCTCTTACCGAGAGCTGCTCCAGTTGGTGGAAAAGATAAAGAGGCTCTCCCTCAAGGGCGTAGAAGGCTTAAAGCGCGTCGTAATCCGCAAAGAGGGTGACGAGTACGTTCTCTATACGGAAGGCTCGTCCATTAAAAAGGTAATGCAGTTTGAAGGAGTAGATCCCACCAGAATCAAGACCAACAATATAAATGAGATCGGAGAAGTGCTGGGCATCGAGGCGGCGCGAAATGCCATCATTAATGAGGCCACAGACACCCTGCGCGAACAGGGCCTTTCCGTAGATGTGAGACACATCATGCTGGTGGCGGACATCATGACCGTAGACGGGGAGCTGAAACAGATCGGACGGCATGGCGTTTCGGGCGAGAAGGCCAGCGTGCTGGCCAGAGCTGCCTTCGAGGTCACTGTCAACCATATCCTTGATGCGGCCATTCGCGGCGATGTAGACGATCTCAAAGGCGTGACGGAAAACGTAATTGTAGGCCAGCCCATACAGCTTGGCACAGGCGACGTGACGCTGGTGGCAATCAAGAGATGAGGTAATAACAATGATAAACGTAGATAGAGCTCTAAGAAGTTCCATCAGAACCGGAAAAGTGATGCTAGGATCGAATAGGACCGTTGAAACAGGACTTGACGGACAGGCAAAGCTCATAGTATTCGCTGTAGATTGTCCTGCGGATGTAAGGATGCAGCTGGAGACCATGGACGTTCCAGTCTACGGTTACCAGGGTATGGGCAAGGACCTCGGATCTGCCTGCGGGAAACCCTTCTCCGTGGCCGCCTTGGCCATCATCGAGCCAGGTGACTCGGAGATAATGGCACTGCAGCGCGAGATCCGGGGTGTTGAGGCATGAGTGAGTTTAAGCTCACCACCGAAGGAATCAGATATATTGCTTTGTTCGAGAGCCTGACGGGCGGCATGGCCAGGGATTGCGTCGTGGATGAGGAGAACGAACGCATCATTTTTGTCATCAAAAAAGGAGATATGGGCGCAGCCATAGGCCGAAAGGGCTCGAACATCAACCGGGTTAAGAAGTCGGTAGGAAAGCAGATCGAGATCGTCGAGTACAGCGACGATGTAAAAGAGTTTTTGGAGAACCTCTTCCAGCCGGCGGCCGTGAAGAATGTCATGGTCGTAAACAAGAATAATAAGCGATTGGCTTATGTAGAGGTAGCAAACAAGGACAAAGGCATTGCCATCGGCAGAGATGGCCGAAACATATTAAAGGCCAAGATGCTTGCGCAGAGGCATCACGGCGTTGATGATATCATAATTCAATGAAGTACGTTGCGATTTACTCAAGGTGAAATGAATGGGAAATGGAATCTATGCCGCCAGGAAACTGGAGAGTGATAGGAAGGCGCTCCGGTGGAGCTATCCTAAGTATATCCGAAGGATGTCGGGGAGTAAGATGAAGGCTGACCCCCTGGGCGGAGCGCCCATGGGAAGGGGAATTGTTCTCGAGAAGGTAGGAATTGAGGCTAAGCAGCCCAACTCAGCCATAAGAAAGGCCGTGCGCATTCAGCTCATCAAAAATGGGCGACAGGTTACGGCTTTCGCCCCGGGCGACGGAGCCATCGGATTCATAGACGAGCATGACGAGGTCACTGTCGATCGCATCGGCGGGCGCCAGGGCCGGTCCATGGGAGATATCCCTGGAGTCAGATTCAAGGTTATCGCTGTCAATAATGTCTCCCTGAACGAGCTGGTGCGGGGAAGAAAGGAAAAGCCGGTGAGGTGAGCATCGTGAAGCTATTCGGCAAGTGGGACCCGGCTGAGGTCGAGGTTTTAGATCCGAGCGTCAAGGGCTATATGAACCTGGCATCCAAGGCGGTCATACATTCCGGCGGAAAGCATGCCAAGCAGCAGTTCAAGAAGAGCGAGCAGCACATTGTGGAGCGCCTGGTAAACAAGCTGATGAGAAAGGAGAAGAACACGGGCAAGAAGCTCAAGGCCTATGGCATAGTCGAGGGCGCTTTCGACATCATTGCCAAGAAGACCAAGGAGAACCCGCTCTCCGTTCTGGCCAAGGCCATAGCCAATGCCGGGCCGCGCGAAGAGGTCGTCCGTCTCAAGTACGGCGGCATAACCGTGCCCAAGGCCGTGGACACCTCCCCCCAGAGAAGGGTAGACACAGCCCTCATGTTCATAAGCAAGGGCGCACATGCGGCTTCCTTCAAGAAGGCCAAGAAGGCAGACGTCGCGCTGGCCGACGAGATCATCTCCGCTGCCAACCGCGATGTCAAGAGCTACGCCATCAACCACAGGGACAGTGTGGAGCGCGTGGCCAAAGCAGCAAGATAAAACTGATTTGTGCGAGAAAGATAGGCGCGGGGTTATCTGCGCCTATTGAATCTATTTTTATAGATTGAACTGCATCGGTCCCACTATCGTCGACCGCACCCTTCTTGCAGGGCGAATTCGATAAAGTCTTTTTGGCGGCTCCCAATAGGCCCAATCTCAGGATCGTCATAAAAGTTTCCGCTGCCGATGAGCCAAAATAGCTTATCTAAAGCATATGGGGTAACGCCGGCATTTTTCGCCACGCGAATGATAGCTTTAAACAATCTGTAATCATCAACTTCGTTTTCGCAAAGCTCCAAAGCCGCTAACATATCACGCAGGTGAACATCAGGCTTGGGGAAATTAATGTATCCAAGTTCCTTCAAGAAATTGCAGGCAAGGGCAAATCCGAATCCTTTGATCTCATGATCCAGAACCCAACCTCCCGAAAAGTTCAGGGCACAAGTTTAGTGCCTGAACTTTTCGGGAGGTTGGGATAAAACAGACCGGAGTTCCCTGTTATTTGCTTTTCAGGCATATTTCTTGATCTCTCCTTCAGTCAGATCTCGATACTCGTAGGCTAAAGTCTGTATCCTCAGGAATATTTATTTAAACCTCTTTATAAACGACTTATCAATCCAGCTCTTCAGCGAGTAAATCAGCCGCGTAGGAACGCCGATGCAGGTCTTGCCCACCACGCCCACAGCGCAGTCGGCTCCCAGGGAGATGAGCGCCACCTGGCTGTCCGTGCTGGCCCGCACCGAGTACTTCTCCAGGGGCCTTCCCTTTATCAGGTGAGAGAGGTGCCTGGCCAGGTACTTGGCCTGCCGCTCCGCCTCCAGGCCGGTCTTGGTGGCGAGCTTGCCATCGATCTCCACCCAGGCGCAGTCGCCCATGGCAAAGACATTTGCTCTGGCGTTGAGGTGGGAGTCCACCAGAATCCAGCCATTCTTCTTGGGCAGGTCCAGATCCTGGATGAAGGGAGAGGGCTTGACTCCGGCCGTCCAGATGGCCATGTCGCAGTCCAGGCAGGTGTTATCTGTGAACATGATGCAGTCCTTCTTGACCTCGGCCACCTGGGTGGATGTGAGGATGTTCACTCCCTTCTTGGAGAGGGCCTTTTCCACCAGCGCCGAGGTCTGGGGCGAGAAGAGGGGCAGGACCCGATCGCGCGCCTCGATGATGTAGATGCTGGCATCCAGGCTCTCCGCCAAGATCGACGCTGCCTCCACTCCGGTCAGGCCCGAGCCCATGATCATAATCCGCTCCGGATAGTTGTCCTCCACATAGCGGCGTGCCCTCTTGGTCTCCTCCAGGGTATTGATGGAAAAAGTATTCTCCACGCCCCGGATGCCGAAGTAGTTCTGGGCGGCCCCGGTGGCCACCACCGCATAGTCGAAGTCGACCTGCGACCTCTCGCAAACAACGGTGCTGCCCTCCAGGCGCAGGGCCTTCTCCTGGATATGTGTGGCTCCCACGCGCTCGCAGAAGGGCTTGAGTGGGGCGGCCAGGTCCTGCAGCCGGGCCACGCCGCCCAGATACTCCGGGTAAAGGGCCTGCATCTCCACCTGCTTCTTGGGCTCGATCAATGTGAACTCCAGCGGACAGGGCGAGGCTACTCTTATCAGCTCTGCTCCGGCTATGCCTCCACCAATGACAGCAACCTTCATGATCTCCGAAACCTCTTTCTCTGGCGCGAGGGCCTATAATTTCCAGATATCCAGGTTAAAACAAATCGGTTATAAATGCATCGTGTTCGGCCTGCGATTCTCGGCTCTTCGAAGAGCCGAGAATCGCAGGCCGGGCAATTAAGCATACAATTTTTGTAATGGGATATTCATAACAGGCAGTTGAAATGATCACCATTTACTTCGACGGGCTGTGCTATCCCAAGAATCCCGGAGGCGTGGCCGCTTATGGCTATCTGGTCTACCGGGACGAAGAGCTGCTCTGGAAGGGCTTTGGCGGCGTGGGCCAGGGCCGGGGCATGACCAACAACGTGGCCGAGTATGAGGGATTGAAGGCGGCAGCGCAGTGGCTGGTCGATGAAGGGATAGAGGATAAGATAGTCATCAAAGGCGACTCGGAGCTCGTGATCAAGCAGATGAAGGGCCAGTACAAAGTCTCTTCCGCCACCTCGAAGAAGTATGTGCCCGAGATCAAGAAGCTGCTGGAGGGAAAGGATGTGAGCTTAGCTTGGGTGCCGCGCGAGGAGAATGAGGAGGCGGACAGGCTCTCTCGCATGGGGTATGAGAGCTATTTGAGGCAGAAAAGGAGAGTCTCAGAATAGGACTCTACATCTATATTTTCAAAGGGCAACTTATTAGTGCCCATCTTGGCCACAGGCAGTTTCGAGAATTTTCACACAGGTCTCCACCATTGAAACCAAAAATCCTTTCATGAATAAGAGGCATAAGTTATCCAGAGGTTCTTATGAGATACATAAAATTATGCCTGCTTGCGACGATGCTTTTGATAATGACCGCAGGGCCAACCTGGGCCGTAGGAATTGGAGGACCTGCACCGTATTGGGGAATAGGCTCGATGGAGTACTACTGTGTAAGTCATGGTGGAAGCCCTAGCGATGGATATTGCTATTTTCCGGATGGGAGTTACTGCGATCTGAAGTCCTTTTACAACGGTACCTGTCCCGGGCGGGAATATTATGAACAGGCAATGTGGATGGGGGAGGCCTATAGCTTCCTTCATGGAGATGTTGGATATAATTCACCCTATGTATCAAGTAGGGGCACCGGAAAATCTAATTACGGCTATAGCTATCACTATTGGCCTGTCTACTCGAATTACTGGCCGTTTTACCCACAGGAATCCGCTCAGCTCACACCAATTCAGACCTCTATGAGCAATCAATCCGTAGCCCCTCAGTTTAACGTTGGAGTCGATGGAGGCACAGGATGGGTCCATGGCAGGATTCTGAGCCTGGGAGGGATGCCTATCGCCATGGCAATCATAAGAGTAAATGGAATTAGGACATCTGTCACCAGCGACGAACAGGGGTACTATAAAATTGCCTTGAATTCGGGACTGCACCGCGTCGATGCTGACAGAACAGGTTACGCAATCCCGCCCAGAGTTGTGCAGGTGTTCTCGGGCCAGACCTCCACCCTCGATCTCATCGGGAGAGAGACTGTGGTCTTGGGCACTAGGCATTGAGATCTCAACTCTCAAATTTCAACTTGGCGGACAATGTCTGTCCGGAGCTGCAAAAAAAAATTCAATTCGCATCAAAGGCCGCGGCAACCGCAACGTATACCGCATCTATGCCTCTCACGATCGGGCCCGGCAGCCCTGCCAGGGCCCACCTGTGCATCGATAAGCAACGACTTCATGGATCCTGCGGATGACAACAGGCCTCTGCAATGACTTTTAGGGTTGCGGCCTTCTATATAATGGTCAAGGCCCTGGCCTTAAAGAACTGAGATGAGGGCGAAAAATGAAAATCATGACGCGGCCCCGGAGAGAGGCCAGCTCCGGGTGGCGCGTGCTGATCCATTGGCTCTTCGTTCTCAGCAAGAATAGACTGCAAGGTTTCCCTAGCAGTCTATGCCTTCACAGGGTACGTGGATTTTGTCAGGCACGGGATTCTCATGGAACTTTATGGTCTTCACAGCTTCGAAAGTCCCAGTGAAAAGTTGGTGGGCTTTGATATCCTTGTAGAAGATCTTGCGCCAGGTGGCGTCGGTGCCCCATGTGCCGTTGAAGGTGCTGCTTATCTCCATCCCGATCAGGTATGCGGAGTTGTTCCCCATGATATCTGATGATTTGCTGGTATTTCTTCCCGCCGCATCGAGCTGTCCTATGAAAGTGTTCGAGCCTTTCTTTTGCACGGCTTCCTCGGGTATCGTGCTGAAGAATGTTGTCTGCTCCTTCTCCATCTGACTGGCAGAGAACACTTCCTTGACATCAGCTCCAATGCCTCCATAGAACTCCCTGGAGTTCAGGTACTTTCCGCCTACCAGCGGATCTTCTCCAGAGTAGGTCAGACTCGACTTCTCAAAGAGATTGAGATTGGACTCATTTCCTCCATTGACCGCGTCGATATTTCTTTTGAGCTTGTCAGAATTTTGCGAATATGCCTGTTCCTGGTCAAGCTCCAGATCGCCATTGCCTGTCATTACATCGTTATACTCAAGTGCCAACTCTTTATCAATTATCGAAGTTCCCGAATCAATCACACCCTGACCAGACACCTTCTTTGCCTCGCAGAACTGCTCAAACTGAACCGGCTGGTCCATGGGTGGCCGCGGAGATACAACATCATCTGCAATATCAGATTCGACGAAGCTCCCAAAAGGATCTTCAGCTTCGGCCTGGGCCGTATTCACGATGTCGCCACCGAGATCGCTGGTTTTGACTGTGTAGCTTCCCTTAAATATCCAGGTCTCGCCCGGATTTAGCTTGCCGTCGTTGTTGGGATCTATCGGGCCTATGATATTGGAGACTCTGTTATCAGTAACAGTCACATTTGTGAGATCGACGAACCAGATGTTCTTGACCTCATAGGTATAAGTTATGGTCTCGCCTTCTCCCACAAGATGCCCTCCGGCATTGTCGCTCTTATTCAGGGCCATTCCCGGGCAGACCTTGTCTATGATAACCAGGGAATTCGAGCCATTGGTGCAGCGGCTAGTGGTGTTGGTTACTGACAGGTTGTATGTTCCAGGATAGCAGGCCGTGAAATTGGAGTTCGTGGCACCTGCAATTAATATCGAATTGTTGTACCATTGATAGGCAAAGGGTCCTGTGCCGTCGATTACCGTCGAGTTCAGGATGGGACATATCCCCGTGCAGTTGAGAAGCGTGTTAGGCGTGGATATAGCCACGATAGGATAGTCTCTGGGAGAGATGACCAGCAGGTTGGAGCTGTTGGTGCAGCGGCTGGTGATGTTGGTTACGGACAGGTTGTAGGTTCCAGGATAGCAGGCCGTGAAATTGAAGTCTGTGGCACCCGGAATTAATATCGAATTGTTGTACCATTGATAGGCAAAGGGTCCTGAGCCATCGATTACCGACGAGTTCAGGATAGGACAGACGCCTGTGCAGTTGAGAAGCGTATCGGGCGTTGATATGGTCACAATAGGATAGTCTCTGGGAGAGATGACCAGCAGGTTGGAGCTGTTGGTGCAGCGGCTGGTAGTGTTGGTTACGGACAGGTTGTAGGTTCCAGGATAGCAGGCCGTGAAATTGGAGTTCGTGGCACCCGGAATTAATATCGAATTGTTGTACCATTGATAGGCAAAGGGTCCTGAGCCATCGATTACCGTCGAGTTCAGGATGGGACAGACGCCTGTGCAATTCAACTGAACATCAGGCGTGGATATTATGATTAGAGGGGCTGCAAGCCTGAGGACGAGAGAGTTAGAGCTATTGGTGCAGCGGCTGGTGGTGTTGGTTACTGACAGGTTGTAGGTTCCCGGATAGCAGGCCGTGAAATTGAAGTCTGTAGCACCCGGAATTAATGTCGAATTGTTGTACCATTGATAGGCAAAGGGTCCTGAGCCATCGATTACCGTCGAGTTCAGGACAGGACAGACGCCTGTGCAGTTGAGAAGCGTATCGGGCGTTGATATGGTCACAATAGGATAGTCTCTGGGAGAGATGACCAGCAGGTTGGAGCTGTTGGTGCAGCGGCTGGTGGTGTTGGTTACGGACAGGTTGTAGGTTCCAGGATAGCAGGCCGTGAAATTGGAGTTCGTGGCACCCGGAATTAATATCGAATTGTTGTACCATTGATAGGCAAAGGGTCCTGAGCCGTCGATTACTGTCGAGTTCAGGATGGGACATATCCCCGTGCAGTTGAGAAGCGTGTTAGGCGTGGATATAGCCACGATAGGATCGTCTCTGGGAGAGATGATCAGCAGGTTGGAGCTGTTGGTGCAGCGGCTGGTGGTGTTGGTTACGGACAGGTTGTATGTTCCAGGATAGCAGGCCGTGAAATTGAAGTTTGTGGCACCCGGAATTAATGTCGAATTGTTGTACCATTGATAGGCAAAGGGTCCTGAGCCATCGATTACCGACGAGTTCAGGACAGGACAGACGCCTGTGCAGTTGAGAAGCGTATCGGGCGTTGATATGGTCACAATAGGATAGTCTCTGGGAGAGATGACCAGCAGGTTGGAGCTGTTGGTGCAGCGGCTGGTAGTGTTGGTTACGGACAGGTTGTAGGTTCCAGGATAGCAGGCCGTGAAATTGGAGTTCGTGGCACCCGGAATTAATATCGAATTGTTGTACCATTGATAGGCAAAGGGTCCTGAGCCATCGATTACCGTCGAGTTCAGGATGGGACAGACGCCTGTGCAATTCAACTGAACATCAGGTGTGGATACTATGATTAGAGGGGCTGCAAGCCTGAGGACGAGATAGTTGGAGCTGTTGGTGCAGCGGCTGGTGGTGTTGGTTACTGACAGGTTGTAGGTTCCCGGATAGCAGGCCGTGAAATTGAAGTCTGTGGCACCCGGAATTAACATCGAATTGTTGTACCATTGATAGGCAAAGGGTCCTGAGCCATCGATTACCGTCGAGTTCAGGATGGGACAGACACCTGTGCAGTTGAGAAGCGTATCGGGCGTTGATATGGTCACAATAGGATAGTCTCTGGGAGAGATGACCAGCGAGTTGGAGCTGCCGGTGCAGCCGCTGGTGGTGTTGGTAGCGGACAGGTTGTAGGTTCCCGGATAGCAGGCCGTGAAATTGGAGTTCGTGGCACCCGGAATTAATATCGAATTGTTGTACCATTGATAGGCAAAGGGTCCTGAGCCATCGATTACCGTCGAGTTCAGGATGGGACAGACGCCTGTGCAGTTGAGAAGCGTATCGGGCGTTGATATGGTCACAATAGGATCGGCTTTGGCAGAGATGACCAGCAGGTTGGAGCTGCCGATGCAGCCGCTGGTGGTGTTGGTTACGGACAGGTTGTAGGTTCCAGGATAGCAGGCCGTGAAATTGGAGTTCGTGGCACCCGGAATTAATATCGAATTGTTATACCACAGGTATGCAAAGGGTCCTAGGCAGTCGGTTACCGTCGAGTTCAGGACCGGACAGGGGCCAGTGCAGTTCAGCTCCGTGTTAGGCGTGGAGATAGCCACAATAGGACAGTCCGATGCCATGGCGTTCGGAACAATTAAAGAGATAATAATTAAAAAAATTGATATTAAACTTGCTAATTTTATAGAATATAACCATTTTTTATGGCTACTGTGAATTGATTTGACCTCATTGATAATTAAACATCCGGATAGCTTAGATATTTTCTCTGCAATGTGCATATACAACAATACAGGTAACAAATAAATTAATAATTCAATTAATTTCATAATTTTATCTCTCCAGGAAAAAGTTTGGAATTTCTCGTTTGAGATAGTCGAGTAAATATCATCATTCCCCCATATAACTTTGTAAATATCCTGTGTTTATACTATTAAAATATATCGCATAAGAGATCAAGAACTTTGGCTAAAAAATTTGTAGATTGCCTTTGCCAATTAACTCTTGACAGGATATTATGGGTTCTCAGACAGACTGGCGATTCAATGGAATTATGTGCTGGCGGCGGATCGCAGGTGGGAGGATCTACCAGACAGTATCAGTACACATTTCATCAGGAGCCGCTGCGTTCCCGTTTTACTCGACCCATCTCATCAATCCGAACGCCTCGCCGCGCTGACGGCTGCCAGAAAGTCGAAGAGCCTTACCGCTTGGGATTAGCATCAATTGTTGCCAGCTGTGGCCCGCCGCGGCTGTATGCCGCTCTATCCAGTACGGCCAGCCAGTCGAAATCAGTGAAGCTTTGGGGAGTCAGTGCGAAATAGGTCGGGTTCTTCATGCTGCCGGAGCGAGCCGGAAGGGCTGCGATGGCCGGGGCTGGAAGCCCCTGGCCTTTGTAAGTTGGAATGAGCCGCGCCGGCCCCGGTACGGCAGTCAGCCGCGCCTCGAGAGTGCCGGCCTCTGGCTTGCCGATGCCGTTGGCATCAGAAACGCCCACGGCCGTTCCGATGACGGCATAGCGCGGGCCGAACATCTCATTGAGGTGCGCTCCCGCTGGCCACCAGGTGAATTCATCCGCGCCGAATTGCCATTGTGCCTTTCCGCGCTGCAGATGGCTGTTATGTGCAAAGGCCAGCACTTTCCCCCGGCCACGCTCACGGGACACTATGTACGCCAGGTTATCCGCCATCAGAGCATCGCGAATGCCGAGAAGTCTGCTAACCCGTTTGTCGGACTCTCTCGCCAGCTCGGCATGATAGTTTAATAATTGCCGCGCCTCCCCAGCAAACTGTAAGGCCTCGAGGTAGCTTTTTTGGTCGCTTTTTGCTACCAGTTCAGGGCGGCGTGTCTGTAGTTCTGCAATGAGATCTTCGATTTCAATTCGCAGCGCAGTTGCGGCTGGTGACCGGCCCACTGACTTCGTCGGGTCCATCATTGCAGCGGGATTATCCCAATCGGAGTCCTGACCAAGAAGCGGGTCGATACGTTGGTGATATTCTCTGGCGCTTGCATCATCAATTGAGGCGAGGTAATCGAGAACGAAATACACGACCTGGGCAGGACTATCGGTACCGGTCATCTCGCTCGGACTGTCGAAACCATAAAAATGCAGCTTGATGCTGTGCGCTGGATCGGCATTGTATTGCCGCATCCACTCCACGAGTTCCCGGTTAGCGTCGAGCCGGCCAAAGCCGTGACTGAATCCGGTGTCCTGCACCGCCTCATACGATGCCGGGCCGCGGCCGGCAATGTACTCATCCACCACGCGCCCCCGAGGGAAACTGCTCTCGACGGCAATGGCGCTGTAGCCATGCGTCTCCACCAGGCGCTGGAAGAGCCGGTTGCGGAGCATGAGAATGTCCTCGCCGCCGTGGAGCGCTTCTCCAAAGCCAAGCAACTCCACCGGGCCGCCAAGCGAAGCGATGACCCTGTCTATGGCGGCGTGGAAAGTTTCGGGCGAATCGACGGAGAATGGAATTGCTTCATGTGAAATCCAATCGTCGAGGGTGGCATACACCGGCTCGGGACTTCTCTGAAGAGATGAACTTTTTTTCATTTTTCTCAAGACTCCCCTATTTAGACCGATCTTGCGATGAGTTCGAGGACGGGAGGATGTCACCAGATGAAAGGCAGCAAGCGGTAACGCCTTTCCCGGCAGTATTCACGGTAGCCCTTCAAGTCCCTCAATAGCACCTTCTCTTCATTGAAAATCCGCCATACCAGGATCGGGATGTACAGCGAGAAGACAGGCACAGCCCACCAGGAGCCAAGTGCTATCGGCGTTGCCAGATACATGACCAGGAAACCCAAATACATGGGGTGGCGGATAATGGCATAGGGACCGGTTGTTATGACCTTCTTGACCTTCCATGACCTCAATGGTGCGAGATGCATAGCTGTTCTCTTTTAAGACCCAGAGAATGAGACAGTATCCAAGAAACACTACCGCATTTGCCGCAAGCACAAAGAAATTTGGAACCATATTCAGACCGTGCAGCCTCAGATCAATCGCAATAGCGGTAAACCCTGCAACAAATGCGAGGGTGCCCATAAGGACAATTGTCTGCTGTTCTCGTTCTCTCTCCTGAAACTTCATGCGCCGTTCCAGCAGTTCGGGATCTGCTTTCAGGAAATAGATAACTGCTGCAAGCATAGGTACAAGGAGAACCATCCAATAGAGCCAGCCTTGCCAGTAGTGAAGTGTGCCGGCCAGAGCATAGAGGACAACAGGGATTAGGAGGGCAGCCAGACGGAATCTGATGATTACCTGCTTTCTCAATGCAGTCATCCTGTTTTGATCAATAGGACTATGCCCCCATATCTAAACCGAAAGATTGCAATAGTGCTGATAGATCCTCTTATTCGCTGCTCATGAACATAATTGATGCGCTTTAAGTAGTTGATCCTTCGCTTTTAGGAATGGCCTGGGGAGGCAGCGATTCATATCCCGAAAAAGCTTTTGTGCGCTCTTTGTAAGCTTTGTGCTCATTGTGGCTATTGTTTGCCGCTGAAGAAATATATAAATATAAATTTTAAAATCGTGAATATCATGCTTTAACGCCGGCAAGATCTATCGTTACGATCAAGCTTAAGGCCATTATCGGTGGTTCTTCGCCCCAAGATTTAAAAAAGGCAGCATCACTATCCGCAACGCCTCGCTAACCCTCGCCTTACCCCGAAGCTATTTGCTCCGGTCGTACCCGCATCCTAATCGGTCTCCAGGAGGTGGGGCCGGATCTCATAGACATCCAACTGGCGCTGGATGGTAAATCTATCATAGCCCTTCTGGTGGCTCGTGAGCAAAGAGTTTCCCACATCTTTGGGCAGATAGAACTCCTCGTTATCCAGTTTGACGCGAAAGAACTTCTTGCTCCTGCCAAGCTCCATGTTCCTGTACCTGCCGGTTACTTTCTCGCCGATCTTCAGAATCCTGGGTTCCATAAGAATCTCACCTCATTGATGATTATAATTGTATCTTGCTTCTACTTCTAACTTCCGATCGATTTTTTGGGAAACTTCATACCTTGCGCAGATGGTCGAGCCTCAATTGCCGGGCAGCTCAGCGGGCAGGAGCCTGCAGCTTCCCCATCCCACTGCATCTCCAGCTGTTCCGACCCCAAATAGTCGGCCTCGCCGGCCGTCTCCTGGCTTATGCAGGCGCAGTCTATGCCCGAAGCTATGGCCCCTGGCTGCTCTTCCGGGGGGCAGCATCCCAGGAAGTCGCGGAGTATGACCGACTGATTGCAGGCTGCCACCTGGCCCAGGCTGCAATTGCCCGCCACAAAAACCTGGTTGATGATGTCCCCCTGGCATTTCTCGATATTCAGGTTGATCTCAATCCTCAGCGTATCTCCGATGGAAAGGTGCAGGAGCGTCCAGCTGGAGCTGTTGCTGTCGAGCTGGTTTGGCCGCAAGCTGGAGTTGAGAAATCGAGCCCCAGGCGGGAAGAGGTCTTGCAGGTAGAGTGGCCCGAGAGAGACATTGCCGTCATTGGTGATGGCAATAGAATACGCGGCCTCGTCTTTGACCAGACGCCCGTCTTTGCGAAGCGAGAGATGCGGCCGGTCGTAAAGGGATGCTCCGGCGAGGATTATCCTTCGCTTCACTATGTAGTCGCCGCTGAGGATCTCATCCCGGTCCACCTCCAGCGACCTATTTTTGCCGTATTTCCCGCCGTAAGCCGTCCGCAGCCTGGCCGTGCCGGAGAAGGATGCCTCGCTCTCCCGCTCGCCTGGGCTTTTTGCCACTGCCTTCTTCTTCAGGAGAGTGGCGCTGGAGTACTCCTCGGCGATGAGGCTGGTGGGTGTGGACGAGAGCATGCCTTCCTCCCACTTCTGCGAGATATGGAGGAAAGTGCGGGGCGCGATCTGCCAGCTCAGGCTGCCGAAAGAGGCATCCAGATCCTTGCTCATAAATCCGGAGAGCGTGTCCATCTGCTCCTCAGAAAGATACCGGCCGGTTCCCGACTCGTAGCTCCTCTGCCCCCGTGCCAGCATGTCCCGGGACACATAGCCGCTCCCCGACACGCTCCGGTCCGTCGCCAGGCCCCGGCCCAAATCGCGGGCGCTCTCTCTGAGCCGGAAGTCTCCGGCATATTCTTCCCTGGAAGATATCTCCTCATCCCGCCCGCTGGAATTGGCCGGCAGCTTCAGAATTCCCATGTGTGCCATTCCCTGAAAATCCGACTCCAGCCGCATCCTCGACTGGTTCTCGTCCAATATCAAAGAGGCTCTTGCTCTCCAGGCGGCTGGCGTAGCGATAGGATTCGATAAATGTGGTATTGGTGACGGCGTTTCTGGCCCGCACCTGCTCGTGCCAGAGGCCCGAGACGGCCTGCGAGCCGCTGCCCGGCAGAGCAAGGACGGCGGGATGAGAGCTCGCCTTCACGCTTCTCTCCAGATGGATGGATTTGTTGGCGCTGAGAAATCGCAGATCTTCCCGGCACTGGTAGTCCCCGCTGCCGTGCTCGCGCATAGAAAGCTTCGTTCCCTCCTCGGCCAGGATCTTCACGTTCGCTGATGCAGAAAGCTGCATCTGGTCGGATGTTACGTAGACCCGGTTGGTGAGAATATCGGACGGCCGGGAGGTGCTGTAGTCCCGATAGGCCCGCACGAAGCCCTGGCCGGTGATGTTCTGCCGGCTCTGGTAGAGGACATCGGTGCGGGGCACGCGCACGGTCAGGCCCATCTGCATGCACTGGCCAGGGCCGAGAGAGGCAAGCCTCCAGACACCGTCTTCGCCAGTCTGCGGCCAGGCGGAGATAAGCTCCACCGAGGAGTCGAAGACATCGCGCACGGTAACGTTCGTGGCGGGCTGTCCGCCCTGGTTGCAGATGGTGATGATGTAGCTTGCTTCCCCGCCTCTGCGCACCGCTTTTTGCAGGGCGGTCTTGTTGACGGCCAGACGTGTGCCGTTCTGGACGGCGGTAAAGATGGTATTCTCCTGCAGATCCAGCTCGCTGCATTTGATGGAAAAGCGGTTTTGCAGCAGGGCCCCATCGGGCAGAGTATCCTTCACACGCACCTTGATAGTGATTTTGCGGGAGCTGCCGGGATTAAGATGGGAGACATTCCAGGTGTTGTTCCCGGAGGGTGCCGGGTCGGCGGAGAGGAAGGTGACACCGGGGTCCAGATCGTCGTGGATTGTGACATTATTCGCATCGCCTCCCAGGTTCTCGCAGGTCAGGGTATAGGTGAGCGTCTCGCCCACCTGCACCGGATCCGGGTCCGCCGTCTTGCTCAAAGAGAGCTCCATGACTCTCGCGCTGGCCGAAGCCTCCCGCAGGTAGTCGTTCAAACCGCCCGTGCCGGTGCGCTCCTCCGGATTTTCCCCGGGAAGGCTGGTCCAGGTGAGAAGGGCGCGCCCCTCGATCTGCTCGCCGGGCGCAGATTCGCAGGTGGCATTGAAGCGAAAGAGCGCCTTTTTGTCTGCGTCCCAGTCCAGGTCGAGGGCATCCAGGTGCCAGCGCAGGGCGTCGTCATCAAAGGCGGCTTTGGGCCCGGCCAGAACCTCTGCCGAGCCGGGCTGGTAGGCAAGATCGGCAGGCAGGAGGGCCTGCAGATCCAGATCGAAGGCAGGGGCGTGGCTCTGGGGGGAGTGGCTGACGGCCAGGGTGAAAGAGATGCGCCCTTCCGGGGAGGCGAAAGGCCGCAATGCTCGCATCTCCAGCAGCAGATCGGGCTCGACCGGGGTCAAGGGTCCGGCCTCATCGGCGTCTGTCTTGCCGACGGCGCCCTCCCTCCAGCTCATGGCTGCCTTTGTGCCCGCCAGAACAGCGCCGTCCTGGCTCTCGGGAGCAGTTCTCCAGCAGGCAGTTGTAGGCGATCTCAATCTGCTGGGCCGGGCCGGCGTCTCCGAAAAGCCAGCAGATTTGCCGGGCGCCGTCTGAATTGGCGGCGGTCAGCTCGCGCAAAACAGGCAGGCCCTGCACGCAAAGGCTGCTCTGGTTGTAGATCAGGCCTCTGGGAATGGTGTCGTTGATCCATAGCTCGCGAGCGCCGCCGGGCAGATCGGCATGGATATCAAAGCCGGCCAGCCCGCCCACGGCCAGACTGCGCGGCTGGTCGGGCAGCTTCTGGATGGCCGTTCGCGGGCTCTGCTCACAGACCAGGTCTATCTCCTGGCAGGGGCCGGGACCCCAGCCGGCCTGAAAGAGGCTGGAGTAGCTCCCCTGGGTCGATGCCACTTCAGCCTTGAAGGTGACCTGTTCCCTCTGGCCCGGGGCAAGAGAGGCATAGCTCCAGTTCAGGACATTATTAGGCGAATTTGGCGAATCTGTGGCTGCAATTTGCAGGCCCTGATGCATCGTGGCATTAACGCTAACCCCATAGGCAGCTCCATTCCCATCGTTCTCCAGCAGCACCGTCCAGGTGATCTCATCGCCCCTGGCGATGTCAAATCGATCCGGCCAGGCAGAAAGGCTCAAATTTGCCCGCCCGACCTCAAATGTAACAGCTGGAGCAGAAGTCTTGCCGGCAGATGAAAGCATCTCGGCAAAGAACGATGCCTGGCTAGGAGCGCCGCAGCCGGCGGAGAGATTGAACATCAGATGCAGAGACTCTCCGGTATAAATGTCGGATGAGATTCCGCCGTTGGATAAACCGGGTGTTGCCACCTGAAATCTCCAGTCCGGATCACCGTCTGTATCCCTGCCGTTAGCATAGCGCGCCCAGCAGAGATTATTGTTCTTTTCGTCTTTGGCGGAAGAAGTGAGGTCAACCTCTCGGCCTTCTGCGTCCAAAAGGAGAATGCAGTCAAGGTTGGAGTTGATCAGCGAGCCGTTCGTCCAGCTGAGGAGCTGATAGCCATCAGCGCCAATAACTGTGCCGGGAGGGATGTATACAGTCTTTCCATAATAGCCATCCACGAGCTTCCATCCGCTGATATCTATTTCTCGGGAAGTTGGATTGTATAGCTCAATCCATTCCTTTCCACCGTCCGTGCCTTCCGGATTCTGCTCCCACTCATTCACTACGATATGCCGGCAGGACAACAGGACGCCGGAAAGGTCCCACTCCAGAGATCGACCGGTTTGGGATGGCTCACATGTTGACGGCATGCCGTCCAATATGATCTTTGCGTCTCCTGCATAGTCAAATCCGTCCGGAATCTGCAGCAGCGCAGACAGGCCCCGAGCGTCCTCGCTGCAAGCAAAATTCATTTCATAAGCGCCTTCGCCTGATATATCGATCTTTGAAGGAGCAGAGAAGCTGAGGGACGAGGATAGAGCCGGCAGGAGGATGAGCTGCAGCAGCAGAACGACGGTCAGGGAAAAACGCAGTAACTTACTAAAATAATTTTTCAATATAGTTCCATCAATGTCTCTATGTGCGCCGGAATTTCCTCTCTCCCAATCTGATTTTATCGACATAAGTGACTTCATCCAGAATTAATTCTTATTTTTAGTACTGATCATAGATTCTGATATCTTATTTAATTTTTTCTGTCAGTAACCAATGAGTAACAGGTCCTCTCAGAATCTGGGAGAGTTGGCGCGCATTTGCCATCTCGGTCAATTTCTCTCACATTCGCCCCGCACGCACGCCTGCCCGCGCCTGTGCGCCTGCCGGCAGCGGCCCGTCAAGCATTGGCCTCGCATTTTGGCGAGGGCAAAAAAAGACGGCATTTTCTTACCACGCAAAGGCAGATCCCACCCGCCCTCGGCACCCTGGCAGCCACGCCCCCCCCGCGCGCTCATCTGCGGACAGGGGCGGGGCGGCAGCCCGCTCTTGCCGGCTGCTTGGGAGATGTCCGCAGCTCCATGCCGGCTGCATCGTAGCCTGGTAAGCTATTAATATCCAGAAAATAGAGCAACTGTTGGAGTGGACTGTAATATGCAGAAAGCTATTTTTGTATGCCTGACCGCACTGCTGGCACTTGCCTGCCTCGGCCAGGCGCAGGACGTAACACCATCAATGGGAGCGCAAAGCAAAATCATGCCCACAGATGACGGCACAATTCTATTGAAGAATGCAGACAACGATATGATCATGTTCTCAGATATTGATAATATGGGCTCCCGCTTGAGAGAATCCGATTACGGTTATCCTGAGGAGAATTTGACCCTTGGGTACCTTTTCTTTGACCTCAGCGATCTCATGCCGGTGTCCGATCAGAATCTGGTCATGCTGAAGATATACGCAGACAACTCCAGCCAGCTCGACGAGGAATTGATGATCCTCAGCGACAGGACGCTCTCCATGAAGGACGGCACCTCACCATCGGGATTCTTTGCGTCTTCCGGATACGACTCTGAGGTGACCACCGGGCCGGGCTTTGCTCTCTTCAACCTGACGGCCGAGATCAGGACCATGCAGCAGCACGATCAGGAGAGCATAGGCATCTTCTTCGCCGGCGAGGACCTGATGATTGAGACCCTGGAGAGCGGCAAGCCTGCCGAGATGATAGTGCTGTAAGCCTGCCCCCAATTTTTTTTCCAGCCCGGATCTAAAAGTTTGTCTTTGTGCGTCCTTTGTAGCTTTGTGCGTCGAACGGGATGGCATCGGTATTTTGCATTGCCGATTCATATGTCAAGTAGATATATCTCTAAAGACAACCAGACCGATAAAGGCTAGGAGCTGACACGATTATGCAAGGCATCAAAGACAAATTTCCCCATCTTCCCGAAAAGATCTCGGGACTGAGAGAGCTGGCCTACAACCTCTGGTGGAGCTGGCACCCTGAGGGCCGGGCGCTCTTCAAGCTCCTCAACCGCCAGGGCTGGTATCTGAGCAATCATAATCCTGTGAAGATGCTCAACCGCATGGACGATGATGCATTGAAGGCGGCCTGTGAGGACAAGCACTTCATGAGGCATTACGACGCGGTGATAGCCCGTTTTGAGAGCTACATGAACCCGTCCAGCGGCTGGTTTTGCGATAACGTGGCGGAATCCGAAAGGTGCAAGATCGCCTACTTCTCGGCGGAGTACGGCCTGCACCATGCCCTGCCCTTTTATGCCGGAGGCCTGGGCTTTTTGGCAGGAGATTTTCTCAAGGAATGCAGCGACCTGGGCCTGCCTCTGGTGGCTGTGGGATTCATGTACCCCCAGGGCTACCTGCGTCAGATGATCTCGCCGGAAGGCTGGCAGATGGGGGCCTGCGAGATGGTGGACCGGGAGAATGCGCCCATCAGAAAGATGGTGGACTCCAGCGGAGATCCGATCTCCGTCAAGGTGCCGGTCATGGACCCGCCCATCTATCTGGAGGTCTGGAAGGTGCAGGTGGGAAAGACCGGCCTTTATTTGATCGATACCTCCAGCGAGGCCAATGACCCCCAGAATCGCGTCATCTCCGACCGGCTTTATACCGGAGATCTGGAGCAGCGCCTGCGCCAGGAGATAGTCCTCGGCATAGGCGGCGTGCGCGCCCTGCGCCATCTGGGTGAGGACTATTCGGTTCTTCACTGCAACGAGGGCCATCCCGCCTTTGCCATCCTGGAGAGGATTCGGGAGAATGTAGCAGGAGGAATGAGCTATCGGGATGCCTTCGAGCGCGTCAGGAACACCACGGTCTTCACCACGCACACGCCGGTGCCGGCAGGCCATGATGTCTTCTCTTATCAGCTCATGGACAAGTACTTCGGCACCTATCTGCCAACCCTGGAACTGCCAAGGGATGAGCTCTTCCGCCTGGGGATGAACCCGGCCAAGCCGGAGGGCTTCAACATGACCGCCTTTGCCCTGCGCTGCTCAGCTTTTCGAAATGCAGTGAGCAAAAAGCACGGAGAGGTCAGCCGGAAGATGTGGCAGCCGCTCTGGCCCGAGCTTTCCATGGACAAGGTTCCCATTGAGCACATCACCAACGGGGTGCATGTCCCCTCCTGGATTGACCGGCGTCTGGGGGATTTGATCTTCAACCGCTATTTAGGCTGGACCTGGCTGGAGGAGCACGATCTGCCTGCCATCTGGGAGCTGATCGAGGAGATACCGGACAGCGTTCTCTGGGAGCATCACCGCTTTATGAAGGAGATGCTCATCACCAAGTTACGAGAACGGGCCCGCCACAAATGGCGGAAGGAGGGCTCGGATCCCAATAATGTCATGGCCTCAGGGGTGCTGCTCGACCCGGCTGCCCTCACCCTGGGCTTTGCCAGGCGCTTTGCCTCCTACAAGCGGCCCACGCTCCTCTTGCAGGATATGGCCCGGCTGGCCAAGATCGTGAGCGATCCCTGGAAGCCGGTGCAGATCATCTTTGCCGGCAAGGCTCACCAGGACGACCAGCAGAGCAAGCTGCTCCTGCAACAGGTCTTTAATGCCGCCAAGGATAAGGCCTTTAAGGGGCGCATCGCCTTTGCGGAAGACTACGATGAGCTGCTGGCGCAGTATCTGGTGCATGGCGTGGATGTCTGGGTCAACAATCCCCTTCCGCCCATGGAGGCCAGCGGAACCTCGGGCATGAAGGCGACGCTAAACGGAGTTCCGCAGCTCTCCGTGCTGGACGGCTGGTGGATAGAGGGCTACAACGGCAAGAACGGCTGGGCAATTGAGGGGGCAGAGGGGCCGGACCGGGATGCTCGTGATGCTGCGGCCATCTACGATCTTCTGGAGAAGGATATTGTGCCGCTCTACTACGATGTGGACGAGGATGGCGTCTCGCATGGCTGGGCGGCGGTGATGAAGGAGGCCATCAAGGTGACCGGTCCCAATTTCAGCGCCCGCCGGATGGCCAAAGAGTACACGGAGAGGTTCTATAGCAAGGCGCTGCAGGCGGCGGTGAAGGCCGAGTTTCGCAAAGAAAAGGGCGGCAGGAAGGTGGATCTGTTCGGAGGGATCTAGCGGTCGATGAGCAATGAGCTGAAGACAGCCGATCAGCAAAAAGCAGATGCCTTCCTGGAGGAGTTCGTGGGCGAGCTTGACCGGGCTTATGGCAGCGAGATCGACTTCATCCTGCTCTTTGGAAGCGCAGCCAGGGGCGAGTTTATCCTGGGAAAGAGCGACGTAGATCTGGTCATTCAGATGAAGAGCGATGCCTCCGCAAGAGGCCTGGAGCGGTTCGCCGAGCCGCTCTTCTGGCGGCTGGATGAGAAGCACGGCATGCAGTTTAAAAAAGTGGTTTCCACGGGAAAGGGCGGCAGCCTGCTGGAAGATGCCCTGAAGCTTCTGGAGAAGCAGGCCCGGCTCTATAAGCCCTTTGAGGTCTTTGGGCCGGACGATATCGACTGGAGGGCGGGGAAGATAAAGAGGCTGGATCTGTTGCCCGGTGCAACCCTCGTCGCCAGCCAGCTCACTTTATTCTACAAGATGAAGCATGAGGGAAAGATCCTCCTGGGCAGGGATATCCGGCCGGAGATAGAGCCGCGCTTTACCCGGTGGGAGAAGCTCAAAGCCATCTGGGTGCCGCAGAGCATCGCTTTTGCCTCCTCATCCTGGCCCTGCTCCTGCCGCAGAAGGCCGCGGCCTATGCGGTCAAGGCTCTCTTTTATGAGGTGGATTCGGTGAACATCATCCAGAAGAACATGATCCCTCCCGGCCAGGAAAAGCTGGCGAGCTTCGCCTCAGCTACCAGGTTTCAGGAAAAGGCCCTGGATGATGTGCGGTTTTTCCTGGAGAAGAAGCTGGGCCTCTTGGGCGAGCAGAAGATGCAGTTCATCCGGGAAGCTGCGCTGATAAAGAAAGAAGGATTTAAGGGCGGCCGGCGGGATGCGCTGCAATTTTGCCGGAGGGCTTTTTGGATAATCTGGGGCACGAATGCCGTGGTGATAATCAAATCGGGCGGTAATTTGTAATAATATTTAATTCTAATGAATTTTTAATATCTCACTCGCTGATTTTCTCGTACACCTTCTCCATCATCGCCATCGGTGACACCGAGTTCATCTCCAGCCCCAACTCCTCCGGCCCCAGGCCCAGAGCAATGCCAGCCAGCTGCGTCACATAGAGCACGGGAATGCCGATCTTCTCGCCTCTCTTCTGCTCCAGCGTCTTTTGCTTGGCATCGAGCATGAGGTGGCAGAGCGGGCACACGGTGACGATGACCTCGGCTCCCACCTTTTTTGCTTCCGACAAAATCTCAAAGACAATGTCCTCCGCCGCCTTTTCCTGGGGCATGAATATGGGCCCGCCGCAGCAAAACGTCTTGAGCCGGAAGTCCACCGGCTCCGCCTGCAGCCTCTTGATCAGCGTTTCCAGGATGACGGGAAACTCCGGGCTGTACTAGGCCCGCCGGCCGCGTCAGCAAGCAGCCGTAGTAGGGGGCGACCTTCAGCTCCTTGAGGGGCACTACGATCCTCTCATCATTCTCGACCAGGGCCTCAAGAATGACCTCCAGAGCATGGCGGATCTTTGAGCCGCTGTACTTTCTGTCCAGGACGGCGTTCACCCTCTCCAGGATCTCCGTCTCCTCCAGTCGCATGGCGGCAGCCCGCAGGTTGCTGTAGCAGATGGAGCAGGCGGTCATGATGGGCAGGTCGGTCCGGGCCATGTTTCTGGCCGCCAGGCCCGTGGCCACCATCTCATTGGAGACGTGGGTTGCCCCGCAGCAGTTCCAGTCCGAGATCTCTTCCAGCTCGATGGAAAGAGCCGCGCATACCGCCCTGGTGGAGGCGTCCATCTCCTTTCCCGTCGATTTCGAGACGCAGCCCGGATAGTAAGCCAGCTTCATTATCCTCTCAGCTCCTCTACGATCCTCTTGACCTCATCTCTGCCCTTTATCTTCTCAATCTCCAGGCCGATCTTGCCTCTGGGCAAGAGCTCCAGGCCCATCTGCATGGATTGCACCGCTCCCTGGGGAAAGACGAGCAGAAACTCCCCGGTGAGCGGCAGCTCGGCGATCCGGCCATAGTCTCTGATCTGCCTCAGGAAGAGCTCTTCATAAGACGCGTCCTTGCTCTTGATGCCCTCCCGCTCGGCTATGTCTTTGAGGGCCGAGACCACCGCCTTGGGCCGGATGGAGCGCGGGCAGCGCACCGTGCAGAGAAGACAGGAGGTGCACAGCCACAGGGTATCATTATGCAGTGCCTCTTCCTTCTTGCCCTCCAGGCAGAGCTTGACCAGCATGCGGATGCTGGGGTTCATAAGGTGCGCCGTGGGACAGCTGGCCGAGCAGGTGCCGCACTGAATGCAGGTGAGCACCTCTGCCCCGGCCAGGCGCAAAACCTCCTGCTTGAACTGTTCATCTTTTGCCATTTTTCCCTACTTCCCCCTCTCGCTGCTGCCTGTAGCAGTCGCAGCCTTTTTGGCCTGATCTTTTCGCAGTCGCTCCACGATCTTTTTGCTGGCCTCTTCTGCAGGCTCCCGCTCTAAAATTTGCCGGACCTTCGGCTTCTTGAGCAGAGGCTCCAGGGGCTTCAGGGCTTCCTCCACCAGCCGCAAGAGCTCGGGATCAATCTCGGGCTTCTCGGGCGCAGGCAGTGGATGGCGCTCGATCTGTGGGGGAGAGACGGCCCCGCTCACATCCGGGCGCTGCCGCTGGCCGGTCTTGATGGCAGAGATGGCCTCTTTCCATTCCTCGGCCCAGGGCGTCTCCTTTATCTCCGTATGCCTGACATCGGACCGCTCCACCTGAATGGCTGAGACGGGACAGGCCTTCTCGCAGGCCCCGCAAAAGATGCACTGATCCTTGACGGGAGCTGCTTTGCCGCGCTCGTCCACATACCAGCATTTAGCCGGGCAGACATTGAAGCAGGCCTGGCAGCCCAGGGGATCGCAGCGCACCAGGTTCTTCTCGATCAGCTTAATCTCGCCCGCAAAGGGCTTCTTTATGTCCATGGCCTGGTAGGGACAGACCTCTGCACACCTGCCGCAGCCGATGCACAGATCCTGGTCTATCTCGATCCTGCCCTTGAACTCCTCTTCGCCCTCCGCTACCGCCAGGGGCTCGCCTTCCACGGCAATCGCCTCCTCCGGGCAGATGGGCACGCACAGGCCGCAGTAGTCGCAAAGCTCCTCGTCCACCAGAAGCTGCTCATAGGGCACCAGATTGCGGGGATCTTTCTCTCTATCGGCCCTGTCCATCAGCAGAAATGCCTTGCAAAATTTTGCACACCTGCCGCATAAGTTGCACTTCTCCTGATCAACTGCGATCTTGCCCTTTATTCCCTGGCGAAGGGGGCCGTAGTCCTCCCGGGTTTTATTGAAGTTGACTTTTATGGCCCTGGTGGGGCAGACCGGCTCGCAGAGCAGGCAGGGCAGGCACTTCTCGTTGGGAGTGGCCTCGCAAAGGAGGCGGGGATACCCCTCCTGCTTGATAAAATCCACCACTTTTTCCTTCCCGCTTGCTTCTTCCCCCTTTTCCGTCTTTTCTGCCTTTTCCGTCATGTCCGGGCCCCGGCACTTTCCGCCGCCTCCGCTACTGCTCGCTTCTCTTGTACGGTCATCTTAAAGGCCTTCATCGGACAGAAATTGACGCACATGCCGCAAAAGGCGCAGGCATCCAGATCGATGAGCACGGGCGGAGCGTCCAGGCCCTTGGCGATCTCCTGAAGGGGACCCTCCTGCAGGGCCTTTTTCGGGCAGAGGGCCACGCAGATGGAGCATCCTGCGCACTTCTTGTAATCGTAATCGAGGATGATCTCCCTCTCCTTGGTCTTTTGCCTGGCCAGAATGTGGGAGTCCTGCACATCCATCTCCTTTTCAATATCCATCTCAGCTCAGGCCTCCTTCTCAGGATTGGCGCCGGCCCTGTTCTTCAGCTCCGTTCCTATGGGGCCCATGGCTTTCAGCTCGCCTATGAAATCCCTGAGATCCCGGGCATAGATCTCGCCCTCGCTGGCGGCGCACCAGACTATCTTGACCCTTCCCGGATCAAGGCCGATCTTCTCCAGGACGCCCTTGAGCACATTGACCCTCTGCAGGGCCTGATAGTTGCCGTCCCGGTAATGGCATTCACCTATGCGGCAGCCGGCGATGAGCACGCCGTCGGCGCCGCGCCGCAAGGCCTCCAGTACGAAGCTCGGGTCCACCCGCGCCGAGCACATCACCCGGATGTTTCTGGCGTTGGTGGGGTACTGGATGCGAGAGGTTCCGGCCAGGTCGGCGGCTCCGTAGCTGCACCAGTTGCACAGGAAGGCCACGATGAGGGGAAACTCTCTCTTCACCTCAGTGGCGGCGCGTACCTGGGCCAGGATCTGCTCGTCAGAGAAGAAGCGCATGTTTATGGCATCCGCCGGACAGGCAGCAGCACAGGAGCCGCATCCCTTGCAGGCGGCCTCATCCACATAGGCAGGGCTTTTGACTGATATGGCATTTTTGGGACAGACATCGACGCACAGCTTGCACTTGATGCACAGATCCGGATCTACATAAGCCGAGGTCGGCTCCAGCTCCAGAAATCCTTTATGCAGGAGCTTGACCGCCTTGGCCGCAGCGGCGCTGCCCTGGGCGATGGATATGGGTATCTCCTTGGGGCCGGAGGCGCAGCCGGCGATGAAGACACCGTCGATATGCGCCTCAACAGGCCTCATCTTGGGATGAGCGATCTCGAAGAACCTGTCCGGCCTGCGGGATAGGCCGAGAAGATTGCCCAGAACTTCCGCTTTGCTGTCCGGCTCCAGGCCCACGGATAAAACGGCCAGATCATGGCGCACCCTTTTTATCTTGCCGGTCTGGGTGTCCTCGAAGATCAGGAAGATCGCTCCCTCCACCTCCTCGATGCGGGAGACGCGGGCGCGCACAAAGTTGATGCCCAGCTTCTGGGCCCGCACATAGAACTCCTCATATCCTTCTCCGCAGGCGCGGATGTCGATGTAGTAGATTGTGATATCGGTTTCCGGATACTTCTCTTTTACCAGTTGCGCATTCTTGAGCGATGCCATGCAGCAGATGCGGGAGCAGTAAATGTTTCCGACGGTCGAATCGCGCGAGCCGACGCACTGCAAAAAGGCGATGGACGAGGCAATCTCGCCGCTGCTGGGGCGTACCACCTCGCCCTTGGTGGGCCCGGAGGCATTGAGCATCCTCTCCATCTGCAGGGTGGTGATCACATCCCTGTACCTGCCAAAGCCGTACTCCTCCTTGCGGGTGGCATCGAAGGGCTGCCAGCCGGTGGCCACGATTATGGCTCCCACATTCAGCTTGAATTCCTGGGGCTCCTGGTCCAGCTTGACGGCCTGGGCGGGACAGGCTTCGGCGCAGCGGGCGCAGCCGATGCAGGCCTGGGGATCGATGCAGGCCACCAGGGGCACCGCCTGGGGATAGGGAACATAGATGGCCTTTCGTTTGCCGATGCCGAAGTCGTATTCGCTGGGAACCTCCACAGGACAGACATCGGCGCATTCGCTGATGCAGCCTTTGCAGAGCTTCTCGTCCACATATCGTGCTCTGCGAACGCCGGAGACTGTGAAATTGCCCACGCTGCCCTCCACGCCCAGCACCTCGGCATAGGTGAGCAGAGTAATATCCGGATGGTTGTAGACCTCGGACATCTTGGGCCCGAGAACGCAGATGGAGCAGTCGTTGGTGGGAAAGACATCGGTGAGCAGGGCCATGTAGCCGCCGATGGTGGGCCGGCGCTCGACAAGGAAGACATGCAGGCCGGCGTCGGCCAGGTCCAGAGCAGCAGCGATGCCGGCCACACCTCCGCCCACGACCAGCACATCTTTGCTGACGGGTATGCTCTCCGGCTCCAGCGGCCTGAGAAGGGCTGCTTTGGCCACGGCCATGGCTATGAGGTCCTTGGCCTTCTCGGTGGCCATGGCTGGCTGCTCCATGTGCACCCAGGAGCACTGTTCCCGGATGTTGGCCATCTCCAGCATGTAGGGATTCAGGCCCGCTTTGCTGATGGCCCGGCGGAAGGTTGGCTCGTGCAGGCGCGGCGAGCAGGCGGCCACCACTATGCGATCGAGCCGTAGCTCGGCAATATCCTTCTGGATCTGCTCCTGGCCGATATCGGAGCAGGAGAACTGCAGATCACGGGCTACGGCCACATCGGGAAGCTTCTCGGCAAAGCTCTTCAGCTCCTCCATATTCAGGACGCCGGCGATGTTCAGGCCGCAGTGACAGACGTAAACACCAGTGGGCATGAGACTTCAGAGAATATGAACGCTTTAAGTCACTTAAAGCTATGCCATTGAGATTTGTTATCTCGCAAGCTATTTATAATAATATTGGCTTAATTAATATAAATGATATTTTGTGATCGCAGGTCATACTGGTGGCTTTCATGACGGCAAATGTGATTGATGATAGCATACTGCGCAATAGAACGGGAGTGTACCGGGATCGAGATGATGCGGGGGTGCAGCTGGCCCTTGCCCTGGAGCCGTTTCGGGAAAAGGATGCCTTCGTCCTGGCCATACCCTCGGGAGGGGTGCCGGTCGGCCTGGCCGTCTCCTCCCGTTTGGCTCTGCCCTTTGATCTCCTGATAATCAGGAAGATTCCCATCCCTGGCTACACGGAGTCCGGTTTTGCGGCGGTCAGCCTGGAAGGTGATATCGTTCTAAATGAGCCGTTGGTAAGAGAGCTGGGTCTCACCCCGGAGGAGATTGAGCAGGCAGCAAAGCCGGTGCAAGAAGAGCTTTTGGCCAGAAACCGCATCTTTCGAGAAGACCGTCCCTGGCCCGATCTGGCAGGCAGGATAGTAATATTGGTGGACGACGGTCTGGCCTCCGGCTACACCATGCTGGCTGCGGTTCGCGTCGTACGCAGGCGTAAGCCCTCCAAAATTGTGGTGGCCGTTCCTACCGCCTCGGCCAGCACAATCAAGCTCCTGGTCCCCCATGTGGACAGCATCGTCTGCCCCAATATCCGCAGCGGCCAGCGCTTTGCCGTGGCAGATGCATACCGGGACTGGTACGATCTGGACAGATCTCAGGTGGTGGATTTGCTCAGGTCTCACGGATTATTGGACAAAAAATAGGTCTATTTTGCTCTTATTTTTTCCCGTATCGTTCCCATAAGCCATAAGCCAAAAAGGCGATTCGAGCGGTGTCGCTCTTTCTTTGCGGATATGCCTTTTTCCCGCAATAGTCAGCCTTTTGAAGAAAGCGCACTAATAATATAGAGATGATCTCCAAAGTCTACATCTCCCACAGCCCTGCTGATGAGGATCTGGCCCTGCAGCTCGCGGCTGCGCTTTGGCGGGTGGGGCTGGAGAGCTATGCCGCCCTCTATAATCTCTCGCCTGCCATCTCTTTAGCCGAGCGGGCCACCTTTGGCCTGAGAAACTCCGAGTGCCTGGTGGCCCTGCTGACGGCGGAGGGCTCCACTTCCCCGCAGGTCTGCCAGGAGATCGGCCTGGCCCGGGGCCTGGATCTGCTCATAATACCAATGCTGGAGGATGGAACAAAGCTGCCCTTCCTCATCGAGCACCTGCGGCCCCTTTCATTCCGGGAGGAGAGATACGCCGATGCCGTCGGCCTGCTCATCAAGACCTTGCGGGAGCTGTCCCGTTTGGAGTGGCTCAAGGTGGCCTGTCCCAAATGCGGGGAGGAGATGACCCAATACCTCACGCCCCAGGAGGAGGTGGAGGAGGCGCTGGCGAAGGCCGGGTGGCTGGAGACGGTCTGCTCCTACTGCCAGAATAAGATCCGGCTGGATGCCAGGACGTTTGAGCCCAAGCTTTGATCATGCCTTTGGCCGGGCAAGGAGAATTGCGTCTTGATCCTGTGACAAAAAGAGACGCAGGAGGCATAAAGCCTCCCGCCCGCATCGAGCATTTCATTCAGGTGAAATATCTCCAGCTTTTAGCTTTGTGTACGTAGTTGCATGGTTATTGGAGTTGTCCGGGTCAAGCTCCCCGCCATAAACATACGCAGTATTTGCGATCTGGGAAGGCCCTGCTTCGGGCGGTGTCTGCACAGTAATGACAAGCTTTGCACTGCGATACTTGGTCAGACCTCCTATGCTCCAGATTTCAGAGTCGAACTCTCCCTGGCTGGCCTTGGCGGATATATAGGCCAGCTCAGGCGGCAGGAAATCTTCTACAGTTACATCAGTTGCACTGTCCGGCCCTCTATTAGTCACGGTCAGCAGATAGTTCATCAATCCGCCAGCTGGCGCAGGATCTGGCGAAGAAGCCATGGTCAGCACCAGGTCGGATTTGCTCAAGGGCTTAACCGGTACTACTATTATAAGGACTGATTTTGAAATGGATGACAATCCAAGTTCATCAGTCGCCTTTGCCATCAGGTTGTATACCCCTGGTTTGACATCATTCCATTCAAATGTGTATGGCGACGCATTTTCTATTCTGCCTATTCTCTTTGAATTGGCAAAGAACTCCACAAAATTCACAGCATAGCTGTCAGTGACATCGGCGTCGATTGTGATAGATGCCGGGGATGTGAATATTTCTCCATTGACCGGGCTTGTGATCTCCACAGTAGGCTCGGATGGATTGACGGTTATAACCACCGGAAGTGATGTGCAGGTTTTGTCATAGCTGTCGGTGGCTTTGGCGATTAGGGTGTAGGTTCCTGGATAGAATTGTCCGATAAATGTAGCTCCACAATTAGCATCACTTGCTGCGCATGGCACAAAGTAGTCTGAATTATCATCTGTCACCAGGGGTTAGCCGTTATCGATTCTTCCCGTCACATCCTCCTTCAGAAGCTGCAAAGAAAGCTCATAGTAATATCTGTTCTCAGCATCCAGCAGGCTGCGGCTCTCTGCATAGAATATGAACAGCAGGCGATAGAGCAGCCGCATGCTGTTCTCCTGCACATCGCGGACAGTCTGCTCGGAGGAGGCAAGATCATTTCCTGCTTCCGCAAAAAACCCTGCGCTAAAATTTTCATTGCCCGGTAGACGTTCTCCTGCAGGTCTTCGCCGATCTCCTGGACATAGGCCACGCTCCCCTCCCGCACCATGCCGAGAAAAGAGCCTCCGTCCACCGTTCTCCCGAAGGCTTCCCTCCGGAAAAAGAGATAATAGTACTTGAAATTCTCCAGATCGCCCGAGGCTAGCAGGCCGGGCAGGTCCACCTCTTAAAAGCTGTCCAGCTTGTAGCTCGTTGTCTCGTGGTAGAGCCGCCAGAACCGGCCCGATGTCAGGATCGCCCACTTGGGGGCGGTGTCCCGCAGGTAGACGTCAATTTGAAAGCTGGGATTTTGCATCTCGAAGCTGCCCTGTCCCTTGCGGCTCTTGTCCAGCGAGATCTTCCAGGACTTGGCATCGCCCACAGCCACGGCGCGCCGGTAGTAGTCCTCGCCGGGGTAGGCCTCCGCCTCCTCCAGGCTTCCTTTATCAGGGAAGAAGGCGTAGTCCGGAGTCCTGTCCTTTCCCGCTACCTTGCCCTGCACCCCGAAGTGGTGCCCCAGGATGCGCAGCACCGGGCGGATGAAGTTCTCCTCCAGCTGGGACTCGTTGTAGTTCTCCAGGACGCGCGCCTTGCGCTCATAAAGCTCCTTGATGGCGGAAAAGGCCGGCCCGGGCTCTGCCTCCCGCCACTTTGCACTGTCCATAACCTGCTTTTCCAGATAGTGGTTGGAGAACAGATTGCTGTTCTTGAAAGGGCGCGAGTCTGGAGACATCCTGCCCTAGGCCTGGCGCGAGGAATGATAAAAGTATCGAAAAGAGCCAATCTTGGGTGGAGATGCAAAGTCTAATATGATTATATCCCACATATGGGATGAAAGAGTGAGTTCATCCCTTTATAAAAGTTGATGAAAAAGGCGAATGGTTCTTCCCAGCGAGCTTCGCACAAGTTAGACATTAGCCCTGGATTGTGGATGAGCTTGGCCGGATGCCATCGTTTTAAAAAAAGTCGATCTGCGCGCTATGATCGAGGAAGTGGCAGACGGGCTTGCTCGGAAAAAGTACAAATTCATTGATTGAAGTCCTTTTATTATGGCTTCAGCTAGATGAGAAATGAAAAGGTGGCACGGAGGCATCTTCTTAGATGTTAGTGTCTATTGAGGCCACGTTTCCGGGCGTAGGCTTCCAGATCCTCAAGCTCGTCCTCATGAGCTTCTATATATTCCCAAAGGTCATCGGAGCACTTTGTTTCTTCTTCCTCCGGAATGGGATCAAAATCCAAAATGAGCTTTTCCTTGGCAGCCATTATCATCTACTTCCATTTGCTACTATTTTATTTGTAATCTGAATCTCTTCGCCGAGGGAAGATCCTACCTACACGCACTTCGCGCACTTCTTCGAGGACAACATATTCAACTCTCCAGCGTCCTACACGTAGCCTGTAACCCAGCGGTCGAAGGTTTCCTTCAATTTAATCAACTTCCATGCCTGATGGCAAACGCTATCCTCTGCAGCGCCGTGGCATTGGCCAGCACTGCGGTTATGGCTATTACTACGATCAGCCACTGGGTATCGAACAGCCCCAGAAACATTCCCGTGTAAAGCAGCATGAGCCTCTCAAATCGCTCCAGCAGCCCGCCCATCCTCTTCAGCTCCGCCTCTCCCTTCACCAGGCCCCGGTGATCGGCATAGGCCCGCACGAAGGTGGTCATGAGCGATCCGAAGAAGAGCAGCATGAACCAGGCCTCATAGGGCAGGCCCAGAAACTCGCCCCTTCCCAGGTAAAAGAGCAGCCCCAGATAGAGCAGGAGCTCCACATACCTGTCCACCACCCCGTCGATGAAAGCCCCTTTCCTGGTGGCCTGATGGGTGACCCGGGCCACCGTCCCGTCCACGATGTCGAGAAAGGCGGACAGGGAGAAGAGCGCCAGCCCCCAGCCCAGCCGCCCGCCCATGAGTGCCGCCATCCCTGCCAGCGCCGGAACCAGGGAGAGAACAGTCCAGGCATTGGGAGAGAGGCCCAGGGAGGCCAGCCCTCCCGCCAGCCGGTCCGTCTGCTCCGCTTTGAATTTGGCCTTGAGCATTCTTCTGTCTCTGTTACGCTTTTATTTGTTCCTGTTTCGTCTTCCCTACAGCCCGGAGAGGAAGATCTCTATCCTGTCCAGGGCCTCGATCAGCTCCTCCCGGGATGTGGCATAGCTGCAGCGCAGGAAGCCTTCCCCGCTCGGCCCGAAGACGCTGCCCGGCACCACCGCCACCTTCTGCTCGCGCAGCAGCCGCTCTGCGAACTCCTCCGAGGACATGCCCCAGGCCTTCACGGACGGGAAGGCATAAAAGGCACCCCTGGGCTCGAAGCAGTCCAGGCCGATGCGGTTTAAGCCGGAGACGAACATGCGCCGGCGCAGGTCGTACTCATGCCGCATGTGCAGCATCTCCTCCTCTCCCTTCTGCATGGCCTCCAGCGCCGCCACCTGGGCCATGGTGGGCGCGCAGAGCATGGTGTACTGATGAACCTTGGTCATGGCCCCCACCAGGGCAGGGTCGCCCATGGCATAGCCCACCCGCCAGCCGGTCATAGCATGCGACTTGGACAGGCCGTTCAAGATGACCGTCCTCTCCTGCATGCCCTCCAGCTGGGCAAAGCTGACGTGGCTGCCCGAATAGGAGAGCTTGGCATAGACCTCATCGGATATGACGAGAAGATCGTTCTCGACAACCACGTCGGCCAGATCCTCCAGGTCGGAGCGGGTCATAATGGCTCCCGTGGGATTGTTGGGGTAGCTGAGCAGCAGGGCCCGGCTCCTCTCGGTTACAGCCGCGGCCACGTCCTCAGGCTGCAGCCGGAACTCATCCTCCAGCCGGGTGGGAACCGTCTTCGCCACTCCCCCGGCTAATAGGATATCTGGAGTATAGGCCACATAACAGGGCTCAGGCACAATGGCCTCGTCTCCGGGATTGAGCGTGGCCCGGAAGGCCAGATCCACCGCCTCGCTGACACCGGTGGTGATCAGTATCTGCTCGACAGGATCGTAATCAAGGCCCTGATCGCATAAAACCTGCTCGCAGATGGCCTCTCGCAGCTCAGGCATGCCTTTGTTGGAGGTATAGTGAGTGTTTCCCGACTCCAGAGAATAGATGCAGGCCTCGCGCACATGCCAGGGCGTGACGAAATCGGGCTCGCCCACCCCTAAAGAGATCGCTCCCTTCATCTCGGTTACCAGATCGAAGAACTTTCTGATGCCTGACGGCGGCATGTCTCTGACGACCTGATTCAAGTGCTGCTGTGCATTCCAGGCGGGTATGCTTTTCAGGCTCTGCTTCATGGAGTGATCACCAGCCTCTGGGGCTTAGGCTTTTCGGTCAAAATGGCGCCGTGCTCCTTGTAGCTCTTGAGTATGAAATGGGTGCAAGTCGATTGCACTCCTTCCAGGGGGGCGATCTTCTCGGCCACGAAGTAGGCGATGTCCTTCATGGACTTGCCCCGCACGGTGACGGACAGGTCGTGATCACCGGAGATCAGCCGCACCGACTCTACCTCCGAGAAGTTGGCTATCCTCTCCGCCACGGCATCGTAGCCTGTCTTTCGCTGCAAGGCCACCTTCAGCTCCAAAACGGCGAAGACGAAGTTCTGGTCGAGCTTCTCCCAGTTGATCAGAGTGATGTACTTTCTTATGACGCCGGCATCTTCCAGCTCCCGGATCTCCCGGGCTACCTCCTCCTCGGATTTGCCCAGCAGCGCCGCGATCTCAGAAGGGGTTGCCTTGGCGTTTTCAGAAAGGATCTCCAAAATCTCGTTCATGAAATTCTCTATTTACCGCGTCCATTCAATTATAGGCTTTGCGCCTGCCAGGGTGGCGCGGATAATCAAATGAGCATATACTATCGAAAGTTATTAATACTCTTATTACAACTGTATTAATATGAAACAGATGAAATGTCCTAAATGCCATTACGGCTGGGAGACGAGGGTGAATAGACCTAAGGCCTGCCCCAGGTGCAAAACCAGGCTGGATATGAAGAAGATCAAAAAGGCCTGAATGAGACAATTCAGGCCGCGTATCGATATCAAGGAGTGAGACTGACTCATGTCTTTGCTCTTAGATGCTAGCTTGTTCTCAGGCCTGAATGGAAATAAACCGGGCCGATAACCCTGCCTTTTCCGGTCCAATGCGGGCCATTTGGGGCATATATTCCGGCGAGCCAAAGCGAACAACACTATCATAAAACAGCCAAAGATTGTTGACGCTGTGCAATTCTAAAACATCGCGAAACGCATTTGATGCTTGCCGGAATGATAAAAATAAGCCCCGAGCGTGATTCGAACACGCGACCTATTGATTACAAGTCAATCGCTCTGGACCAGCTGAGCTACCGAGGCGTGCGATTTTGCTTATTTTGCATCTTCACTTAAAGGCTTTGCCCTCGCGAGGGCAGCTTTTTTGCCCCCGGAACTTTTTCAAGGCTACGCAGCAGAGAATAATTGGTGCCGGGATGCCGGCAGTCAAAGCCACAAAGCAGCCGTTTTGCCTCCCATTCCATTTCACCGGCAGATGGATCACCGCCGGCATCATCATAACCAAGGCCGTGACCGATGGCATAAAGCCGCACTTCTTTTTCGGGAATACGTCGCAGCGGCTTTATCCATGCAATAGGATCTCCGCCCTCTGCGCCGGCATTGGAGGTCTCAGACATGACTGCATCCACATCGCCTCGCAGATAGTTTATGAAGATCTGCAGGGCCTCGTCGTCCAGATCTTCGCCGGTGGCGAGAACGCCGGCCCCCTTCTCCTGGGCAGCGCAAAAAAGCATCTCCTTCTTCCCGGCTCTGCCGGCCTGTCCCCCCAGCCTTCCCCTGGCAAGGATGAGCCGTGCAAAGCCGGCGGGAGCGGCAAAAGCGGCAGGCTTTTTACAGTATAGGGAATATCCAGCAGATCCGCCACCTGGCGGGCCCGGGCCGTGCTCTGGCCTTCTCTTCCCTCGTCGATGATGATCGCGAAAATATCGATATCCTTTCGGCGGATGAAGATGTTCTTGAGGACAAATGCCAGTGTGGCGCTCCTTCTTCCTCCATCCAGGCCCATAGCTATGCGCGCGCCGTGGCCGAAGAGCCCTGTCCGGCGCAGGGCTTCCCTGATCTTGCGGTGCACATCCTCCTCGAAATGCTCCCGGCACAGATGCATGCCGGAGTACCTCTGATAGATGATGGCTCTGCGCAGGCACTTGTCGCACCGGCTCATTTCAACTCTCTCCTTTTTCTGATCACAGATCGCGAATCCTCGTACTTGAGTCTTCAGTCATCATACCATTCAGGAACTCAGGCAATCTTGAATCGAAGCAGCGCCGCCACGCCACCCAGAGAGCGCAGCCGGTCTCCCGGCTCAAACTCCGAGCTGAAGATAACCACCTTTCCCCGGGCATTGGCCACTTCGCGCATGATCTCATCCACAGATCCCCGGCGGGCCAGCTCGTCCAGGACCAGCAGCACTTCTATGGCTCCGTAGTTCTTGGCGGCTTCCACCTCTTTCTTGCCGTAGGCGGCTTTGCCGTTCGTGGCTATCTCCCGGAAGAGATCCTCAATGAGCTTCGCCTCTCTGGCTATGCGGCTGGACTCAAGAACGCTCTTTACCGCTCCGCGACGCAAGACCTCCTGAAATCCGGATCTTCCAATGGAGGAGGTATCATCCATGGCGATCCTCTTGGCCAGATCGGGAAGGCTGGAGTCGATCACCTTCTTGACATCCTCTTTGGTAAAGCCCGGCCCCGCCAGGATAACCTCGGCGCTCTCCTGGGCCGTTTTATCTATGGCCTGGGCCACATCCCGCAAAAAGCCGGAGCGTGTGTCCTCGCCGCTGCCTTTGCCGCTGCCCTGGCGAAGCTCCGCCGCCATCTGCACTCCGAACTGGCGCAAAATGCCGATGGTGGCCTCTCCCTCCTCCACCAGAGCGATGACCACGCGCGGCCGTAGTGATTCGGCCACGGCCTCGTCTATGCGCGCCAGCAGGTCCGGCCTCCAGTGGTACTTGAGGATGGAGAGATCCGTGCCCACCTCAATATTCAGAGTGTGATAAGCCCCCACATCCATGCCCGACTTGATTATGCCATGCACCCGCAGCCAGTTGGAATACATATGAAACTCGACATCTTCCACCTTGACCCCCAGGCGCACCGTCTTTCGCTCCATCTTCTCCGGGCGCGCCTTGTCGGCAATGGCCGGAACCTTCCTGTGCGTCAGGGCAAATACGAGATCGCCTCTGGCAATCAGATGCTGTAGATGCCATAGATCATCTAAAGACTCGGGAAGCAGGGCTATTTCTCCCTCATCGCCTCGCAGATTCTTCTTTAGGACGCGCATGAGAAGTACCTTCTAATCAAAAGGCTTAAATCATTGTGCATCAAGGGTGGAAATCGAGCCGCCATAACTCAGTTGGTAGAGTGTCTGGCTGTTAATTGCCCAAAGCAGTAACCAGAATGTCACAGGTTCGAGCCCTGTTGGCGGCGCATTCCTTTTGGGCCTGTAGCTTAGTCCGGTTAGAGCGCTCGGCTCATAACCGAGTGGCCGCCGGTTCAAATCCGGCCAGGCCCATGCTGGCAATTCACTTTTAGGGAGTTTTTGCTGATCTTGAAAAATCCGTTAGAATTCCATTTCAGAAAAACTTATTAATTATAAATTTAAAATAAAAAAAACAGGCCGTTCAAATGGCCTGGATCTCCTCCCTGGTGGCGATCTTGACGCTCTTCTCGCCCAGCACCTTCCTGGCCTTGGCGATATCGTCCACCCGCAGGATGAGCATAGCTCGCTCTGCCTTGGCCGTGACGAAGGCGTAGGCGTAATCCACGTTCACGTTGCTCTGTCCCAGGGTGCTCACTATCTCGTAAAGACCTCCAGGCGTGTCCTTCATCTCCACGGCCAGCACATCGGTCATGGAGACGGTGAAGGCATTGTCTTTCAGGACTTTGTATCCCTTCTCAGGGTCGTCCAGAACCATGCGGATGACTCCGAAGTCGCCTGCCTCGGCAATCGTCAGAGCCCGGATGTTCACGCCTGCATCTGAAAGCGTCTTGGCGACCTTGGCAGTTCTGCCCGGCCGGTTCTCCACAAAGAGCGAAATTTGTTTGATCTCCGACATTCCGTAAGCCTCCTACACCTTTCTGTTATCGGTTACTCTCTTGGCCTTGCCCATGGAGCGGGGGATGGTGCCAGGCTCGACCAGATCCACCTCTGCGGCTATGTTCAGCACGCCTTTTAATTCTTTTGAGACTTTCTTGTTAAGCTTCATCAGGTCTCCGATCTTGTCCGAGAAGCCGGTCTCAGTCAGCTCCACGCGAACGGTCATCATATCCAGAGGACCCTTGCGGTCCACGATGATCTCCCAGTGGTCTCCCACCTCCGGGAATCTTCATCAGCACCGACTCCACTTGGCTCGGGAAGACGTTGATGCCGCGAATGATGAGCATATCGTCCGTCCTGCCCAAAATCCTCATGATCCGGGGGTGGGTTCTGCCGCACTCGCAGGGCTCGCTGTTCATGATGGAGAGATCCCCGATCCGGTAGCGGATGAGGGGCAGAGCGTACTTGTGCAGGGTGGTGAAGACCAGCTCCCCGGTCTCGCCGTCAGCCACGGCCTCTCCGGTCTTGGGATCGAGTACTTCGGTCAGGAACATGTCCGCCCAGATGTGAATGCCCTTCTGGACATGGCACTCCGTGAAGAGCGGGCCGGAGATCTCGCTGGTGCCGTAGATATCGTAGGCGTGAATGCCTGTGGCATCCTCGATGCTCCTGCGCGTCTCCAGGGACCAGGGCTCGGCTCCGAAGATGCCGGCTTTAAGCTGGGTGTCCTTCTTGATGGAGACGCCCATCTTCTCAGCCACCTCCATGATGTGCAGGAAGTAAGAGGGCGTGCAGGCGATGGCGGTGGTGCCCAGGTCCTGCATCAGCTCGATCTGCCGCTCCGTGTTGCCTGTGCCCACCGGCAGCACCGCCGCGCCGATGCGCTCGGCTCCGTAGTGCAGGCCCAGGCCGCCCGTGAAAAGGCCGTAGCCATAGCCCACCTGCACCACATCGTCACTGTCAAGGCCGATAGAGGTAAGCGCCCGGGCCAGCGACTCGGACCAGGTCTCGATGTCGCCCTTGGTGTAGCCGACCACCGTCGGCTTGCCCGTGGTGCCGCTGGAGACGTGGTAGCGCACCACCTGGCTCTTGGGGGCGCTGAACATGCCTGTGGGGTAGTTGTCCCGCAGGTCCACCTTCCTGGTGAAGGGAGCTTGGTGATATCGGCCAGGGTCTTTATGTCGCCCGGCTCAACGCCCGCCTCCTTGAACTTTCGCCGGTAAAAGGCAGAGTGGTCGTAGACATATCGCACTGTCGATTTGAGCCGATCCTCTTGAAGGGCGTGCAGGTCCTCGAGGGGCATGCGCTCAATATGCGGATCCCAGTAACCGGACATTTGAT
>CAWJQJ010000014.1:0-124013 GCA_963844955.1 Methanotrichaceae archaeon | reverse complement strand
TGAAAGCCTGGGAAACTGCGCAGTGCCCTTCCACTTGTGCAACCACTTACAAGAAACGATAACTATAACCGGGTAACATCCTGATTGACTTGAGGTGATAAAAAACGGACACTGTCGATTTCGAGATCATGAAGGCAATTGCTGACCTTAAGGTTCCCTACCCAAAAGCAGATAGGATTAATTCTCTGGTAAAGCTTGATCCTGAAGAACTGGGGGCACGCCTGGGGGTCCTGGAGATGCAGGGATATGTCAAAAACCGAAGCGAAACGGATATGGAAGGCTCCAGCCTCCCTAACGGCATATGTGCGACCGGGCTGACCAACCTGGGGAAGCGGGCTTTAGCAGGGCCGAGATGGTAAAAGATCGTATGGCGCAAAAAACAAATATCGCCCTTTAACAAGAAATCGCGAAAAAAAGAAAGGAAAAATTTTATTGCGGCAGCAGAACCGCTGCTGCCTGCATTGCCCAGTTGATGAATCCATCCGGGAAGACGCCTATCCAGACGACGGCCAGCATCGTCAGGACCAGCGCCAGAACATATCCTTTCTGCTCCGGCATCTTGGGGCCGGCCGACTCCTTCAGGTACATGTAGCTGATGATCCTCAGGTAGTACACCAGCGACAGAGCGCTGTTGAGGATGGCCAGGACTGCCAGCCAGATAAGGCCGGAGTAGATGGCCGAGCTGAAGAGCACGAACTTGCCTACGTATCCTGCCGTGGGGGGTATGCCCGCCAGCGCAAACATGAAGATGAGCATGCAAAACGCCGTGATGGGCGCCCTTTTGGCCAGGCCGGCATAATTGGATATGTCATCCGGGTCGGTCTCGCTTCCCTTGGAGACCATGCCCGCCACCTGAGCCGTGCCGATGAAGGCTCCCGTCTTCATGAGAGCGTGTCCCAGGATAAGCAGCAGCGCGCCGGCAATGCCCAGTTGATCCGCCGGCACCATGCCCATATTCAGCACATTAACCGGTGCTGCTCCATAAGCTGCCCCCACCACCACAAAGCCGATGGCTATGTAGCCGGCCTGAGCCACAGAGGAGTAAGCCAGTATGCGCCGCACATTGTTCTGCCAGCAGGCTGCCAGATTTCCCAGCGTCATGGTCACAGCCGCCAGTATGGCGAAGGCCATGTACCACTCCATGCGAAGCGCTACCAGGGCTATGATAATTACCCGGAAGGCGGCGACAAAGCCCATCTTCTTGGAGCCCGCGGCCAGAAGGGCCGAGACTAGAGGCGGTGAGCCTTCGTAGGTATCGGGAGCCCACATATGGAATGGCACCAGGGCCATCTTGAAGGCAAATCCTACGATCACGAAGAGCAAAGCCACCAGCGTTGCCGGCCCGAAGCTCTCCAGGGAGGCAGCGGCGATATCGGCAAGACGGGTTGATCCGGCCATGCCGTAGAGCAGAGAGAAGCCGAAGAGCATGAAGGCGGAGGCGACCGAGCCGAAGATGAAGTACTTCATGGCCGCTTCCAGGTTCTTCTTGCTTCTGTCAAAGGCTGCCAGGGCATAGGTGGACAGGCTGGCCAGCTCGAAGCCCACAAACAGGGTGACGATGTCTATCGAGCTGGAGACGATCATCATGCCCACGGTGGCAAAGAGCAGCAGCGCATAATACTCTTCTGCGCCCTTTCCCGTATATTTGGACAGTGATGCTATCACTACCAGCAGCGATACTATCAGGAAGACGGCCTTGAAGAACTGGGAGAGCGCATCTACCGATATGGTATCAAAGAAGAACAGGGCCGGCTTCATGCTTAAATTGGAGGCAACCAGCCCCAGGGCCGCAACTATGCCGGCCAGGCTCAGGTATCCCATGAGCTTGCCGCTGTTCTTCATCAAAGACCCCAGCAGTACAATCAGCACTGCCAGGAATGTGAGCAGCGCCTCTCCCCAGAGGGGTGCGTAGTGTGAAAATTCCACTTCAGATCACCCCCATCTGGGTCAGGGTCATTACAGGCTCCATAACCTGCGTGGCCGCTGTTCCCATTATATCTGTGATCAAGCCCGGCTGCAGGCCGAAGATCAAAGAGAGAACTATGATCATGGCCATGGAGAACAGCTCGTAGGCATGCGGTTCATGTACGTTCATATATTTCTTCAGTATCGGCCCGAACATGGCCTTCTGCATGGCCCAGAGGTGATAAGCAGCCGTTGTCACCACGCTCAGGAAGACCACGATCATGGTGTAGGCAGGAAGCGTAGCAAACGAGCCGGTCAGGACCATGAACTCGGCCACGAAGCCGCTCATGCCCGGCAGCCCCAATGAGGCCATGAATCCGGCCATCATGATGACTGCGAACTTGGGCATGCGATCGGCCAGGCCACCCAGATCGGCAATGACCCTGGTTCCTACCACGTGCTGGATGGTGCCGGCAGACATGAACAGGACGCAGGTGATGATGCCGTGCGAGAACTGCTGGAACATGGCTCCGGTAACCGACATCCAGGTGAAGGCCACCGCTCCGAGAGTTACGAATCCCATGTGGCTGACCGATGAGTATGCCACCAGTTTCTTGATGTCCTTCTGCGCCAGCGCCATGAAGGCTCCGTAGACGATGGATATCACCGCTATGATGGCGATGATGGTCACGAATGCCTTGTCAACGCTGGGCAGCATGGGCATGATGACCCGGAAGAGGCCGTAGCCGCCCATCTTAAGCAGCAATGCCGCCAGCACAACCGAACCGGCTGTGGGTGCCTCGACGTGAGCATCCGGCAGCCAGGTATGGAAGGGAAAAGCAGGCATCTTGACCAGAAATCCCAGGAGCAGGCCTGCGAAGATGATGTTCAGCAAGCTGGTTGGGAATATGGTCTTGTCTGCGGTTGCAGCCAGCAGGGTCAGCATATCGAAGGTTCTCGATCCGTCCGGATTCTGGTAGGTGAAGTACAGGCCGAAGATAGCCAGCAGCATTACCAAGCTCGCCACGTGGGTGTAGATGAAGAACTTGATGGCTGCGTAGTCCTTTCTCGGTCCGCCCCACGCTCCGATGAGGAAGAACATGGGGATGAGCACTATCTCCCAGAAGATGTAGAACAGGAAGAAGTCCAGAGATGTGAAGACTCCAAGCACTCCTACCTCATTCAGGAGAAGCAGGGCGAAGTACTGATTGGGCTTCTTCGTCTCTCCCCAGGAGTATATTATCACCAGTACGGATACGATCGTAGAGAGCAGCACCAGAGGAAAGCCTATTCCGTCAACGCCCACCGTGTACTTGACGCCGATGGAGGGAACCCAGTCGTAGCTCTCCACAAACTGCATTATCTTCGAGGTTTTGTCAAACTCCATATACATTTGCAGGGATAGGTAGAGGGGTATGAGTGAGGCTAACAGAGCCACGAATTTGGCCTTGCCTCCTGCAAAGAAGGATACCACCGCCCCCAGAAGTGGGATGGCGATCATCAGCGATATTGCATTGGAGATCATACCAGGCCCACCTCCATTCCCAGAGTAATTACAACCACCAGGACCACGACTCCCAGCACCAGCGCAGTGACGTAATTTTGCACCACGCCTGTCTGAACCTTTCTTACATGCTGTGCGAAGCCCATGACCCAGGCAGAGAGCCAGTTCAGCCAACCGTCCACGAGCTTGATATCTATTATGTTGCAGATCAATGCCGTGCCGTAGACTATTGTCTCAGAGAACCAGGCGGTAAGAATTTCATGCTGGTAGTATCCCTTGAGCAGCATCTGGCGGATGGGATCCCTCTCGCCGGTGACCTGGCTGGGATCGAACTTCTTGACTCTGTCCCAGTAGAAGAGCGCTGCCGTCAAAATGCCGCCGATGGCGACTATGTAGGGCAATATCTGGATGTACCAGGGCTCTCCCTCACCCTCCTCTTCGCCGGCCTCTCCTTCGCCGGCAGCTGCATGCCCTCCTTGTGCAGCTTCAGCAGCTTCGGCACCGTGTTCGCCTTCCGCCGGGGCGGCGCCATGCTCGCCCTCAGGGATGGGATGGCCGCCAATGCCGGCCAGATGATCGAAATCAACGCCGTAATTATCGAAATTGGAGCCAAGATAGTCGTAAAAGTCGTCCTGAGCCGCAAATCCGAATCCAAATGCAAACACGGCTAAGATCACCAGCGGCCCGATCATGATCATGGGCGACTCATGCTTTCCGTAGTCGGATCTCTCCTTGCCGGTGTAGACCGAAAACCACATTCTGAAGGTGTAAATGGCCGTCAGAACCGCAGCCAATATCAGGAATATGTAGGGCAGGAAGTTGATCATTGTGCCGTACTCGTAGGCGATTAATATGATCTCGTCCTTGGAGAAGAATCCCGTGAACAAGGGGAAATCCGGCCAGAGACAGAGAGCCTATGAGCATGGTGTACATGGTCCACTTCATGTATTTGCCAACGCCTCCCATCTCACGCATGTCATTGGTGTTGACGGCGTGAATTACCGACCCGGCACAGAGGAAGAGCAGTGCCTTGAAGAAGGAATGGCCGATGAGGTGGAACATTGATACTCCCACCGAAAAGGCTCCTACTGCTGCTCCTACTCCCAAACCGGCCATCATGAAGCCCAGCTGCGAGACTGTGGAAAAGGCCAGCACCCTCTTGATATCAAAGGAGGTCAGGCCCATGGTCGCGGCAAAGAGAGCCGTGAATGCACCGACTGCCGCTACTGCCGTCAGCCCGTAGGGCGCGGCATAGAAGAGCGGGAACATTCTGGCCACCAGATAAACGCCGGCTGTAACCATGGTCGCAGCATGGATCATGGCTGAGACGGTGGTTGGACCCTCCATGGCATCAGGAAGCCAGACATGCAGGGGGAACTGACCTGATTTGCCCACGGCGCCGCCCAATAGTCCCAGGGCGATGAGCGTCAGCTGCTCCGGAGCAATCTCGGCAAGATGGGCGTAGATCACCGGGAACTGCAAGAGATATTCGCCCGGTTTGAGTGCGAGATTCAAATCGGCCAGATTATTGTAAAGCAGAATTATGCCGGCCAGAAAGAGAACGTCGCCCACGCGTGTTGTGAGAAATGCCTTCTTAGCGGCTGCAGCCGCAGAGGGCTTTCTGTACCAAAATCCGATTAACAGATACGAACACAGTCCCACCAGCTCCCAGAATATGAAGAGCTGGAGAAGGTTGTCTGCGTAGATCAGGCCCAGCATGGAAGCGGTGAATAGTGCCGCCTCGGCAAAGTATCTGGCTGAGCCCGGATCTCCGTTCATATATCCATTGGCATAGGTGTGAATCAGTGTAACCACGAAGGTCACCATGAGAAGCATCACTAAAGCCAGTGGATCTATCAGTATGCCCACATTGAAATTGGCGAACCAGGGCATGGACTGATGAATGATCTTGTCCGGATATATCTCAGAGAATATCCCCAGAGATAGTATAAGCCCGGCAAAGGTGGCCAGGACGGTAAGGAAGCCTCCTCCTCTGGGCAGATGCCAGCCCACAAAAAGGCATAGCAAGAAGGCCAGTACAGGAAGTGCTACAATCAGATATGCATAATCGGCGTACATTCCTTACCACCTCATGGCGTTAATTGTGTCCAGGTCAATGGTTCCGTACTGCCTGTACAGCGATATCAGTATGGCAAATCCAACGCCTGCTTCAGCCGCTGCCAGCGCAATGGAGAACAGGGCAAAGACCTGGCCGTTCACATTGGGCTGGTATGCTGAGAAGGCAACAAGATTAATGTTGGCGCTATTGAGCAAGAGCTCGATGCACATCATAAGCTTGACACCGTTCTTTTGAGTAACGAGTCCGTACAAGCCGATGGTGAACATCGTGGAAGCCAGCAATATGTAAAGCTCCAACGGTATCATCGGTAAATCTCCCTCCTTATCATCTGTTGTCGCCCTCCTCAGGCAACCTCCTTTCGTGCGACCCAAACCGCTCCGACCAGCGCCGCCGTCAGGACCAGGGCCAGAATCTCAAAGGCGAAGACGTAAGATGTGAAGATCTCCATTCCCACGTCTCCGATGCCGCTCTCCGGCACCCTTAATCCTTCCCGAGGCTCAAAGCTAGACGGCTGTTTTTCGCTGGCCCCCCAATCGGTAAGAGAGAGCGAGGCGAAGAGAGCAGCCAGGAAGGCCAGGGTTATGATAATTATCTTAAATTTCACCATGGGACTCCTCCATAATCGTCTTCCTCGTGAGCATCACGGCGAAGAGTATCAGAACTCCGACGGCTCCGATGTACACCAGAATCTGAGCCACACCCACAAAGGGAGCGTTCAGGAATATGTACAGAGCAGCCACCCCTGCAAAGCTTCCCAGCAGGTAGAGCGCGCTATGCACAATATTCTTGGCGTAGACGACAAGAGCCGACAGAAGTACGATGATGGCCGCTATGACCAGGAAGGCCATAAGCTCAATGGCAAATCGTATGTCATAAGATAGTAATTTATCCAGGACCGTCTGCGACCAGGGCGAGAGAAGCACAATCAACGCCAGTCCGCCAAAGATCACACCTAAAGCTGCCAGCAGAACCAGTAGCTCGAATATCGTCCGAACGACATTTGCGCCCGACTTTTCCGCCATTATGCAGCACCCCCTTCCTTAGGCTTGGCCTCTGCATTGTTTTCCTTCTTCTTGGCAGCTGTGCCTTCTTTCGCCGGCTTTTTGGCTGCACCCTCTTTTGCGGCACCTTCTTTGCCGGCCGCTTTCTTGGCAGCCGCTTTCTCGGCGGCAATCCTCTTGGCCTCAGCCTCGAGGTCTGCAACCTCTTTGGCGGTGAACTTCTTTGTTGCCAGGAATTCAGGATCCTTTACTATGTCTTTGCGCTCCCAGCCGGCCATGGTGACCTTCTTGCCCATCTTCAGGCATTCCACCGGGCACTCATCCACGCACAGGCCGCAGAACATGCATCTCCCAAAGTCTATTTGCGGAAACTGCATCTTCTTGTTCTTGAGGGGGTTGCCGAACCTGTAATTGACCATCTCGATGCAGCTATTGGGGCAAACCCTGGCGCAGGATCCACAACCGATGCATATGGTGGCATCCAGCTCATGAATGCCTCTCTCCGCTGCAGGAAGCTCCATCATCTTCTCAGGATAGAGCCTGGTTATCTCGATCTCCTGCGTGGCGGTCTTCAAAGGCCAGCTGAAGTTCTTTATCATCTTTCTCTTCAACATCTTTATGCCACCTCATGCAAAGTAAGACCCGATTATGACTGCCCACCCAAGATTCAGCAGGGAGAGCGGCAGCATCCACTTCCATCCCAGGTCAGTCACCTGATCGATGCGCAGGCGGAAGAGTGAGCTTCTGACCCAGATGAGGAACCACAGTACGATTACTACCTTCATGAAAAGCCAGATCAAAGGAGAGATTATGTCCAGGATGGGTATGGGTATGATCGGTCCATGCCAGCCGCCCAGGAATAAGAGGGACAGCAGTATGGATCCCAGAAGGGCGTTATTGTACTCCTGGAAGTAGAGCAGACCCCAGCGAATTCCGCTGTATTCGGTATTGTATCCGGATATGATCTCTTCTTCTGCCTCGCTCTGATCGAAGGGAATTCTGCCTAAATCAGTGATCAAAGCAATAACGAAAATGGCAAATCCCAGGGGCTGAGCAAAAGCGTACCAAACCGTCTGGCTCTCTACGATCTCCACCAGGTTGAGGCTATGGGCCATGACCGCCACGGAAATGACGCAGACGCCCATGGGAACCTCATAAGCAATCATTCTGGCAATGCCCCGGAAGGCGCCCAGAATTGAGTACTTATTGTTGGAGCTGTAGCCGGCCATGAAAACGGCTATCGCCATCAGGCTCAAGGCCGCCTCAACATAGAAGGCACTGATATCCATGTTGGCCACTACCAGCGGATAGTTTTTGCCGTTCAGGTGAATTGCCCCGAAGGGAATGGCCGCTGCCACGAGCATGGTGGCCACGGAGGCCACGATCGGCGCCCAGACGTAGACTCCCTTATCAGCATCCGCGGGAATTACATCCTCTTTGGTGAAGAGCTTAATGGCATCGGCACCAAGCTGCAGTATGCCCCATCTTCCTCCTACGCGATTGGGGCCAAACCTGTTGCAGAAATCACTCAAGACCTTTCTCTCGCCCCAGATCACCAGCATGGCTCCCACGTTGACCACACCGGAGATCACCGCAGCACCGATAATGCCGATGATCAAGGCGAATATCGCCGGCTCCTGTTCGGCGAATTGAGTGATCATCTCAATTATTCCGTCCAAATCCTCTCCCTCCTACCTATCCGCCTCGGATGGGCAGCCGTCCATGCTACCGGCAATGGCTACTGCATCCGCAATATAGACGCCCTCTAAGAGCGGGGTCAAAGTCTGGAAGGTAGCGTAAAAAGGCCCTCTGACCTTTACCCGGTAGGGCTTGTCGCCACCATCGCTTACCACATACATTCCCATCTCGCCTCTGGGATCCTCGACCCGGTAGTAGGCCTCGCCTGCCGGAACTTTCTTGGGGATCTTGGCCTCCGGCTTGATGGGCCCAGAGGGAATCTTATCCAGGCATTGCTCAATGATGTGAATGCTCTCTAAAATCTCCCTAAGCCGAACGTCGATCCTGTCTGCGGAATCTCCTCTGGTTCCCGTTATGATCTTGAAGTCCAGATCGGGATAGACCAGTATGGGATCTTCTTTTCGCATGTCGTAGGCCACGCCCGTCGCCCTCAGCACCGGTCCCGAGCATCCCAGGCGCTTGCCGGCCTCAGGTGTGATTGAGCCGACGTTCTCCATTCTGATATTGTAAATCGGGTCCTGGGCAAACAGCTCAATGAATTCCTCGGTCCTCGACTTCATATAGGGCAGAACCTTTCGGCACTGCTCTGCGAAGCCTTCCGGCAGATCATTTCGCACGCCTCCGAAGCGAACGAAGGTGTGAGTCAGCCTGGCTCCCGTAACGCTCTCGATCAGAGAGATGATCTTCTCCCGGTCCATGATCATGTACTGCCAGGGAGCGAAGCCGACGCCTGCTATGAGCGTCAGAAACTCGCCTGTGCCTATGAGATGGCTCTGGATTCTGGATAGCTCCTCCAGGATGACGCGGATATATTGCGCCCTCTCGGGAACCTCCAGGCCGAGGATCCTCTCCACCGCACCGCAGTAGCACTCGTTGTTGGATAGGCTGGCCACGTAGCACATTCTGTCCGTGTAGGTTATGCCCTGCAGCCAGGTCCTGTTCTCCATGATCTTCTCTATGCCCTTGTGGATGTAGCCCAAATCGAGGAAGGCCTTCTTTACCCTTTCACCCTCCACCAGCACGTCCAGCAGGAAGGGGCCGGGAACCATGGCATGCTGAGGACCAAGGTGCATGATCATTTCGGAATCGGATTTGATATGCATCTCCTCCCGCTCCCGGAATGATGGGTACTTGGGCCGCTCCACCACCACCGTTCCCGCCTCTATCTCGGCTGGCGTGGGAGGGATGTGGTATTCCGTATAGCCCTCCGGAGTGCTGATCTGCACTGCCCTCTCGCCGGTGGTCAGGTCGGGGTAGCCTTTGTAGTCCTTTCTCCAGGGCCAGGCCCCCATCAGCTCGTCGGAAAGAAGCAGTGGATAAAGCTCCGGGTGCCCCTCGAAATTGATGCCGAGCATCTCCCAGATCTCTCGCTCATACCAGTTGGCATTCCAGTAAAGGCCGGTCAGGGATTGGACGGAAGGATTGTCTCGTGGTGTCCTGACCTTGAGCATGGCCACAACCTGATGAGCGCCATGACTGGCCATGATCTCCACAACCTCCATCTCTTTTTTGGCAATCCAGTCCAGGCCTGCAGCCCCAGAGTAGTGATCGAAATTGAGCTTGGCAGTCAGGTGTTTGCAGACATCCAAAATCTTCTTGGAATCAATGGTGGCCCAAAGCCTCCGGTCCGATTCCACTCTGGAGTCAAGGACGGCTCCAGGAAATGCAGACTGGATGGAGCTTAAGACCTCGCTTGCTGTTGTCAAGAAAAGATCCCTCCTAGTAGTCTCGCTTGTCCTTGCGCTGTTTGATCTTTTCCTGGAGATTGATGAGGCCCTCTAGGAACTGCTCGGGTCTGGGCGGACAGCCTGGGATGAAGACATCAATGGGGAAGTGATCCGCTGTATTCTGAATGATATTATAAGAATCATAGAAAGGTCCGCCCGATATGGCACACTCGCCAATGGCTATGCACCATTTGGGCTCAGGCATCTGATCCCAGAGATTCTTGAAGACCGGTAGGTACTTCCTGGTGAGATAGCCGGAGATGATCATCACATCCGTCTGGCGGGGTGTGTTTCTCGGGATGCACCCAAATCTGTCGCTGTCATAGGGTGCAGCTCCGAAAACGAACATCTCCACACCGCAGCACCCCATGGGCTGCATTAAAAAGTATACCGAATTCTTTCTGCCCCAGTTGAAGATATTCTTTATGGGTCCCATCTCGATTATTTGATGGATCTTCTCCGTAGTTGTGAACCAGACCTCGGCCACAGGTTGACCGAATATGGTCCACTTCTCAATCTCCTCATCGATTGCTACGGGCACGGGTATGACATCGCTTATACCCAACGCAAAGCCTCCTTCTTGATAGCATAGATAAGTCCTACCAGCAGTACAACGATGAATAGGAGCATCTCGAAGACGGCGTAATTCATGAGTCCGAAGATCATGAACTGCTGCATGGCTTTATTCGCGTAGACATAGATCCAGGGATATAAGAACAAAACCTCAACATCGAATATCACAAAAACGATTGCGAAAAGGTAATATTGAACGCTATACTGGATCTTGGCGTCGCGGATAGGCTTCAGCCCACCTTCATATGTCGATAGCTTTTGGCGCCTTGGCTTATTGGGCGCTATTATCTTAATAGCAGCCAAAGCCGCAATGGGCACTATAGCTCCCATTATCAAAAATATAATAAGTGGTACATAATTAACCACTGCCATCGGTTCGCCGGCCATTGTTTACCCTCCGTAAAAGCTAAACATAAGGCCTGGTATAAAAGGTTTATGAGAAAAAATTTCGCGTTGCATAAGTTCAATCACAATTTTCAGGGACTATCAGAAGAATATTATCATTATTAAGGTGATTAAATGGATACGGTGCAGCAACTGGAGATCGAGCCGGGGATGAGTGTAAATGCTCTGGTAGAGAGAATGAGCCGCTGCGGCTTTGGAGCCCGAAGGCTGGCGGAAGCTGTGGCTATTTACGAAAAAATGCTTACCGGGGATTTCACCAAATTCTTGACGCTCTCCGGCGCGATGGTTCCGGCAGGCATGAGGCATGTAGTCTCCGATTTGATCAGAAAAGGCTATGTGGATGTGTTGGTGGTAACCGGAGCCAACCTGGTCCATGACATCATCGAGTCCTTCGGCTGCCACTGCCTGGGGAAGGCCGAGTCGGACGACGCGGCGCTGCGGGCCAGCGGGGTAAGCCGGATTTATGATGTATTTCTAAGAGACGAGGACTTTGCCGCATTCGAGGAATTGATGCAGAGCATCATGCCGCAAAGTTCTGAGACGCTCTCCGGAAGGGAGATGATGAGCATCCTGGGAAGCCGGATTGATGATGAAAGATCCATCCTTCGCTCAGCCTATGAGATGAAGGTGCCCGTCTTCTGTCCGGCGCTGCCCGATTCCATGATCGGACTGCAGGCCTGGATGTACAGCCAGACAAAAGAGCTTACCGTAGATGCTTTTGCCGATATCAAGGAGATCGTGGACATCTGCTATGCATGCGAGAGATCGGGGATAGTAATAGTGGGCGGGGGCGTTCCCAAGAACTTCGCCTTGCAGTCCATGCTCGTCACCCCTAAAAGCTTTGACCTCGCGATACAGCTCACCACGGACTCCCCCGAGAACGGCGGCCTTTCCGGTGCCACCCTCTCCGAGGCCATATCCTGGGGCAAGATATCGGAGAAAGCAAGCTTTGTCACGGTTTACGGCGATGCGACCATAACCTTCCCTGTGATGGTGGCGGCTGCTTTGGAAAGGCTCAAGGACGGCAGCCATCCGTCATGAAACCGCAGACAATTGCAATCGGTGAAAAAAATATGAAACTATGCATAGATCTGCAGGAATTGGCGGAAATAAGCAACAACAGGATGAAGACGCTATTTATCAGCTGCGTCGGCTCGCACATGTGGGGCATGCAGAGCAAGGAGAGCGACATAGACCTGGTTATGATCTATATCGCCCCTACCAGAGCCATTCTGCGCGCAGAAAGGATCTCGCCTACCATCCGCCAGCAGATAGCTGCCCGGGGAGGAGAGATTTATGATACGCTGGGCTGGGAGGTGGGCCACCTCATAAATCAACTGATCAAGGGAAACGTCAACGCCATCTGGTATGTCACAAGCCCGCTCCTCATCAAGCCCTCTGTCATCCAGGAGGAGCTATCGGCCCTGGTGCAGGAGAACCTCTGCCGGCAGACCTATCATTCCATTAAAGGGATGGCGGAAAGCCAGATCAAATCCGAGGCGAAGCCAGGGATTGGGGGCAAAGGCTACCGGACGGCTTTGCGAACCATCAATTTCGGAATCACGCTTCTCACCGAGGGCAGGATTTGCTATGCGCCGGTCCTGCATGACCCGGGAGACGGGGAGGTCATGGAAAAGATGGGCCAACTGAAAGAGGCATATGAGGCCAGCTGCCTGCCGGAATTGCCGGACGGGGAGGCTTTTCGGGAGTTTCTGCTGCGGCTGCGACTGGAGGAGATGGAAAAAGGATGAATGAGAGAATGAATGAGAGAATAAGAGAGTTCTTCGCTCAATATGAGGCGAGGGTCAATAGCGCCCTGCAAGCGACGGCGAAAGTCGACGCAAAGGCAACGGCGCAGGCTTTTAGCGACTGTTTCATTGCCGCCAATCCAGGCGGCGTGGCCTGCGGAAAAAATGATGAACAGTTTCAGTCGCAGATTTTGCAGGGCTTTGAGTACTATAGGAGCATCGGCACCAAGAGCATGAAAATCTCCGGCCTGAAGGTGACAGCCCTGGACGAATTTCACGTTCAGGTGACTGTTCGCTGGCAGTCCGATTATGTCAAGAGAGATGGAAAAGGCGAGAGGATCGATTTTGATGTGATTTATCTGCTGCAGACTATCGGAGAGAGACCCAAGATCTTTGCCTATATCACGGGAGACGAAGAGAGAACTCTGCGCGAGAGAGGCTTGATATAAAATAGAATAGATATAGTCTCATTAGAGGATCTACATGGAAATCGTTGTGGGCATCAGCGGGGCGTCAGGGGTGCGGTACGGCATTCGGCTCCTCCAGGTCTTGCGAGAAAAGGGCTGCACGACTCATCTGGTAGTGACCGATTCGGCCCGAAAGATCATTGAAATTGAGACCGATTTTCTGCAAAAGGATGTGGAAGAGCTGGCCGACCGGGTTTATGCGCCCAGCGACTTTGCCGCACCGTTCGCCAGCGGCTCGCATCTCTTCCATGGCATGGTCGTCATACCCTGCAGCATGGGAACGCTCTCCGCCATTGCCTGCGGATCATCGGACACCCTCATCACACGTGCGGCGGACGTCTGCCTCAAAGAGAAGAGGAGGCTGATTTTAGTTCCCAGAGAGACGCCCTTAAGCCTGGTGCAATTGCGCAATATGGTCGCTGCTGCCGAGGCGGGGGCGGTCGTCCTGCCGGCCTGCCCGGCCTTCTATTCAAAGCCGCAGAGCCTGAGCGAACTGGTGGATGTGCTGGTGGGCCGGGTGCTCGATCTGCTCGGGGTGGAGAACGATCTTTACCGCCGGTGGAATGGAGATGCCTGAAAATGCTATCCTTGAAATGCTATGCTTGAAGGAAATGCTTATAACCGTTTGAATCAGAGCGGTGGCAAGGTGATTTAGTTGAAGTGCGCGCTGTGTCTTGTTGAGAAGGAAACGGTACCTGTCAAACTCAATCTGGCTACTCTTAAAGGCCCCAAAGACGAAATGTTCAATATCTGCAAGGAGTGCCTGGATCTGGCACATCAGGCCTATCTCGATAAAGATTTCCTGGCGGTTAAGGCGGGATCCGATGCCGCGCCACACGGCGCACATGGGGATGCGCATGGAGCGCATCACTGATCAGCAATTAAATTTTTGTCATGAAATCGATCTTGAATAAGGAAGAAATAGGAGCCGTATTCTCTTCCTGCCAAAAGGAATGCGATGTTCTCATCGCCCTCTTTGAGATGGCTGTCCCTGATTGGGATGAGGTGGAATATGTTCTGGAGGGAAGGCCGCACATGGGAGAAAAGGGATGGCGTGCCGTCTATGACCTCTTCTGCCAGTTCAATGAAGACCATCCCGGAGAGAATTCATTTGCAGGCGGGCTTTGGCTCTGCACGGGTTTTATAAAGGACGAGAGCCTGGGCGACTGGGAAGTGGACAGCTCGCAGATGAAATTCGCTTTCAAGAATGATACCCGACATTGAGCCTGCCTGGATAAGCATTTTATAGCATTCGATCGTCCCCGAGATCCGGACATGGACACGGAATGCCTCTCTTTCTGCCGCAGATGGTTTGATGGTTATACCAGTCATTTCCATAGCCGGAATCCAGAGGTGGAAAAGAACATTGATCTCAAGCTGCAGCACACCCGCCGGGTCTGCGAGAACATTATCAGAATCGCCGGATCCCTGGGCATGCAGGGAGAGGATCTGGCCCTGGCCGAGGCTTTGGCCCTCTTTCATGATCTGGGCAGATTCGAGCAGCTGAAGGACTTTGGCTCCTTTGATGACCGCATCACCAAAGATCATGCCCTTCTCGGCCTCAAGCTCATCAACCGATGCGGGATTCTTTCCTGCCTGCCGGGAAGAGAAAGGAATCTGATCAGAAAGTGCATCTGGCATCACAACAAGTATCAAATCCGTATTTCAGAAAGACCGGAAGTAGTTCTCTTCTCGAGACTGATCAGGGATGCCGACAAGCTGGACATACTGGGAATTGTGGCTGAGCATTTTGAGATAAGAGATCAGCATCCCAACCAGGCACTTGACCTGGGCATGGCTGATGAACTGTTGCTCTCCGAAGAAGCAATTTCGGATATTTTGCAGGGAAAGATGGTGAGGATCGCCCCACTCAAGAGTTTGGGCGACATGCGTTTGATGTATCTGAGCTGGATTTTCGACATTCACTTTCCCGTCACCCTTGCCTGCATAAAAGAGAAAGGCTACCTGGAAAGGCTGCTGGCCGACTTTCCAGCAGAGCCGGAAATCTTCCGGATAAGGGCCTGCTTGCAAGCCTATCTGGAAATGAGAAGCAGAATGTCAATCTAGAGATGTGTTTTCTTCTCTCCGCTGTACCAATCATTTTTTAGCTTTGAAAAGGAAAGGTATAGAAACAGGAAACGCTAATAGGAGAATATGGATATGAGAAATTTGATGATACCGGCTCTAATCCTCTTTGCGCTGGCATACAGCTGCCAGTCGCTGGAGCCGATCAAGATCAGTCAGGAAAGCGGCATGTCGATTCTGGCCAATATAACCCCCGCTCCGGCCAATCAATCAGAGATTAATGCCACGCTAAACCAAACCAACCAGACGAGACAAATAACTCGACCAACTCGACCGATTTTGCGGCATCAGGCCTTTGGAGCTGGGGAAAAATTCCTGAAGGCTATGAGTTGAATGAAAACGGCAGCTTGATCAAAATGGCAGATGAGGAATGGAAGCCCAGCATCTGAAAAGAGGTGTGAAGTGATGCTTGGGCGCGGGAAGGGCATAGCATTGACGGCCCTTTTTGCCGTCATCGCCCTGCTCCTGGGATGGCAATTTTTTCCGGATAGCGCATCCTCAGTAAGCGGCAGTGACTGGGATGTATCCGATCAGGGAATATTAGAGTATAAAGTCTCCATTGCCCCCCACAATCTCAGCCGGAGCGAGGATGATGGCAACTCCACCCTTTCCGAAGTTCGATTTGTTAGCCGCGAAGCGCAAATGGCCGCGCTCTTGCGTATTCCCCAAAGGAGGGCAGCAGACGCAAAAGAGAGTGGCATTCCCGGCATTGTGCTCTTGCCCGGTGCCACCGTCACCAAGGAGAGGGAGCAGGGGCTGGCCAGGCATCTGGCGGATCTTGGCTATGCCACTATCACCCTTGACCAGAGAAATCTGGGGGGGATCGATGCACAGGGAGATCTGCAGATGTTTCTAAAGGGCGAAGAGCCCACCGAGCACAAGATGGTTTATGATGCCCTGGCCGCCGCAGAGATCCTGCGCAGCCTTCCCGAGATCGACCCGCGACGCATCATCTATGCCGGAGAGAGCAATGGAGGCCGCTTTGCCATCATAGCATGTGCCCTGGACCCGGCCGCCAGGGGCGTGCTGGCCATCAGCACCTGCGGTTATGATACCGATGCCGCCATCGCCTCGGCGGGGGCGGTAGATAAGGATCTGGCCCGCTTCTACCGTTCCATCGACCCCGAGACATACCTCGACAAGATAACGCCCCGGCCGCTGATCATGATTCATTCCCGCAATGATACCGTCATACCTTACCGTTTGGCAGAGCGGACCTATGCCAGGGGATCCCAGCCGAAGAGATTGCATACGGTAAGCTGTGCCGGGCACGGATATTGCTCGGAAATGGATGAAGCGGTAAAAGAAGAGCTGAAGAGCTTGGCCGCTTGATTACTTGAAAATAAGTTTCAGAGGCGGCTTTTGGCAGACGCCGCCAAAACTTTTGCGTTTAGATGTAGAATCCGCCTTGAGACGAGGACCAGCTACTGGAATAGTAATAAGTCGATCCGCCCCATCCATAGACATTGGTTGCATACCAGGGGTCATAGACTACGGGATTGTAGTAGTATGTGGGATAATAGTATGTCGGATAGGTGTAAGTGTAGGTCGGATAGGTGTAGGTGTATGCCGGATAGGTGTAGGTGTATGCCGGATAGGTGTAGGTCGGATAGTAATAGGTAGGATACCACGAGCTATAGTAATAATAACCGCCGGGATTCAGCCAGTCATGACCGCCATAACCATCATGGCCGTCATGGCCTCCAGAACCATCGTGCCCTCCAGGGCCGTCGTGCTCTCCAGGGCCGTCATGCCCTCCAAAACCATCATAGCCTCCAAAGCCGGCATCATCAATGGCAGCGCCTACTGCAACCAGCATTCCCAGCGCCACGATTGACAGCATCAATTTGATTGAGTTGATTTAGATTCCTCCAAATACCATTGTTCATTTGCTTAATATTAAAAGGTGATTTTTATGTAGATATCATCTAATGTCTACATGAATCCTCCATGTGGCTATGGATGCTGATAAGACTGTTTTTGGCGCCAATGCCTCAGAACTGATTCATAAATCCCTGAACTATGCAGCCTAAAACAGGAAAACCATTATACATCGACGTCATGGCCCATGTCCTGCTCATGGAAAGACACCCCTGCCAGGAGATCGCCTTCGCGGCAGAGCAATCTTATCTTCTCGAAGGCTAAAGTGGCCCGCGATATATTTTGTTTCTGCGAGGCACGGAGAATCCCGGTTAGCTTGATGAATATTCAGGCTCCCAGCTTTGGTTTAAGGATCTTCACCCGCCTGAGCAGGATAAAGCCGAGCAGCATGGGCAGCCAGAAGTTCAATGCCCGAAAGGCAAGTACGATGAGTGCGGCTATGAATCCGTGAATTCCCAGAGATGTGTATACCAGGGCCATGACCCCTTCCACCACTCCTATCCCCTGGGGCACGGGAGAGACGTTCCAGAAGAGAATGCCCATGGCATAGCCCGACACCAGAGGCCCGAACTCGATCTGCTGATGAAAAGCCAGAAATAAGGAGTAGAGGCTGATGATGTTGATCAAATGGGCGACCAGGGCAAGGCCAAGAGTCAGTGCCAACCTCTCCGGGTGAGCTTCGATGGCTCCGGCAGCGCTGGAAAAGTCGGCCGCATTTCTTGCTGCCCAGCCATCGGGCAAAACTGTACTTCTGTGAACCTTCTTAGCCAAGCGATTTATTCCGCTCTGCGCCAGGACCAGCAACTTCATAAGCAGTATTGGACGCCACAGCCCCATGATGAGAGTAAAGGCAAGGCTGCATAATATCACAACCAAAACGGCCGTTCCGGCGATCTCATAGTTTTGGAGCCTATTTTGCATGGAGAGGTAGGCTATGCTGCCGGCCAGGATGAGAGCAAAGGCGCTGAAGTCTGCCGTCTGAGCCAGCAGCGTTCCTGCTGCCGCCCTTGCAGGCGACTCTCCGCGATGAGAGGCATCATCCACATACAGGGCCGCTCCGGCCATGCCCCAGGTAGGTGCGACCACATTGATGAATAAAGCGCCCAAGGTAACTGGAAGGATGTCACGGATCCTGGCTTTTATATCCACGGTGCAGAAAGCCGACTTGAATATAGCTGCAAAGACCGCGTAATAAAGAACCTGCAATATGGCTGCCAGGAGCATCCACTCAGGCTGTCCCCGGATCAACGGCAGAGTAGCCGTTTCAATTTCCGTCAGGTGGCTGACCATCAGCCATAAGAAAGCTGCTACTGCAATCCAAAAGAGCCACCTCGTGTCAGCCACATAGAAATTTAATCCTCTGCAGGATCTTAAGACTATGGTTTGCCTGGACGGATTTTGTGACCGGCTTGGTCTGAAAATACTGAGAATATCAAAAACACCTCCCGTGTTGGCAAGAGTGTTGGAAAGAGTTATCCCTGCAGAAATCGAATAGATATTTGTGAGCCGTGATCTGTCCGCCGCCTGGTCTCTTCCTGCAGAGGAGCTGCTCAGATTGCTCGATGCAGCAGAGGCGGGGCTCGATGAGAAGGAGGCTCAAAAAAGGCTCCGGCGATATGGTGCTAACCTGCTTAAACCCCGCAAAAAGTCCTATCCTATCCTTTTGCTGCTGGCTCAGTTCAACAGCCCCATAATTCTGCTGCTGGTATTTGCGGCTGGCCTTTCCTTCTACCTCCATGAAGTGACCGGCGCGTCGATTATCTTAACTATAATTTTCATAAGCGGCCTGCTGGGCTTCTGGCAGGAGAGGCGCGCCGCAGATGCTGTAGCCGGTCTGCTGGCCATAATTCAGATCAAAGCCTCCGTTCTCAGGAGCGGAATACAGAAGGATGTCCTGATGGAGCATGTCGTGCCCGGAGACATCATAGCTTTGAGGGCGGGAGACATCGTTCCAGCAGACTCGCACATCCTTCAGTCTAAAGATCTCTTCGTCAACGAGGCGACACTTACCGGAGAGACTTATCCGGCTGAGAAAATGCCGGGAATTCTGGACCGGGACACGCCTCTAAGCAGGCGCAGCAATTGCCTTTTTATGGGCACAAACGTGGTCAGTGGAACGGCCAGGGCGGTAGTTGTCCACACAGGAACGGATACGCAGTTCGGACGCGTATCTCAGCGGCTGCAGGTCCGGGAGCCTGAGACCGAGTTTGAGCGGGGGGTCAAGCACTTCGGCTACCTGCTTCTGGAGGTGACGATGCTACTGGTGGTGGCCATTTTCGCCATAAACGTCTACCTGGCCCGTCCCATTGTAGACTCGTTCCTCTTTTCGCTGGCCCTTGCAGTTGGCCTGACACCTCAGCTCCTTCCCGCCATTATCAGCATAAATCTGGCCCACGGAGCCAGGCAAATGGCATCTCACAAAGTCATAGTCAAACGTCTGGCTTCGATAGAGAATTTTGGGAGCATGAACGTTCTATGCACCGACAAGACAGGGACCCTGACGGAAGGGACGGTGAAGATGCACTCCGCTCTGGATCTCGAAGGGAAGGAGAGCGAAGAGGTCTTTCTCCTGGCCTATGTCAACGCCTTCTTCGAGACGGGGTTCAACAATCCCATCGACCAGGCCATTCTCAGTTATGGCAAACCCGATGTTTCCGGCTTTAAAAAAATAGACGAGGTGCCGTATGACTTTATTCGCAAGCGCCTGAGCATTCTGGCATCATCCGGCTCTCTGCATACTATTGTGACCAAAGGTGCCCTGGCCAATGTCCTGGAAGTTTGCACATCTGCCGTGATGGCCCGGGAAGTGGTGGATATCTCTCTGGTCAAAGACCGGATCCAGGCCAGATTCCAGGAGCTTAGCAGCAAAGGATTCCGGGTTTTAGGCCTGGCCAGAAAGACGGTTGAGACCGATGCCGTCCTTGACAGAGACGAAAAGGAGATGACGTTCCTGGGGTTTCTGGTCTTCTTCGATCCACTCAAGCAGGGCATCGGACAGACCATTCACGACCTGAGCCGGTTGGGGATCAGCCTCAAGATAATCACCGGCGACAACCGGCTTGTAGCGACCAATATCAGCAAACAGGTGGGCCTGCTCGGAGATGGAATTCTGACAGGACCCGAAATCAGTCGGGAGAGCGACGAGGCCCTGCAAAAGCTGGTTCAGAAGATCGATGTCTTTGCCGAGGTGGAGCCCAACCAGAAGGAGAGGCTTATCCTGGCACTGCGGAAGAGTGGATGCGTGGTGGGTTATATGGGCGACGGCATCAACGACGCCTCAGCCCTTCACGCCGCGGATATCGGACTGTCTGTAGACAGCGCCGTGGATGTGGCCAAGGAGGCAGCAGACATAGTCCTCCTGGAAAAGGATCTCAGTGTGCTGAAACAGGGCGTCATAGAAGGTAGAAAGACCTTCTCCAACACTATGAAGTACGTCTTCATGGCTACCTCCGCCAATTTCGGAAATATGTTCAGCATGGCCCTGCTTTCCCTGTTCCTTCCCTTCCTTCCGCTTCTTCCCACACAGGTACTGCTCACTAACCTCTTGACCGACCTTCCGGAGATGACCATTGCCGGGGACAGGGTAGATCCCGAACTGGTATCACAGCCAAGGCGGTGGTCAATCGGATTCATCAGGAACTTCATGGTGACCTTCGGCCTGCTGAGCTCTTTATTTGATTTCCTGACCTTTGGAGCGCTGTTGTTCCTGTTGCACGCAAATGTGGACCAGTTCAGAACCGGCTGGTTCATCGAGTCAGTGGTTTCAGCCTCCTTTGTTGTGCTGGTCATTCGCACCAGAAGACCATTTTTCTCGTCCCGACCGAGCACCTCGCTGATGGTTGTGACGCTTCTGGTCGGCCTTTTCACTATCATCCTGCCATTCAGCCCGCTATCGGAGCCCTTTGGCTTCACAAAAATATCAGCTTATTATCTGGCCATCGTTGCGGTTATTGTGGGGATTTACATCGCGGCTGCAGAGCTGGTCAAGAAGATTTTCTACAGCAGGGAGAAGCCTTGATACTTGGCAGGGCATTTCAAATTTAAAGTGACGAAAGAAGCAAAACTGGAATAATAAGAAAGATCCACCTCATCTGCGGCAACTGCTCTTGCATCCTCAGCCGGGCTGGACCGCAACTTCACGATGCTGGAAGTGCATCGCGTGTCTTCACCTCCTCTCGATATGCTGACCAGTTATTGCCTCAAATCCCGTTACAACATCAAGTAATTCTGAAGTGATTGCTGTCTGGCGCTGTCTATGAAATTGGACATTAAGCTCATTCAAGTGCTCTTCTATATTTTTCTCTGCCACCTGCATGGATAATAGTCTACTGGCATTCTCGCTGGCGAGCGATTCGACAAAAGCACGATAAAGAGAGAAAAAGAGATAATGACGCACCAGGGAAGAAAAAAGTTGATTGGGGTCCATGGAAAATGTGGGCAGAGTGTGAGAAGGCCACTTTTTTTCTGCCAGGCTATTGAGCCAATTCATATCAAGCGGAAAGAGGGAAGCCATGTGAGGACGGAAAGCTGCACCTGAAACAGACTTGTTGTAAAAAAGGACGATCTGATCAATTCTCCTTTTCGTTCGCCACACCTCTAACTCGACGAGCACGTCCAGCATAACCTGTGTGATACCAAGATGGTTTCCGAAAAATGAAAAATGCGCCTCGATGGGCTGTCCTGCTTCTTCAAGTCGAGAGATGACGCGCTCACCCACTGCAAGGACGATCCGATCTTCATGCTCGATCTCTTTAATTTTATCGATTGTATATGCCGCGATTTGTTCGTTGAAACTGCCGCATAATCCCTGGTCGGAACCGAAGATCACAGCGCCTAGACGCTTTCTTCTCTCACGGGACGCTGCGCTCAAAAGCTCGGCTGGCTTGTGCATCATCACGACTTGAAGCCCCATCTCAATGGTCCTATTGTACTCATTGAGCGATTCAACAGCTTGCTCGTATTCACGAATGTTGGATGCCGATACAGCCTTCATTATCTTAACAACCGACTTTAAATCCTCGGCATTCCTGATCTTTCTCTTCAGATTTTCCAGTTCTTCCATCTTTTTTCCCCTATTTTTCGATACTATTTTCCTTTTTAAGAGTGCTTCGAGACATATTCAGAAGCGCCTTCCGGTCGTCAGGCGTGAGCTTTTCAGCGGATTGAATTCGATTATGCAATTCAGGCAGCTGTTCTGAAAGAGCTTTTCCTATCATCCTTTTCGCAGAGTCAATTTCATCTAATGGAATGTCATCCAGAATGCCAGCGGCCATCGCCAGAAGAATCGCAATCTGCTCTGGCGCCTGAATTGGCTCGAATTGGCTCTGTTTTAAGACTTCACGGATGGTCCGCCCATGTGCCAGAGTCTTTCGCGTCTCCTCATCAAGCTTGGTGCCGAATCGTGCAAAAGCCTCAAGCTCCTCAAATTGTGAATAAGAAAGACGCAGATCTCCCACGACCTCACGATATGCCGGAAGCTGGCTTTTTCCTCCTACGCGGGAAACTGATTTGCCCACATCAACGGCAGGCAAAACTCCTTCTTCGTACAGCTCCGGTGATAGATAAATTTGGCCATCAGTAATAGAGATTAGATTGGTGGGAATGTAAGCAGAAATGTCCTGAGCTTCAGTCTCTATAATGGGCAACGCCGTGAGTGATCCGCCGCTACGCAGGTGTGTGGACCGCTCCAGCAGACGCGAATGGATATAGAATATATCTCCAGGAAAGGCTTCTCTGCCCGGCGGCCGCCGCAGAAGCAAAGAGAGCTCGCGATAGGATCGAGCATGATGAGTTAAATCGTCATATACGATCAGAACATCTCGCCCCATTTCCATAAAGTACTCAGCCATGGTTGTGGCTGAATAGGGTGCAATAAAATTCAAACCGGGAGGATCCTCTCCCGTGGACACGACCACGATGCAATTTTTCATGGCGTTATATTTCCGCAAGTCAGCGATCACTCTGGCTACTGCCGATCGCTGCTGTCCTATCGCACAGTAAACGCAGATAATTTCTTTATCTTTTTGATTGATTATGGTATCGAGGGCGATGGCAGTCTTGCCAATTTGACGATCTCCCAATATCAATTCACGCTGGCCGCGGCCAACAGGAATCAGGGCATCTATCACCAGTATTCCCGTCTGAAGCGGGACATTCACCGGAAATCGGTCCATGATCGCCGGAGCTTCACGTTCTATGGGTAGTCTTTCAGAAGTGCGGATGGGTTTTCCTTCGTCAAGCGGCCTTCCTGTTGCATCTACCACTCTACCCAGAAGCCCTTCTCCCACGGGCACATCCATGACCCTTCCAGTTCGGCGCACTTCCTGTCCGGCTTTGATCTCTTCGCCCTTATCGAGCATGATAACCGCAACTTCTTCTGGATCGAGGTTGAAGGCGATCCCCAATTTTTCGCCGGGAAATCTGATGAGCTCCTCAGACTTTACATGCGTCAAGCCTTTAATGCGAGCAATGCCGTTGCCGACAAAGGATATAGTTCCAATCTCTTCAAACCCTAGCTGAGGCTGGTAATTTTCAAGCGTTTGACTGAGGGCAGCGAAAGTATCCGTCAGAGCTTCCCGTAGTTCCTTATTCTCGTTCGTTTCCATTATCCACAACATCCGTTCTCTGCTTCTTCTCGACTGCTCTTTGCGCTAGCGCTTCTGACAAATCCGCTTCCAGAGCATTCAGATAACTGGCGATGCTCCAGGCGATCCTCGTATCGTGGGCACTCATCTCCACCCCACAGATCAAGTCAGGAGCAATCTCATATTGCATTTTCACGTCGACGCCGGTTTGATCATTGACAATTTCCAGTATCCTCCGGCGCATATCCTCGGGAATCTCAAAGGTGCTCCTCATCGTAATCTGCTGTCCGGATGCTTTATAAAATTCCTTGAATTTCTCTTTTTCAGAAGCATCCATATTCTTCAAACGCTTGATGAAAGCATTGATTATCTGTTTCTCCAGATCCTCATCGGCAAGATCTTGAAGCGCGCGGCGGACGATGGCGTATATCTCGTCTCCCGCATGCCGGCTCAAGTCTGCGAGCAGCGACTCCTTCTGGCGCAAAAAAGCCTCGTTCCAGTTGACTCTGCTCGCCTCAACCTCGCTACGCACCTTTTCTATCAAATCGGTTTGTAATATTTGTGCTTCTTTCGCAGCCTTTGCATTCATATCCTGACGTTTATCTGACAATTCCTGCAACATTTTGCGATATGATTCGACTTCTTGCTCCGCATCTTTCTTCTTCTGTTCTGCCTCCTTCAATCGAGAGATTATTTTCTGCTCTCGCTCATTCATCGATTTTAGAATAGGCCTGTACAGGAAGCGCCTAAGCAGGTAGACCAGTATCAGGAAATTAATAATCTGGGCAATTGTGGTGAAATAATCGATCTGCACGCTGTCCTCCTATTTTGCCACATAGGTCCAGAATGGATTAGCGAAGATCAGGATTATGGATATAACGAAACAGTATATGGCTATCGATTCTACCATTGCCAGGCCGACGAACAGAGTTCGCGTTATGTTATTAGCCTCATCAGGCTGCTGAGCAATAGCGCTCAATGCTCTGGACAGCGCCCAGCCCTCGCCTATCGCCGGCCCAATCGAGCCAATAGCCATGGTCATTCCGGCTACAACAATGGAAGCCATGGCAATAGTATCCACACTTGCCATATCAACACCAGCCATATCAAATTCCTCCGTTAGAATCTTTTGCGATTTTTTCCTCATTCGAACTTGCCGAGACTATGTACACCGTGGCCAGAACCGCGAAGATATACGCCTGCACTTGACCGATAAGAAGCCCCAGCAATTCCAGCAGCACAGGCAAGAATAGAGGCGCGATGGTGAGCAAAATAGCGATCAGCATGGTCTCGCTCATCATATTCCCGAACAGCCTCACGGCCAGGGCCAGTGTGCGCGAAAACTCTCCGATAACATGGAAAGGCAGCATTAAGACAGTAGGTTCTGCATAGTGTTTGAGATAGCCGACAATGCCTGATTGTGCAATTCCATAAATGGGAACAGCAAAGAAGACACAAATCGCTAGCGCTGCCGTTGTGGAAAGAGAGCTGGTTGGAGTTCGATAACCAGGCATGATGTCCAGCAAATTGGCAAATGATATAAACAGAAATAAAGTGCCTGAGAATGGCAAATAGCGATCTGGATTCATCTGGGCAATTTCTCGTATCTGGCTTTGCATATAGGTAATCATGGTTTCAAACAGGTTTTGCGAGCGCGAGAGGGGGGGCTCCACTGAGAGACGGCGTGCTGACAGCCAGCCAAAAAGAACGAGCAATGCCATTACCAGCCAAGTAAAAACTATGGTTTCATTGAGGGAGAGAAAACCCCATTGCCAGAATACAACCTCATCAGGACTCAGTTCAACCATTTATACCTCCAAACGAGCATGAGGTTTGAAACGGCGAATTAGCGTAAACTTCGACAACATGAATCCTGCCAGGCTGAAGCCCAGTGCCTCTAAACTGTTGCCTGAAATGAGGTAGAAACCAAAAAGGCACAATACAGATCGCCCCAGAAAACTGCTAACGGTTAAAAGAGCTGGCTGCTTTGAATCAGGCATATGCTTGAGCGTCAGCCAGAGCCCACCGAAATAAAAAAGTCCGAAGATTATGCCTGATGCGAGGCTGAGAATCAGCATTAGAGATTCATTCATCGCTTTGCCTCCCCTCAATTTTTTTTCGTTCTCTCTCAACCCAATACCAGGCATTGGCACATCCAACGGCCAGGCCGGCGAATAGGAAAGCAATTGTCCAGGAAATATGCCCCGGATAGTTGATATCCAGCCAGATTCCAATTGCCGCACCAATCAAAGTGGGAATGGCCACAGACCACCCCACCATGCCCATCATTCCCAGACCAAACCAAATGCCTTTGGATTTATTCTGTCTGGCTTTCATTTTGCGTGCCTCGCTCGAGCCAATATTTTCCGCAAATTCTCCTTGAGCCTTATCCTTTAGTTCTGCCATAGTTCTGCCATCGACCTCGCTCTCTCTCATCCACGCTCACGCATTTTCAAGAATCTTTTGGTGAAATCTGCCTCTAATTTGGCCAGAATGGAGCGAGTTTTCCGCTCTCGATCATCCAATATCCGGAATTCATGCTCCACAGTCTCTCTCAGCTCTCCAAGGTTCTTGCTACGCACTGCTTTTCTTGTGGAAACCATAATGTCTGAAGCACATTTTACCAGAATTCCCTCGTCGGTGGCTAGAAACTCTTCTTCTTTATCCGACTCAAAAGAAAATATCCCAGGCCTCAGTGCCGCCACAAAATCGATGTGTTTGGGAAGTATTCCAAAGGAACCATTCTCTGCCTCGGCTACTACCTTTGTCACCTCCTGATCGATGAGAATTCTCGCTGGAAGAAAAACTCTGAGCCTCATTTCTTTGCCTCGCTAATATTTCCTATCATGTAAAGCGACTTCTCAGGGTAATCGGAGAACTCGTCATTGAGGATGCGCTCACAGCCATCGAGTGCATCTTCCAGTTTGACCATCTTTCCCTTAAGGCCGGTGAAGTGCTCGGTTGTGAAAAAGGGCTGAGTCAGAAAGCGCTCCAGCCTGCGCGCTCGATTTACGATTTTTTGATCTTCCTGCGATAACTCCTCAAAACCCAACATGGCAATGATATCCTTGAGTGCTTCATATTCTACCAGAGTCTTTCGGATCATCTGAGCTATTCGGTAATGTTTTTCTCCAACGATATGCGGGCTCAGCATCTTGGAGCGAGATTGAAGCGGATCAATTGAGGGATACAAACCCTGGCTGGTCATCTTCCGGGAGAGGACGATAGAGGAAGACAGATGACCGAAGGTATGCACTACAGCAGGATCGGTAAAATCATCAGCCGGTACATATACAGCCTGAACTGAGGTTATGGCGCCGGTATTGGTGCTGCAAATCCGCTCTTCAAGCTCTGCCAGTTCGGTAGCCAGGGTGGGCTGATAACCCACTCTGGATGGCAACTGGCCCAGAAGCCCTGAGACTTCAGATCCGGCCTGAATAAAACGGAAGATATTGTCAATCAGCAGCAGGACATCTTGCCTGGCATCATCCCGAAAGTATTCAGCCATAGTGAGAGCGCAGTGGCCAACTCTAAATCTGGCACCAGGTGGCTCATTCATTTGGCCGAATATCATAACAGCCTTATCCAGCACGCCCACATCTTTTATCTCGCGATAAAGTTCCTCTCCCTCGCGGCACCGCTCGCCAATCCCGCAAAAGATGCTGATTCCTTTATATCTGCCCGCCATATTTTGAATCAGCTCCATAATCAAGACTGTTTTGCCGACCCCAGCTCCGCCCAGGAGCCCGGCTTTGCCCCCACGTTCCAGTGGCGCAAGAACATCTATCGCCTTCATTCCTGTTTCGAAAATTTCCGATGTAGTCGTTTGATCAGATAATTTCTTCGGTTCCTGATGTATCGATCGAAATTCGCTAGCCTCAACCTTTTCTTTATGATCAATGGGCAGGCCGAACGTGTTGAAAACTCGACCCAGAAGTTTCTCACCCACTGGCACCATTATTGGCCGGCCGGTATCTATCACCAATGAACCTCGCGCCAGCCCCTGCAACGGAGTAAGGGCAATTCCGCGTACCGTCACAGGATCGAGGTGAATCAATACTTCTATCATCGCATTTCCCGCTTTCAGCAGATTATGAATTCTTGGGAGCAAGCTTGTGAATCGTGAATCTACCACGCTTCCTGTAACCGAGATCACTTCGCCCTGGTTTGAATGGCCATTTTGGATTAATTGACCCGCTTGGTTTGACTGATTCAATCGTTGGTCACCCTTAATACACGCTGTTGATTCTCTGCTTTATTTTGAGCAACGCCACCCAAAGCATCCTCGGCGTCAGATAATGCGAACCATAGTGATATCCCATAAACGCTATGCTTTGGTAATGTTGATTAGTTCTAGCTGCTATATTCCAGCACCGCCAGAGATTCAAAGCTTTCAACCCCTGATGCAATCAATTGCTATGGAAAACCTGTTGATGACTGATCTTTTTCTTGGCTTGTTCTTCTTATTGTGTCTCATCAAATATATAGTTTCTTTTGAACAATGATAATGGATATGGGACTATCAATGATATGTACTATATATAAAATAAGCAGCTATAAATACCAAAACTTTTTTAAGAAAAAGTCAAACCGCGCACATGCAGCTCCAGCAAGTGCACTGTTTGACGGATTTTAAAGCGTAACTTTTACATCATGACCGGCAAAAGCCTCCCTGAGATGCTCTTCCTGCTCCTTAGATAGAGATGTCTTCAATACCTTGACGTTCTTGTACTTCTTCAGCTCGTCCATTACTTTATCCGGAGTGGATTCTCTAATCAACATGAACAATGCGGAGTTTCCAGGCTGAATGGTGTTTCCGGCTTCTTTGATGAATTGTTCATCCACACCCTCACCTGCAAATTTCCCGGCAATGGCTCCGGCTGCTGTACCTAGAACTAATCCGAATACAGGCACAAAGAAGATGAGGCCTATCAGAAGTCCCCAGAAGGCTCCGCCCAGAGCTCCTTCCCCCACCATGTTGACTTCATGACGCACCTTAACCTTTCCTTCTTTATTTCTAACAATAACCGCAGCATCTTCCAATCCTATTAGATGTTCCTTTTGCAGCTTCAACAGGTCATCTCTCATCTGCCCGGCGGCAGTCTCGGTATCGAAGGCCAACACAACCAAATTGCTCATATTTCAACCTCCACTATAACTTTGAGATATTTATCACATATAGACTTTTCTGCAAGGTTGCCATGAAAATGGCCAAATAAAAAGGTCAGCGGCCTTAGCCGCCATTCAGGTGTTCGTTTCTCTTCATGTACGCTCAATGCTCTACGTGTAGCGCTCAGGATTTTAATCTGTATTTTCTCGGTTGCCCCTTCTCATTTGACGGCAGTATCCCTGGACTTCTTCATACTTGTCAGGCCAGTTTATCCGGCCACACTCCATGGACCACACCCAGTGCCCTGTCCACAGAGCCGTGCACTCTGTCTGCTGCAAATCCGCAGAACAAGAGGTACGCCTCGGCATAATTTGGCACGGGCACGGACATCTGCTCCACAAGCATGACCGTCTGCATTATTGTATAATCGCCCAGCTTAAAGGGAATTATTGCATCTGAAAAACGCAGCTCGAAGATCTCGGGGCTTATTGGCCTTTCAAAACCGGATGCAAAGGCCTCCAGGATTTCGCCCGTCCAGTCGTGCTTCTTTCCTGCATCATCATAGGGAATTACCACAACACGCCTCGTATTGGATAGTCGCTCAAGCAGCATCTCGGGTTCCTGCTCTCCCACAAAAACAAGGCTCAGTTGATGAACATGCGGCATGGTAATGGGAACTTTGCTGGCCCTGATCGAGAACTTCACATCCTTAAAAACAGTTGCTGCATCTGCCTTGATGGCCCACATCGCTCCCGAACTGAATTGCGTTTGGAGACATCTTGACGATGTTTTGCGGATCCCCGCTTCTGCGATCCAGGTTGCCCAAAACAGCACATAGGCCAATGGGACTCGCGGCCAGGACAGTCCTGCATAAGGATGTAGTGTTGCAGCTGGTACATTGGACCAGTTTTGGAGCAGCCTTGAGAAATCGATCGTAGTTCCCCAAGCCGAAGAAAAACTCTCTTCCCAGATCTTCTCTGACCTTTTCCGTTATCCCGATATTCTTCTCAGCCAGACCATTAAGTATATCGCCTCTTTGGGCTCCTCCCATCAGCATTATATTGCAGTCGTGGGCTATGCTTGCCTCTACGTAAGGTAGCTCATGTCCCTCCGGAGTTCCAACGATTATTACGTCCGATTCCTCGAAAAAATCGTCATAGCCGCCTTCTATTCTGGTCCCAACACTCTCCCAAACAGCTCTGTCTTTCTCATCCGTCAAAAAGGCTATTACGTTGCACATCTTTGTGAACTTAGCAAGCATGCTCTTAGCCCTGGCATGGGGGCTGCGAAGCAGCACATTCATATCGCCTTCAATTCTTTCAGCTTCCTTGACTTGATGGATGGCAGGAATAGTCCTCTTGCACTCTGTTCCGTCAAAGCCTACAAATCCAACATTTACTTTCATAGAACAGTCACGCAGAGTATTTATAGTCAGGAAGCTATTTTAAATTATCTAAAATGTATCCTATCCAACAATCCAAAGCCAATATGGTAGTGTGCCTTGTCTCTTCCTCCTGCTATTAGACGCCGTTATGATAATCGTAGGAACATACGCATTCAGCTTTCGGAAATAGCGAAACAGCGACGGTGCACCTCACAGCAGCTGCGGGGTATTCAATTTAAAAAATTATGGCAGCAATTTTTTCCCATCCTGCTCTCCCCTTTTTATCCGTCCTCCGGGTGTATTGCCCCTGATGATAGTGCTTACGACCGGCTAAAGTGGAGAATACAGCTCGAAGGGCAACGATTGGTTCAGGGGAGATGATTGATTGAGCGGCGCGCTTTCCTCTTTGGGCACCTCTACATGCAGGGTGTAAAGCAGATCGCGGATGATCTCCCACGGATAGGTGGATATGATGCGCAGGTCGGTCCTCCCCCGATAAACTCCATCCTCATAGTCTCTTGCATCCGGAGAGTAGGCGGCTGCAACCACAAGATCGCCCTCCTGGTATCGCCCCTCGCCCAAAAACTGTCTTTCAAACCGGAAATTGCCCAGCACTCCCGGCTTGCCGTCTATCGAGGGCTGGAAGAGATTGGGCTCATCCGCCCCTGCATTTGCCAGCGCGTTGTAGACGATATATTCATTGGCGGTAATATTAGCCACCATGGGCTCGTCATAGCGGGTCAGGATCAGCCAGGCAAGGTAATCGGCGCTATCTATGGTGAGGTTGTACCTGGTAAAACCAACACCCATCGATGTAGTCCCAATGGATGCAGCTTCAACGATGACCTTGTACTCCATCGTAGTATTCATGTCGAAGGATACCACATAAGGCCCAACCGGACCGGATTCATGAGCTGCAAATGCTGGCGCTGCGGCCAGGCAAAGCACAACAAGCAGGATCAATTCCGAGCGCATCACTCTTGCCATCAAGTTCATTGTCATGGGCTCTATCGCCAAATACATTTTACTCTTTTGGTGAAATACCAGGCACCATGAAGCCGGGCGTTTGCAGAGCAATTTTTCAGTCGTATGCGGGCAGATCAATCAGCCTGGGATCGGGCAGCGCCCTTCCCACTGTGAAGTGATACAAGTCCTGCAGATCGCGCCCCGAGAGCCCAAGCATGCGATGCACCATGTCGTCGAAGAAGCAGCCTATGCCGCAGCCCTGGAAACCGGCCGCCTCCGCCGCCAGATAAAACGCCTGGCCGATCATGCCGCACTCCCAGTGGAGCCTTGCATAAAACCAGGGCCCATATTTTCGCAGCGGCTCCTCGAACCGGGCCATCATGGCGGCGGCAAAGCATCCATCCGAGGCTATGTCCTGGCGGCAGGATGCTTCTTTGGCGGCTATGCGGCTATCTCCCTGCGCCAGAAGATAAAGCTGGAGGCCGCCGGGCGTGCGCGAGGGCCTCTCCCAGAGGAAATCCGCCAGCATTGCCCCTCGAAGATCCTCTTTTTGCCCGGCATCCCGCAAGAGAATGTACAGCCCCCTTTCCAGCCCCTCCACTCTGTGCACAAAGACGACCGGGTGAACACATGGCCTCCAGGGCAGAAGGCCGAATGGAGGTGCTTTCGGAAGAGTTGCTCCCAGAATGGCAAAGAAGCCGTCCAGGGACATGCTACTTCTGCCGTCCATATCCTTCGCGCTGCGGCGACGGCGCAGGATGGAACGGTACCTTGAGACGGTATCAGAGACTGCATTGATCCGCCCATCTGGCTGTCCATCGGAATGCGAGGAATTGTAGCCAGCGTAGACATCATGAGTGGGCGGCTTTCTGGCGGCCTCGCTGACCAGATCTATGGCAGTCCAGGGAACAATCTGCGAGCTGAGGATATTGGGACGCGCCGGCTGCATCTTCAGGTTCAATAGAGAAAGATCGGAAGAATGAAGAGAGAGCTTATGCTTCCTGCCGTCGCAAAAGAGGGCCAGCATTGCATCTGCATGCTCCAGCGCGAGGCTGTCGCCGGCAAATCGGCTCTGCTCATTCAGCCCAAGAAGCCCGGCCAGATCATCGCCCCCCAGATCGTCTTGCAGCGCCGCCTGCCAGCCCAGGCTGTGTGCGGCCACCGCTGCCGCCGCCAGGGCATGGCCCACATCGAGCATGCAATAGCGAAATGCCCTCTCGCCGTACTTCCAGGATTCCCGCAGGTAGATGGAAGAAAAGACCAGGAGCAGCGTTCCTTCCGGCAGGCCCAGCGACTGCCAGCTCTCCCTTTCCATCTTCGCCAATAGCTCCAGAGAATGGCTCTTGGGCGCGTAATGATAGACGCCCGGCTGCAATTCCGCGGCGTCTCCGGCAATGAGATATCCTTCCGTGGGATGCAGATTGCCGCTGGAGGGATTCACGCGCAAAGACCAGCGAGAGTCCGCAAAGCTCTTTTGGCCGGAGATGGCCAGGCTCTCGAAGAAAAGCCGGGAGAGACTTTCCCTGTTCAGAGAAGACGGCAGGAAGAGGGCTTCCTGTGCGCCCTGTCCAGCGCCCTCCTGCATATGAGAAAATCCCTGTCGCATCAGCTTGATTTGAATTGCACCCTCATAAACTCGGAAGGGAGAGGGCTGATTGGCCCAGTCAAGCCCCCCTGGACCGCGAGCCATGGCATGTGGCTGATGCTTTGTCCTCTCATGGTAAGCTACGACCCGGTCTAAAGCTTCTGACACAGAGATATTCTTATCAATTTTATCCTTATTAATTGTTTCATTTCAGGAGAGAAAGATCGCATAATCCAGGCTTATCGCCGTTGGGGATGAGCTTGTACGTCTTGCCACTTTCCCGCAATTCCACATAGCCGCCCACAGGCTTTGCATCGTAGTTATGTGACACCAGATAGAAAGCCAGGTCTTCGGCCGTCATCCTGGGGTCCTCAAAAGAGAATATTATCTGATTTATCTTTGAGGAATCCTCGGCAGATGCGCAGGCTGAAAGCAGCAGCCCTGTGAGGATCAGGGTCAGGATGATCCTGCGAGGCCGGACCGTTTCATATGTCATGCTTCTCTCCCGCAGATCTTAATTGCCTGTCCTCAGGCGGTCCAATCTTTTCCTCAAATCATCGCTCATAAGCGTCCCGTTCAGCCGGGAATTGAGCAGATTTTGCAGTGTGAATTCATCGTATTTTATGTTCCGCAGGTCCGCTCCGGATAGGTCCACTCCCAGCATCATGATCATGGAAAGGTTGGCGTTCTTAAGATCTGCGCCGGCCAAACTCACATTTTTAATCAAAATCAGCTCCAAACGGGCGTCGGTGAGGTCGACCTGGCTCATGTTCACATCCTGGAAGAGCATGGGCCCCTGCAAAGCTGCACCCTGCAGTCGGGCCCGGCTGAAATTGGCGCCCACCAGATTTAGACCTTGCAGCCGGGCCGAGGAGAGATCTGATCCGGTCAAGTCGGCTTCATTCATGGCCGTACCCTCCAGCACTGCCGAATTTAAGCTGGCACCGGAAATCACGGCACCAGTGAGATCAGTATAAGCCAGATTCGCGCCCGTTAAATTTGCAGCGGTTAGATTTGCTCCCATCATGTATGCCCTGACCAGGTCAGATCTGCTCAAATCCGTATGGCTCATGTTGCTGCGGTAAAATTCCGCCCGGGAGAGCTGGCTGGCCGACAGATCGCTGCCGCTCAAATCTGCCCAGCTCATCTTTGCACTGATGGCATTGGCTCCGCTCATGTCCAATCCATTCATATTGGAGCCATCAAGATTGGCTCTGACCAGTCGCATTCCGGTCAGATCCGCCCCCCTCAGATCCGTATTTTCCAGGCAAGCATCTGTAGCATCAGTCCCATTCATCTTTGCCTGCACAAGCACTGCCCCATGCATTTTTGCCTCACAAAGAAGCGCATTGGAGAGATTGCAGAAGGAGAGATCGCAATTCGATAAACCAGATCCTGTGAGAGTTGAATCGGAAAGGTCCGCACAACTTAGATTGGCCATTGTCAAATTAGCAAAAATCAGAGTGGATTGGGCCATATTCGAGCCGATAAACTTCGCCATGTAAATTTGTGCCTCAGAGAGGTCTGCTCCCCGGAGGTCTGCTCCCGATAAATCAGCGCCGATCATGTTGGCCCCCACAAAACTGGCATCCTCAATGGTGGCATTAACCAGGCGAGCATTACCGAGCATGATGCGTCTTGCATTCGCACCAATAAGGCTGGCATCTGTCAGGTCCGAGCCGCAGAAGTCAGAGGCAGTCAGGTTCGCACCGTCAAGCTTTGCGCCCTTCAGTTTGGCTTCACTTGCAGTCGCCTGCTGCAGTCTTGCTTCGGTAAGGTCGGCACCGCTAAGGTTAGAGCCAAAAAGGTCGCATAAAAAGAGGCAAGAACCCTTGAGATCTGCCATTGAGAGATCTGATCCCTGGAGACAGGCTTCTTCCATATTGCTCATGCTTAAATTGGCTTTAACGAGGAAGGCTTTGCTTATCTGCGCACCCATCAAATAAGCTCCTCTGAGATCAGCGCCATTTAAAATGCAGCCATTCATATCAGAACGATTCAGATGAACTGCGGATAAATTCTGACCGCTAAGGTTTAGGCCGGCCAGCATAGCTGCGTCTTGGTACGGCTGTTGGACCAACTCGCTAATATCGAGAGACGCAGAAGCAATCGAAAAAGAAAGAAAAATTAGCAAAAAGATCCCAGGAGCAGATCTTATTACAGGACTATCCATAAGATAAACTTAATCTTATCATATTAAGACTTTTCCTAAAAATTGATCTTGATTTTGGAAGCCTCAGGTCTTGGCCAGCGTGATCTCCATCGAGGAAACATTCACCGTCTTGCCGTCCTCACTCTGAATGGCCTCCGTGCCGATAGTAATATTTTTGACGATGACATTGGGCATGAATCTGTTCCTGGTGATCTCAGCCGCATCCACGGCGCGGGAGATGGCACGGCCCCTAGCCTTCAGCGTCACTGTGGAGACCGGCTTGTTGAACTGGGTCATTACGGCAAGAACATAGTTCATGACTGGTTTGTCACCGATGAAAATCACAGCATTGTCTTCCATAAGATCACCCTTCCTTCTGCTTTTCTTGGGCAGGTTATTAATCCTTTCTCTCCAGGATGTCGGCAAAGGCAAAATTGGGTTTGACTGCATCAATCTTCACCCGCAGCTTCTCGCCTTGCTGCGCTTTTCGCACGATGATCGCGAAGCCTTCCACAATGGCCACACCGTCTCCCGATTTGCCCACAGATTCAATCTGCACGTCCAGCATGTCGCCTTTTCTAACGGGGCTTGTGAGCAGCTTTTTCGCCACGATGTAGGTCTCGGCACTCTCCTTTCTGGAGGCCTGCGGCGAATGAGCGTGAACGGATGAAAACTCTTTTCGCACCTCATTCAAAAAGTCCGGGAAGAGGTCCCCCTGGAAGACCTTGACCACGAAATTTCCCCGCGGCCGCAGCAGCTTTTTGGCCATTTTAAGCGCCGAGCGGGCCAGGTCCACGGAGACGGCATGATCCCTGTGCCAGGCTCCGGTGAGGTTGGGCGCAGCATCGCAGATCACCACATCTGCATCCCCGCCCAGGGCCTCCTTCACCAGATCGACGGTGCTCTCCCTGGTGATGTCCGCCTGGAAGGTTATCACACCGGGGATGGGCGCGATGCCCTCCAGGTCCACGCCCACGATTTTGCCCCCAGAAAGCTTGGCCGCCACCTGCAACCAGCCGCCGGGCGCAGCACCCAGGTCAACCACGCTGTCCCCTCGCTTGATAATGTTAAACTTCTCATTTACCTGTAGCAGCTTATAGGCGGAGCGGGCTCTATAACCCTCTTGTTTTGCCAGACGGTAGTAGTAATCTTTCTGATCTCGGGCCATTGCTTAAATAAAATCGCAGAAGGATAAGTATATTTCGAAAAGCCTGAGTTTGCAGATCGCGAATGCCAAAAAAATAGCTTTAGAGCGGGTCCAATGAGCAGGAATCTTATAGAGGCTGCAATCGCGGATAAAGAGGCCGCAGTTATAGGTGAAGTAGAATGATTTCGCATTCATTCGAGCATAGTTTTATATATTCTTTATCAAACCTGCAATAGCGAGAGAGGAAGGGCGGCTGCCGCTGGCCAATTCTGGCCGGTGTGGAAAGTCCCCCCACCACTGGACACACAGACATCCCCTAAGGATGTGGGGCGAGAGCTCCGGCTCTGGCACAGAAACGAGACCGCTCCGCGTTAAAGCGATGATGCCGAGAGGCTGAGGTCGCGCGGGAGGCGGATGAAACGGCGAAACCCTGTGGGTGCAAGCCAAAATAGAGCTGAAAACACGGACGTCCAGCCAAGCTCGGGTATGGCGCTAAGCTGAATGCCGTCAAAGAACAGAAGGGGGCTTACTCTCCTCACTCGTTATTATTATTTTATTATTTTATATCCGTGAACCTTGTCAGTTCCTGCTTAAGAAACGGGCAAGCGGTCGCTTCACAAGTTCGGTAGTAACGAGATAGAGCAAGGCGAGCGCCATAATGAGAACCAGGTGGGCAGCTGTTGGTCTCGTAAACCCAAAAAGGGTTGCTGTCCACGGTATCATCGGCAGAGCAAGCGTGATTGCAAAAGCCACCGCCGAGATGAACACAACGAGTGGTGCCGGCCAGCCGGCTTTTTCGATCGGCAACATCGACCGAATAGATACCATAAGAAGGAGCTCCGTGATCACACTGGCGATGAACCAGTTGGTTTGCAGCACCTCCGGCGATATGCGATAGAATAGCCCAAAATAGATGAAATCAAAGACTGTGCTGACCAGCCCCAATGTAATAAAGATGATATAGAGCGAACGGAAGTCATAGCGCTGCGCCCGGGCCACTTCCTGCTCGGAGACGCGGTCAAAAGCGATTGCCATCATCGGAAAATCTGAGAGGAGGTTGAGGAGCAATAACTGCTTTGGCAGCATTGGCAAAAAGCTGATGAAGAGCGACCCGATTGCGACGGCATAGAAATTGCCAAAGTTGGAAACAAGCGTGGCGCGAATGTATTTCAGCGTGTTTGCGTGAGTCTCGCGCCCCAAGCGGATGCCGTCAACGATCACTCGCAAATCGTTTTTTACGAGAACGATGTCCGCGGTCTCGCGGGCCACGTCCGCGGCCGATTGCACCACCATCGAGACATGCGCGGCCTTCAGAGCCGGAGCATCGTTTATCCCCTCCCCCAAAAAGCCGACGGTGTACTGCTCTTTGAGAAGTCCGATCAACTCCAGCTTCTGCTCGGGCGTGGTGCGAGCAAAAACGCGAATTGTGCCGATGCGTTTATGTCGCTCCTGGACGGGAAGGGCCAAAAACTCTGTAGCCTTGATAACTTCATCGCTGTTGGCTACCAGCCCCGCCTCTCGACCAACAGCTTCGGCCACTTTCAAGGCATCGCCGGTGATGATCGTGATAGCCACATTCAGCCGCCTGGCTGCCGCGATGGTTTCGACGGTAGTGGCTTTTAGAGTATCAGCAAAAGATACAAAACCACCAAACATAGCGCCACTGCCGTCATCGTAACTGACGCCGAGCACCCGCCGGCCCTGTCGTTCTTCATCCTCAAGCCAGGCGCCGAGCTTCTCACGCGGGGCCAGGTCCCGCTCAAAAAAGTACTCCGGACTGCCCCGGCGGATGTGCAACCGCGAGCCATCGCCCAGGCGCACCACGGCCCCGTTGCTGCGCACAGCCGGATCGAACGCTTCTTCCTCCAGGAGTTCAAAAGCTGCAAGCTCCTTCCTCTGCTCCGGTGAAAGTGCCTCGTCGGTCGCACGATCAAATGGTTCCGGACTATGCTCCTTAAGGCCATGTGCCGCCAGGCGTGCCAGCACGAGCGGGTGGAAGCGTGAATCGGGAGCGATATAATTGTTCTGATATACCAGGCGGTTCTCGGTGATCGTACCGGTCTTGTCGGTGCAGAGCAGGTTCACCGATCCGAGGTCCTGCACTGAGGAAAGCCGCTTGACGATGACATCTCTCTCTGCGAGCTGCAGTGCGCCGCGCGAGAGGGAAAACGTCAGGACCAGCGGCAGCGCCTCGGGTATAACCGAAACTGCAAGCGCAATCGCAAAGACGAGCAGCTGGGGAATATTCGTGTCTTTGCCTTCAATCAGGACGTTTGCCAGGACAACGAACAAAAGGGTGATAAGGGTCGCTCGCAGTATGAAGGTGCTGATGCGGTCAATGCCCTTGGTAAGCTCGCTTTCCGCCTGCACCGCAGAGGCAGTTTTTGCAATCGCTGCGAAGCGAGTTCTTGTGCCGGTTGCGGTAACTTCCGCCAGCGCGTTGCCGCTTATGATGACCACCCCCTGCAAGAGGCGATGCTCGTCATCTGCTTCTTGCGTCAAAGCCGTGGCAGCCTGTTTGGATACTGGAATACTCTCACCGGTAAACGTTGTCTCATCAACCAGCAGACTATTTGCCTGTCGCACAACGGCATCCGCCGGGACAATATCGCCGGATTCGAGGTTCAGGATATCACCAGGGACAATCTCAACGATGGGCACTTCCTGATCATGACCATCACGCCGAACGGTAATCGAACGCACGAAGTATGACTTCAGTTTATCCGCCGCAGCATTTGACTTGTACTCCTGAAACACATTGAGCGCGGTCCCAAGGAAAACGAAAAGCAGGATAAACGAACCGTCAATCACCTCTCCCAACGCAAATGTCACAGCTGCCGCGCCCAGGAGGAGCAGATTAAAGATCCCTCGAAACTGCCGCAGAATGAGCCGCAGTAAGCGGTATCGAAGCACGGGCAAGGCGTTGGGGCCGTATTGCATTTGGCGCTCTGCCACTTCGGTTGATGAGAGTCCTTCCATATTGCTCATGCTCCACCCATTTCTTGTCTGTGTGATTCCCGCACTTCAAACAGGCTGTTCATCCGATTATCAGCCAGTGCTCCCGTATTCTATCCACCAGAATCTTTCTTTATACTACTATGTCAGCCAGTATATTAGAACAATGCTAATGATGTAAGGCATGACTTAAGAACCGGCTTTCGACTCAGAGATCCGCTTTAGCGAAGATTATGGAGGCTTTGCCTGAGAACGGCACAAAAACTTTATGCCATAGCAGCCGATATATGAGCAGCTTTCCATTTCAAGGAACCTATGTTGTATTTCATGCTGACTCTGTGCCACAGACAGGAACTATAAGGGCAAGCGAGAATACAGCTAACGGCTAAAAACTTAAAGCGGCAATACATATGTATGATAAAATAGGCAATCTTGTCCGCCTCAAATATGTCTTGATCGCCATCCTGCTATTTCTCATCGGATTAGTCCTGATGCTCACGTTCTTCCTGATGATCACAATACCGTTTGCTTTGGCCGTCTGGGCATGGGCGGGGATATTCCTTTACCTGGCCGCAATTGGAAGACCTTACAGCGATTTTGTTGCAGCATTACCTGGCATAAAACACAAATCTCGCAATAGATCTGTATAATATTTTTACTAATTATACGATAAGAGGCAATTGACTTCCAGCTAACCCACCTTCATCTCCTTCTCCAGCCTGCGCGCTGTATCCCGCAGCTGTATGGCCCTCTCGAAATCCAGCCTCTCCGCCGCCGCCCTCATCTCCGCCTCCATCTCGATGATCACATTGGGCAGGTCCGACTTGGGAATGTGCCTGGTGTCGGTGATCTCCACCACCTTCTCCCGGATGGGCTTTTTGATGGTGCGGGGCACTATGCCGTGCTCCTGGTTGTAGGCCATCTGCATCGCCCGCCGCTGCTCCGTCTTCGCCACAGCCGCCCGGATGGAGCCGGTCATGTTGTCTGCATAAAGAACGACGCGGGAGTTGGCATTTCTGGAGGCCCGGCCGATGGTCTGGATGAGGCTCTTCTCATCCCGCAGGAAGCCCTCTTTGTCGGCATCCAGAATGCCTATGAAGCCCACCTCGGGTATGTCCAGGCCCTCCCGCAGCAGGTTGATGCCCACCAGGACGTCAAATTTCCCCAGCCGCAGCTCGCGGATGATCTCCGTCCTCTCCAGGGTATCGATGTCGGAGTGCAGGTAGCGGGCCTTGATCTCATTTTGAGCCAGAAAGTCGGTCAGCTCTTCGGCCAGCCGCTTGGTGAGCGTGGTCACCAGGGCCCGGTCGCCCTTTTCCACCACCCTGCGAATCTCGACCATCACATCCCGCACCTGTCCCTCGATGGGCCGGATCTCCACCAGCGGATCGAGCAGGCCGGTGGGCCGGATGATCTGCTCGACCACCTGGGCGGAGCGCTCCAGCTCGTAAGCGCCCGGAGTGGCGGACACGAATATCACATTTCTCATGTGCCTCTCGAACTCCTCAAAGCGCAGGGGCCGGTTGTCATAGGCGCTGGGCAGGCGAAAGCCGTAGTCCACCAGGCTCTTCTTTCGGGAACGATCGCCGTTGTACATGGCCCGCAGCTGGGGCAGGGTCTGGTGGCTCTCATCGATGACCAGCAGGAAGTCCTCGGGAAAGTAGTCGATCAGGCAGTAGGGGGCCTCGTCGGGCTGGCGGCGGTCGAAATGGCGGGAATAGTTCTCTATGCCCTTGCAGCTTCCCGTCTCCGAGATCATCTCCATGTCGTGCAGCGTGCGCTGCTTGAGCCGGTGGGCCTCGATCATGCCGAGCGTGGGCAGTCGCTCTTCCAGCTCGGCCAGAATGGTCTCTATGGCCGCCTTCTGCTCCTCTTCCGGGATGACGTAATGGCGGGCAGGATAAATGAAAAAGTAGTTCATGTCCTCCAGGACCCTTCCGGTCTGCCGGTCAACCTCGCAGATCCTCTCAATCTCGTCTCCGAAGAGCTCTATGCGGACGATATTGTTGAAGTAGCCGGGCACAAGATCGACGGTATCGCCCTTGGCCCGGAAGCGGCCCGGGGAGAGGTCCAGGTCGTTTCTCTCAAAGAGAATGTCCACCAGCTTTCCCAGGATCTCCCTTCGGGAAATCCGCTCGCCCACCTTCACCTCAAAGCCCATCTTCTGGAAGTTCTCGGGATTGCCCAGGCCATAGATGCAGGAGACGGAGGCCACGACGATGACATCGCTCCTGGAGAGAAGGGAAGCGGTTGCAGCGAGGCGCATCTGCTCGATCTTGGGATTGATGTGAGAGTCCTTCTCGATGTACTGGTCCTTGGAAGGGATGTAGGACTCAGGCTGGTAGTAGTCGTAATAGGAGACGAAGTACTCCACCCGGTTCTCCGGGAAGAACTCCTTGAACTCGTTGTAAAGCTGGGCGGCCAGGGTCTTGTTATGGGCGATGACCAGGGTGGGCTTCTGGAGGCTCTGGATGACATTGGCCACGGTGTAGGTCTTGCCCGAGCCTGTGACCCCCAGGAGGGTCTGGAAATTCTTGCCGGCCCGCCCTCCCGCCAGCAGCCCGGCGGTGAGCTTCTCGATGGCCTGGGGCTGGGAGCCGGTGGGAGCAAAGCTGGATACCAGATGAAACTTCTGCAGAGAAGCGCTTTGGGGGAGGAATGGGATTTTCGTCATGGGAGACAAAAGAAGCTGGAACGCATGAGGCTATGAGCTTTTTGCTGTGGATGATAATGATTTAACCGAGAGCCAAAAAGCCTAATACATCCTGCCGCCAAGGAAGGGCGGATGGAAGACTCAGCAGAGAATTCTCCCCTGACCGTTGCGGCCCTGATAGAGCTTTACCTTCCCGTAAAGCCGCAGATTGAGGCCAGGCTCATGGATTTCCGGCACATCTGGGAGACGGCCTCCGACGAAGACCTCTTCCGGGAGCTGATCTTCTGCCTGCTCACGCCCCAGTCCAAGGCCAAAACCTGCTGGAAGGCGGTGCAGCGCCTGGAGAGAAAATGCATGATAGCCGAAGCTGTGCCTGCGGCAATCACAGAAGAGCTGGTGGGAGTTCGGTTCAACCAGCGAAAAGCGGAGTACATCTGCCTGGCCAGGTCGCAGTTCGCCGCTCGATCCCTCAGGAAGACGCTGGCAGATTTTGCCGGCCCGGCCGCTGCCCGGGAGTGGCTGGTGGAAAACGTCAAGGGTCTGGGATATAAGGAAGCCAGCCATTTTCTGAGAAACATAGGCCTGGGCGAGGATCTGGCCATTTTGGACCGGCATATCCTCAAAAATCTGGCGCTCCTGGGCGTGATAGATGAGGTTCCGAGCTCTCCCACCAAAAGGCTCTACCTGGAGATCGAGAGGAAGATGGCCGCCTTCTCCAAAGAGGCAAAGATTCCCATGGGCCAGCTTGACCTCCTGCTCTGGTATAAGGAAGCGGGAGAGGTCTTCAAATGAAGCACTCCTTGGCCAAAATCCCATACAGATAGGATAGAACGGCATTTACAGGATCCGCAGGTCGATATTCTTGTTGGTATGGCCGAGGCATATGCCCTCGAACCATTTCTCCATGAGTAAAGTGCAGAACCGGAATGCCCCTTTGCATCAGCTCCACCACGGCCGGCGTTGGGATCTCAACTCCGCCGTTAAGGCAGAGCTACGCGCTACTGTCGGTCTTGCCGCCGTCATCCTGAAAATATTTGAATGGACCTAACTTTATTCCCGCTCTCCCTTTTGCTGCTCCTTATTCCGAAACCACATGCGCATCAGGTAAACCTCCTCTTCACTCCTCTTGGCAGTCTCGAATCCCATCTTCTCGAAGAGCCGCACCATGGAAGCATTCTCCACCAGCACCTCTCCTGTAAATCCGAGCAGCCCCTGCCTTCTGGCAATGTGAATCAGGTAAGTGAGAAGCTCCCTGCCCACGCCCAGTCCCTGGTATTTGTCCCGCACCACCAGGGCCACCTCTGCCGAGTGCATGTCCGGGTTGAGCTCATACTGGCCGAGGCCGATGATGGTCTCCTTCTCCTTCTCGGAAATGGTTGCCAGAATCTCCATCTTCCGGCTCCAGTCCACGGCCACGAAATCCTGCAGCCTCTTATGGGGCATGTCTTTTCGCGCTGAGAAGAAGCGCTTGTACATGCTGTCAAAAGAGAGATCATAGAAGAAGCTCTTGAGCATCGGCTCGTCTGTGATCTTGACGGGCCGGAGCAGCAGATCAAGCCCCTTGCCGGTGGTCCGGTGAATCTCCAGCTCCTCGGGATACATGCCCTTTTCTCCCGGAATGAAGACCTGATCTTTGTAGATGAGATTCCTCTTCCGGGCGGCCTCGATCAGCCAGGGCCGGAATTTGGGATGAGCGATGGCGATGAGGTCCATAGCCCTCTCCCGAATGTTCTTGCCGTGCAGATAGGCAATTCCGTATTCAGTAACCACATAGCGAACATCGCCCCGCGTCAGGGTGACGCCCGCCCCCTCCTGCAGCACGGGAACGATTCGGGAGACGCTCTCGTTCAGGGCCGTGGAGGGCAGGGCGAGAATGGTCTTTCCTCCCGGTGCCAGCACAGCCCCGCGCATGAAATCCGCCTGTCCGCCGATGCCGCTGTAGAAGGTCCCGCCCAGAGACTCAGCCGTGGCCTGGCCGGTCAGGTCCACTTCCATGGCGCTGTTGATGGCGGTCATGAGCCGGTTTCTGGAGATTATGAGGGGATTATTGGTATAGTCGATCCTCTTGAATTCCACGGCGGGATTCTCGTCCAGGAAATCATAGGTCTCCCGGCTACCCATGCAAAAGGAGGCAACCGTCTTGCCGGGATTGTGGGTCTTCCTGCGATTGGTGACAACCCCCTTTTTCATGAGATTGACTATGCCGTCGGAGAGAAGCTCCGTATGAACTCCCAGATCCTTTTTATCCGCCAAATTGGGCACCACGGCGTCAGGAATCAGGCCGTAGCCCACCTGAATGGTCGAGCCGTCCTCGATGATGCGAGCCACATATCTCCCAATGCTCTGCACAATGTCATTGGGAGCCTTGACCGAATACTCCAGCAGCGGCTCGTCATAGGGCAGAAGAAAGTCAATATCCTTGATATTTATGAAGCCGTCACCGTGCGTGCGAGGCATATTCATATTGACCTGAGCCACGACCAGCTTTGCCATCTCAACAGCCGATTCCGTCACATCCACGCTTATGCCCAGGCTCAAATAGCCGTGCTTGTCGGGCAGCGAGGTCTGGATCAGCGCCACATCCACAGGTATCATCTCCGAGCGGAAGAGATCGGGAACCGAGGAGAGGAAGATGGGCGTGTAGTCAGCTCCTCCCCGGTTTACGGAACTTCTGGTGCTTTCTCCTACGAAGAAGGAGTCGAGCCGGAAGTTCTCCTGCAGCTTCTCATCGGTGTAGGGGGCGATGCCCAGCGTCCAGACGTGGATCAGCTCGGTATCGAAGAACGCCTTGGGATGGTTCTTGACGTAGCCCACCAGTGCGCTAATCAGGTACTGGGGCTCGCCGCAGCCCGTGCCGATGAATATGCTGTCTCCGGCATGGATATGGGAGAAGATCTCCTCCTCCGCCGCGAACTTCTCCGGATAGATCTTGCGAAACTCATCCAGCAGCTTTTTGTCTTTCACCGGCAAAGCACCTCGCTTACGGATTTCTTTGCGATCATCAATAATCAGGCTGTCGCTCTGCAAAGAATTTTGTAGTGGCAGGAACATGACAGAGACAAAATGGCAGATATACTGATTTACGGAGCAGGAGCCATCGGCTCATTTATAGGATATCTGCTCTCACAGGCACCTCCTGTTGCAGGCGGAAAGATAGAGAACATGGCCCTTCTGGGAAGGGAGGGTCACATAAGAGCGATCAAGGAGAGCGGCCTTTTGATAGATCTTGCCGGGGAAAGAAAGCTTGTCCATTTCCAACACTGCTTTGAAAACCTTGACGACCTGAATGGTTCGGATTTTTATCCGCAGATGGTAATAATATGCGTCAAAACCTATTCTCTGCCCGCCCTCTGCAGGGAGCTTGCCCACTCAGGCCTTCTGCAAGGCAGGCTTAAGGATGCCGTCTTTCTGCTGCTCATGAACGGAATGGGAAACAGGGAAGCTTTTGCGCCCCTGCACCTGCCAGGCTCGCGCCTTTTGGAGGGCATCACTGCAATAGGGGTTAAGCTCTCAGGAGATGGCAGAATTGAGCTGAAGGGAAAGGGGAAGACGATGATCGAAGCCCGCCTGGATGAGCAGGATGCAAAAGTTCTTGGGGGAGCGGCTGGCAGAGAAGGGCTTTGAGATGGAGTTTCCTGCGGACTTTGCGGCGCAGCAGTGGAATAAGCTCTTTATCAACTGCGTGATAAATCCCATCACCGCTCTGACCCGCCAGGAGAACGGCATCGTCCTCTCTCTGCCTCTGCAAGAGACGGTGCAGAGCATCATAGGTGAAGCGGTAGGAGTCGCGGCAGAAGAAGGCATAGCGGCAGATGAAAGGAAGGTCTTGGATATCGTTTCTTCCGTGGCCGGGAAGACGGCAGGCAATACCTCCAGCATGCTTCAGGATGTTCTAAAAGGGAGGATGACGGAGATTGACTCCATAAACGGCTACATCATTGCCCAGGCAAAAAAGCACGACCTGAAGGTTCCAGTAAATGAGGCTCTCCTTGCTCTGGTAAAATCAGCAAGCTCTGGCAAAAACCGGCATGAAGATGAAAGATGAAAACCAGAGAAAAAATGAAACGCAGAGAAAAATCCTTCGACCAAGGACGAGCGCAAATGATGAGCTGCAATGATATGCAATCAGGGACTATTCAGTCCCCGGTATATGGAAACCATGGCGCCTATTATGCAAAGCATTCCTGCCAGCATCATCACCCGGCTTATGGTCATGGAGAGCAGCCCGGGCCCGGCCTGCACAAGGGTCCCGTAGTATCCCGCCTGGGCAAGCTGCAGCGACACCAGAATGCCTGAAAAGGATACCCCCAATGCCATTCCCAGGTTTCTGATGGTCGCCGTGAAGCTGGAGGCGATATTTATCTTTTCTCGGGGCAGAGCCCTCATTATCTCCGTGTTGTTGGGGCTTTGAAAGAGCACACCGCCTATGCCCATGAACACAAAAGTGAGCAGCAGAAGCCGGGGATCACGGCCTATGCTTGCTGCCAGATATCCCAGGAGCATCATGGAAATTGCCATAATCAGCATCCCCAGAGCAGCCATGAACCTGAACTGGTGTTTATCGTAGATCCAGCCCGTTAACGGCGAGCCGATTACCATTATGGCCGGAATTATCAGGTAGATCAAACCCACCTGCGACGGCGTATAGCCCATCACGCCCTCAAAATAGAACGGCCCCAGGATTGATATCATCAGGTTTGCCACGAAGAACAGTATCATGCTGATGCAGGGAAGCACAAACATCCTGTAGCGGAAGATGGAGAGGTCGAGCAGCGGAGACTTATTCCTTGACTCATTGATCACGAAGGCTGCCAGGGAGCCGAGAAAGACAAGGGTCAGGGCGAGAACGGCAGGATAATAGGCAAAGCTGGCGGAAAGCTGGCCCAGCAAAGCCATCAGAGACATGATGAAGACGATAAACGTTACTGCGCCAATCCAGTCGAGGTTTATGCTGCTGGACCGGATGTCCTCGATTCTCATATACCGGATGGAAAGAAGCAACTGAATGATTCCGATAGGCACGTTTATGAGGAAAATATACTTCCAGCCAGCCAGGTCTACCATAAAACCGCCCAATGTGGGTCCTAATATGCTGCCCACGGCAACCGTGGCTCCGATGTAACCCATAGCCCGGCCCTGCTCCCCCCGAGGGAAAGACTGGAAGATTATGGCCGAGCTTATGGAAAACATCATGGCCGCTCCCGCTGCCTGAAATATCCGGCAGAGCACAAGAAGGTTCAGGCTTGTGGAAAGTCCGCAGGCCAGGGAACTGAATGTAAAGAGGGCGACACCGAGGAGGAAGAGTCTGGCCTGGCCCACGTATTCGGCAACCTTGCCAAAGATCATAAGCAAGCTGGTGAGAGTGACAAGGTATGAAGTCATGATCATCTGCGACTGGGCCAGGTTGACCCCGAAATATTCCGTAATGGTAGGAAGAGCGATGCTGACTACGGAGCCGTCAACGACGGCCATGAGGATGCCGGCCAAGACGAGGGGCAGGATGATATAGCGATCCTCGCTGCCGGATGGATGGGGAAACGGAGAGTTGGTGTTCCTGCAGGATGCCATTTTGCGGCAGAGCTTATCTGTGGGGATTAATCAGCTTTGCTATGTTATCCATCAAAGCCTCTTTAACTCCACAGATCATTTGCAGTCCCATGCGCACTTTCATCATCGTCGGCCACAGGGCCACCACCTCTCCCAATTTCTCCCTGGAAGACATTCCCGGCACCTCCGGCCGCCTGGATATCCTCTGCCGCGCTGTCACCGCCGCCTTCGTTCTCTCCCACGGCATCAGAAAGGACGTCTGCGTCTACCTGATCCTGCTGGGCGGGGAGATTCCCAAGACCATCCGGCTTGACGGCCTGACGCTTCGCCACCTTAACCCGGACGAGCGCACCACGGCTGCCCTGCTCAAAAAAGCCCTGGCCGTGCCGGCTACGCCGCAGTGGGCCATGTCCACCTCCGGCATCTTTGTGCGCACGGGCGGCCTGGAGCAGCTACTGGCCGATCTGAAGGATGTAAAATTGATCTACCTGCGCGAGGACGGCGCGGACATTCGCGGCCTTGATGCGGGCGGCAACTCCGGCGGCCTTTCCACTGAGGCGGCATATATCCTGGGAGACCATACCGGCATGACGCCTGAGGAGGAGGCTCTGCTCGAGCAGGCAGGGGCGAAGGTCGTCTCGCTGGGGCCGACCAGCCTGCACGCCGACCACTGCATTGTCCTCTTAAACTGGTTCCTGGACGCCAATGTATTTATCCCATGATGCGGATAATATACTTCTGAATGAAAAAGGAGCTATTGAAATGGCTAATTCCAAGAGTCCGCTACTAGCAGTGATATTGAACCTTATCATAGCTGGATTGGGCCATGTTTATTTGGGGTATACCAAAAGAGGAATAGTACTGTTCCTATTGACTGTCCTGATAGCAGCCCTCAGCTCGGGATTGGGCTGGATCGTGGGCGTTATCCTCTGCTCATACGATGCCTGGCAGCTTGCCAAGAATAGACCTGCACCCTTCGACTCCCTGATGAAATATATCGGAGAATAGATTTCTTGCTCTGGCCGGGAACTTCATACCCGGTCCCGATCATTTTCAAATGAGGCTAGGTCCCATGAAGAACACTCATCATGCCGAAATTGCAGGAGCGGGTTCATCGGCAGGGACCTCTCCTGGATGGATCAATTGCAAGCTCTAATAAACCAGAAGCTCGATCCCAAGACGTGAAGAGTCATTATGAGTGAAGACAATTTTGAGAATCCAGAGAATCCAGAGAATCCCCAAGACGACATCCTCGACACAGCCAGAAAGATCATCGCTCTCGGCCCCATCTGCGACAGCTGCCTGGGCCGCCAGTTCGCCATGCTCTCCACGGGCTTTGCCAATGCCGAGCGCGGCCGCTCCCTCAAGACGGTGCTGGCCATGCAGGCCTCTGCAAATGAGGATAAGGCCCGGCTGGAAGAGCTGGCGCCCTCCTTTCGCCCGGCGCGCCTCAAGCTGGGCCGGAAGGACGAGGATGATGCCCGCTGCATGGTCTGCCTGGGCGAGATGAGTCCGGTCAAGCTCGATGCCTGGGCTGAGAAGGGGGCTGCCGCCCTCGCGGGACGGGAGTACGAAACCCTGGTGGTGGGCACAAAGATGTCCGGGCTTCTGGCCGAGAATGAGGAGCTGCTCCTGGCGGACGGAGGCTCCACCCATGCCGAGCCCTTCAAGTCGGAGCTGAATCGCGAAGTTGGCAAACGGCTCTCCGCCCTCACCGGAAAGGCGTTTGACCTGAAAAGCCCGCACGTTGTCGTTCACCTCAACCTGGAGAAGGGCGAGGTAGAGCTGCAGATAGCTTCCCTCTTCATTCGCGGACGCTACAAAAAGCTGGTGCGCGGCATCCCCCAGACCCGCTGGCCCTGTCGCGAATGCCACGGTCGCGGCTGCCCGCGCTGCGAGGGCACGGGCCGCATGTACCAGGAGTCGGTGGACGAGCTGATCCGGCCGGCAGTGATGCAGGCAGCGGCAGCTGAAGATACCGTATTTCACGGCGCAGGCCGCGAGGATATCGACGCCCGCATGCTGGGCACGGGCCGCCCCTTCATCGTGGAGGCGGTAAGGCCCCGCATCAGGACTGTCGATCTGGCAGAGCTGGAGAGGGAGATCAACCGCGCTGCAAGCGGCAAAGTGGAGGTCTTGGGGCTCGCCACAGCCGATTCCTCTATGGTGGAGCGTCTTAAGGAGGCCACATTTGAGAAGACCTATTCCGCCCTGGTCCGGCTGGGTGCGGAGGTTTCAGAAGAAAAGCTTAAATCCGTCCTGAAGGAATTGGAAGGGTCGATCGATCAGCGTACGCCAACTCGTGTGTCCCACCGAAGGGCAGATAAGCACAGAGTGAGGAAGGTCCATAGCGCTGATCTAATTGAGGTCGCGGGCAATCTGGCCCGCATAAATATCCGGGGCGACAGCGGCCTGTATATCAAAGAGCTGATCTCCGGCGACGGAGGCAGGACCCGCCCGAACCTCGCAGAGGCACTTAGAGTCGACGCTATCGTCGAAGAATTGGATGTAATAGATGTAGGTGGAGAATCAGATGGCACATCATCACGGAATGCGGAAGAAGTCGAGAGACAAGCTGAGCAAGACCGTCAGGGCTAGGGGAATATCTCCTGTAGTCAGGGCGATCCAGGAATTCGAGACGGGCGCAAAGGTACATGTGCTCATCGATCCAAGCATACACAAGGGCATGCCTCATCCCAGGTTTCACGGAAAGACGGCTGAGGTTGTAGGAACGAGGGGCAGAGCCTTCGTCCTGAAGGTCACTGATGGAAACGCCACCAAGACCTTGATCACATTACCCGAACATCTGACAGCACAGAAAAGATGATTGTCAAAAGCGTTTTGCAGGAGGACATCCTGACCCTGGCGGAGGTCAGGGAGTTCCTCGACCAGATCCGGCAAAAGCGTGCCGAAGAAGAGGAACTGGGTTATGAGCTGCGCCGGGCCATAAGGCACGCGGAGCTCTTTAGCAAAGGCACTGCAGAAGAGAGCCTGGCAATGGTAGCTGAGCTCATGAAGCTTGAAAAGATGAACAAAGAAATTGCCGTAAAGATCGCCGACATCAGGCCCGTCACCAAGGATGAGCTGAGGGCGATTTATGCCAAGGAACGGTTCACTTTAAGCGAAGAAGAGCTCAACAGTATTTTAGAGATCGTATTCAGGGGGTAAAGGCACATGCCTGAGGGGAGACCGCCGAAGAGAGAAGAGGTAGCTAGGGTTCTCGATTACCTCCCCTATGGACGCGCTCCTGATTCCAGAAGCTTCCAGAAGCAACCTCTTGTCCAGTCCGTGGGCGAGACCAACTTCGTGCTTATGGAGATGACGCCCAAGGAGGGAGTGGTTCCGGCAGCCGGAACTCGCGTCTACATTGGCAGCGGCAGCCGGGATGTCATAGATCACGTCAACCGCAGAATCGACTATTCCGAGCTGTCCAACAGCGCCAAGCTTGAGCTCTCCTACGAGATCACGAGCATCGTCCTGGACAATGAGGCCCGGTTCATCCGTTACTTCAACGAGGCCGGACCCATCACCACGCGCATGCACGCCCTGGAGCTCTTGCCTGGAATTGGCAAGAAGCTGATGTGGGCGGTGCTCAATGAGAGGAAGAAGGGCCCATTCAAGAGCTTTGCCGATTTGACGGAGAGGGTGAAGGGGCTGCATAATCCTGAGAAGCTCATCTCCAAGCGCGTGGAGGATGAGCTGATGGATGACCGGATCAAGTACCGGGTCTTTACCACAATGCCCCGCACGAGATGAAGCTGGGGCAGCATTTTCTTATGGATCGCGCCGTAATAGAGCGCATCGCCGGATATGCAGACCTGCAGCCGCAGGATCAGGTGCTGGAGATTGGTCCGGGCACGGGAAACCTCACGGATGTGCTGGCGGACCGGGCGGACCTGGTCTATGCCGTGGAGATAGATCCCGATCTGGCCGCCCAGCTCTGCTACCGGTTTTCCAATGTGCGGGTGATAAACGGGCGATGCCCTCAAGGTCGAGCTTCCCCGCTGCAATAAGATCGTCTCCAACCTTCCCTATCAGATCTCCTCTGCCATCACCTATCGATTGCTCTCCCGGCCCTTTGAGACGGCAGTTTTGATGTACCAGTGGGAGCTTGCCAGGCGCATGACGGCAGCTCCCGGCAGCGAGGAGTATGGCCGCCTGGCCATGGTGGTGGGCTTCCTCTGCCAAATCGAGATTTTAGAGAAGGTCTCCAAGATGGCCTTCCGGCCCGTGCCGCAGGTTGACTCGGCAATAGTGCGGCTGAAGCCCCGATTGGACCGTCCGGAGGCGGAGCCGGCCGATTTCATGAGGCTGGTGGAGGGGCTCTTCAATAACAGGCGCAAGAAGGTGAAGAAAGGTCTGGCTGCCTTGGGAGCAGGCCGGCAGGCCCTGGCCGAGCTGGACGCCGACCTTTTGGAGAGAAGGCCGGAGGAGCTGACGCCCGATGAGGCGGCAAGCCTGCTGGGGGCAATATCCAGGAAATCGGCAGTTCTATAAACAGCTTCTAACGACTTTTCAACCACAGAGCTCACAGAGTTCACAGAGCACGCACAGAGATGAACGAAAACTGGAAATATATGCAGCCCTCCGGTTAGCCGCTGGTAACGGCGAAGAGGCTAAATAAATCGATGCCGTTGTAAGCGGTTGACCTCTCGTGTCCGATCCCAAAGCCGGCAAGAATATACTGCTATTAGGATTTGTGAGCCTGCTTAACGACATCAGCAGCGAGATCATTCAGCCGGTCCTGCCTCTTTTTATCGCCTCTCTGGGCGGCGGCTCCCTGGCCGTGGGCCTGATCGGCGGCATAAGCGACGGCCTGCCCAGCCTGCTCAAGGTCCTGGCCGGGTGCTGGTCCGACCGGCTGGGCAAAAGAAAGCCCCTGGTGGTGGCAGGCTATGCCCTCTCTGCGCTGGGCAAGCTCCTCCTCCCTGCAGCAGCAACCTGGCAGCAGGTCTTCCTGCTCAAGACTCTGGAGAGGAGCGGCAAAGGGGTGCGCTCCGCCCCCAGGGACGCCATGATCTCCGAGTCGGCAAAGCCCGGCAGCCGGGGAAGGGGCTTTGGGCTGCATAGAAGCATGGACTCCGCCGGCGCTGTCATCGGCTCGATCCTGGCTTACCTTCTCTGGCAGGGCGGCCTCTCCTACAGCTCAATCTTTCTGGTGGCAGGCGTTATGGCCCTGCTGGCTCTGCTTCCTTTTTACCGGGTAAGGGAGAGCTATCGCCTCGCCCAATTGCAGCGCCCGTTTGAAGCTGTCTGATCTCTCTCCCCGCTTGCGAGGCTTTCTGGCCGTAGCCTGCCTCTTTTCTCTGGGCAACTTCAGCTACATGTTCTTCATGCTGCGCGCCCAGGGGCTCTTTAGCGGGGCGGAGGCGGTGGCTCTCCCTCTGCTTCTTTATGTGCTCTTCAACCTGGTCTACGCCCTGTTTGCCTGGCCGGCCGGGATATGGTCGGACCGGGTGGGCAGGAGACGGGTCCTGGCCCTGGGCTACGCCCTCTTCTCCCTGACCGCCCTGGGATTTGCCTTCGTCAGCAGCCTCGCGGGCCTGATAGCGCTCTTCGCCCTCTACGGCCTGGTCTATGCTCTGGTGGACGGATCGGAAAGGGCGTTTGTATCCGATCTGAGCCCGGCAGAGCTGCGGGGCAGCTCTCTCGGGATTTATTATGCAGTCATCGGAGTTGCCGCCATTTTATCCAGCCTTGCCGCCGGAGCCATCTGGGCTAGCTGGGGGGAGCCTGCGACATTTCTCTTCGGGGCCGGGGCGGCGGCCCTAGCAGCTCTGGGGCTGATGGCAATTAAGAGCAGGTAATCTGCCTTTTTCCAGGCGCAAAGATTAATAATGTTAACTCATTCGCTAACATAAATCAGAATAGTAATCGTATGCGTTTAAAGAAGATTCACGCGGAGGAGGATTTCAATGATAAACAGCAAAATAGCCGTAGCAGTGCTCTCTGCCTTGCTGGTGCTCTCCCCAGCCGGCCTGGCCGGGGAGACGGATGAGCTTACAGTCTTCGCTGCCGCATCTCTGACAGGCGCTTTCGGTGAGATCGGGCAGATTTACGAGAATGAGACCAACATGAGCGTCGCATTCAACTTAGACGGCTCCCAGTCTCTACGAACCCAGATAGAGAACGGAGCTTATGCCGATGTCCTGGCACTGGCCAACAACAAGCAGATGAACGCATTGAAAAAATCGGGATTGATGAACAACAGCAGCATCGACATCTTCACCAGAAACAAGATCGCCCTGATCATACCCAGGGATAATCCGGCCGGCATAAAGAACCTTAGCGATCTGGCAAAACCGGGTCTAAAGATCGTCATAGGCACCAGGGATGTTCCTGTGGGAGACTATGCTCTGCAGATCATAGATAAGCTGGCCAATGATTCTGCCTATGGTCCCGACTACAGGGAAAAGGTAATGGACAACGTCATCTCTCAGGAAATGACGGTCAGCTACATAGTCACCAAGGTTGCCCTGGGTGAGGCTGATGTGGGCTTTGCCTATGTGTCGGATGTCACTCGGGACCTGGCATCAAGGGTAGATAAGATCGAGATACCTGACGAGTACAATGTAGTGGCCGAATATCCCATAGGGCTGCTGGAGGATTGCCGATATCCTGTCCAGGCCCGGAAATTCATCGATCTGGTGATGTCGGATGAAGCCCGCGCCGTCCTGGAGAAGTACGGCTTTGTTCCCGTGGAAAGCGAACCTGCCAAATCAGAAGGCGCAGCTTCAGCGACAAAAGCTGTAGCTGATTCGCTAACAATATAGTCATATAGTCGGCGAAAAAGGATAGGTAACCGATGGCTTAAGGGAAGAACGAGATGAATTTAAATCGGTTTGGAATTGATGCCGTAAGATCGTGCTATGTCAGCCTGCAGGGCATGAGATTTGGCGGAGCCTGGCGAAGACGGGCATTGAAAGCCGGCCTTGCTCTGCTCATGCTTCTGACCATGAGTTTCATCGCTCTACCTGTGGCTTCTCTCTTTCTTAAAAGCCCCCTGGATACAGTTTTGCGATCGCTGTACAGTCCCATGGTAGTTGATGCCCTGAAGCTCAGCCTATCCACCTCTGCCGTCAGCACCATGATCGTGGTTCTGCTGGGAACGCCTCTCGCCTACGTCAACGCCCGGTTCCGATACCCCGGAAAGGAGATCGCCGATTCGCTCATCGATCTGCCGGTGATCATGCCCCCCGCTGTCGCCGGCATCGCTTTGCTCATGGCATTCGGCAGAATGGGTATTGTGGGGCAGCACCTGAACGCCATAGGGATCAGCATTGCTTTCACCACCCTGGCTGTGATCATAGCCCAGATCTTCGTCTCCTCGCCCTTCTACATCCGCCAGGCGAGGACCAGCTTTGAGGATGTGGACCTCTCCATCGAAAATGCCGCCCGCACACTGGGAGCCTCGCGGGCTTACACATTCTTCCATGTGATCCTGCCCATTGCCTGCAACGGTCTCGTCTCGGGGGCCATCATGGCTTTCGCCCGTTCTCTGGGCGAGTTTGGCGCCACCATCATGTTCGCAGGAAACTTTCAGGGAAGGACGCAGACCATGCCCCTTGCCATTTACACGGCCATGCAGGGAGACCTGGATGCGGCTTTGTGTCTGGCCATTATTTTAGTGATCATCTCCCTCCTGGTTATTTTCCTGGTCAAGACCCTCACGCGCCGGATGTATGAAAATGCTGGAAATTGACATCAAGAAGGGGCTGAGGGACTTTTCCCTGGAGGTTAAGCTCGACGTCTCCAGGGGCGAGATCCTCATGCTGGTGGGAGATAACGGCTGCGGCAAGACCACGCTGCTCAATCTCATCGCCGGGCTGCAAAGCCCGGATGCCGGGAGGATAGTGCTGGGTAGCAGCGTCCTATTTGATGCAAAGCAAAAGGCCAACGTAATCCCGGAGGAGAGGAATATCGGCTACGTCTTCCAGAGCTATGCCCTCTTTCCTCATATGAGCGTCTACGAGAATGTGGCCTTCGGGCTTCGGGTTCGTGGGCTGCCGGGCCGCGAGGTCGATCTGATGGTGAAAGACCATCTGGACCAGGCCGGGCTGTGGGATATCAGGAAAGCCAAAGCTGCGAGCATCTCGGGAGGGCAAAAGCAGCGGGTGGCCCTGGCCCGGGCGCTGATCATCGAGCCGGATCTTCTGTTATTGGATGAGCCTCTTTCGGCTTTAGATGTTCGAAAGCAGGCCGCCATGAGAAAAGATCTGAGGGAGAAGATTCATGCCTGCCAGGTGCCCAGCATCATAGTAACCCATGACCTGAGGGATGTATCCTGCATCGGGGATCGGGCCTGCCTCCTGGAGAGGGGCCAAATCGTCCTCACGGGCGGGCCGGAGGAGGTCATGAGCTGGGGGGCTAATCTGCCCTCGAGCCGCGGATGAGACTGCTCTACTTGAAAAAGAAAAGATGAATCGATCAGCGATATTATCAACTATTTTTCCTTTGGTGAGCCTTAATGCAAACGTTCTTAAACCCCCGGCGGAATGAACTTGCAGGCAGGAATGCTCTGGAGGAAATAAGTGTCTGCAAAATTGGCTGCATCCCTTTGCCCCTACTGTGCCGTGGGTTGCGGGCTATATCTGGTTGTAGAGAAAGGCAAAGCTGTAGGCATTGAGTACATGGCCGACCATCCAGCGTGTGAAGGCGCTCTCTGCCCCAAAGGCAATGCCGTTTTAGAGGTACTGAATCATGAAGAGAGGCTCAAGCACCCCCTGAAGAGGACCGGCGAGGGATTTGTGGAGATCTCCTGGGGGGAGGCTTTGCATCTGGTGGCCGGGGGCCTGGCCAGAAACATCAAGAAACATGGTCCACGATCTCTGGGATTTCTGGCCTCATCCCGCTGCAATAACGAAGAGAACTATCTCCTGCAAAAGCTGGCCCGCCTTTTGGGCTCGCCCCATGTGGACAATTGCGCCCGCCTCTGCCACTCGCCGACGGTGGTCGGCCTGGGAGCGGTCCTGGGAACGGGGGCCATGACCAACAACCTCCTCGACCTGCAAAACAGCAGATGCATCTTTGCCATCGGCACCAACTTCACCGAGGCTCATCCCATCGTCTCTCGCTGGGTGCAAAAAGCCAGGGACAATGGAGCAACTGTCATCGTAGCCGATCCTCGCATCACCTCTACCTCCTGGATGGCCGATCTGCACCTACGCATCAAGCCGGGAAGCGATATCGATCTTCTGCGGGGCATGATGAAGGTCATAGTGGATGAGGGCCTGATGGACAGAGATTTCATATCCCTGAGAACCGAGGGCTTCGAGGCCCTCTCTGCAAACCTGAAAAATTTTTCTCTGGAGAAGGCGGCAGAGCTGACAGGGGTCCCGGCAGGAGAGATCGTCAAGGCTGCCCGGATGTATGCCCGCTCTTCTGCCTCCTCACTGCTCTACTCCATGGGCATCACCCAGCATATCTGCGGCACGGACAATGTCAAGGCCTGCGCCACCCTGGCCCTCATCTGCGGCCAGATGGGCCGGCCCGGCGCGGGAGTCTGGCCCATGCGCGGTCAGAACAATGTGCAGGGAAATTGCGATATGGGCGGCATGGTCGAATTTTATCCCGGCTACAAGAGGGCTGCGGATCCAAAGTCGGTTGAATTCTTCCAGGCGGCCTGGAATGCAGATGCTCTGCCACTGGGACCCGGCCTCACCTCCACAGAGATGACAGAGGCGGCTTTGCAAGGCACAATCAAGGCCATGTATATCATCGGAGAAGATCCCGTTATCTGCGATGCCAATATCAACAAGACCAAGGCGGCCCTGGACAGCCTGGACTTTCTGGTGGTGCAGGAGATATTCATGACTGCCACGGCCAGGATGGCAGATGTGGTGCTGCCGGCGGCTGCCTGGGCCGAGAAGGATGGAAGCTACACCTCCATGGAGCGGAGGGTGCAGTGGATCGACCAGGCCGTGCCTCCCGTGGGGGAGGCAAAGGAGGGGCTGTGGATCATCAATGAGATCGGCAAGCTGATGGGGCTGGATCTGGGAGGCTCGTCCGCCGGCGAGGTTCTCAAGGAGATCAACCGGACTGTGCCCCAGTACGCTGGCATGACCCGGGAAAGGATCTCCCGGATCGGGGGCCTGCGCTGGCCCTGCCCGGATGAGAAGCATCCCGGAACGGACATTCTGCATAAGGAGAGATTCTCCACCCCAAGCGGAAAGGCCAATATTGCCTCCGTGGAGAACAGGCCTGCAGCCGAAGAGATCAGCCCGGAATATCCCATACTGCTCAGCACCGGCAGGATTGTGATGCACTACAACAGCGGCTCCATGACCAGGCGCAGCCCCTCGCTCCTGGAGAGGGACTTTGAGCTTTATGTCGAGATCAATCCCACGGATGCGGAAAAGCTGAATGTGCGGCACGGGGATATGGTCAAGGTGAAGACGGTTCGGGGAGAGGCCGAGGCCTGCGCGCGTGTGACTGAGAAGGTGAAGCCGGGTATGGCCTTCATGCCCTTCCACTGGCAGGGGACCAATATCATCACCTCCGATGCCCTGGACCCGGTGGCCAAGATCCCGGAGTATAAGATGGCAGCCTGCCGGATAGAGTCGATGGGGTGAGATGAACCTCATAGGCGCCACCATTTCATGTCGGGGAATGCGTTGAGACAGCTCCAAGCTTCTGGCCTGTTCCGGCGAAATTGATGAGGAATTGCTGCAGCGGCTAATAAGGTATTTTGAGGAGACCGATCTCTGCGGATATTATGGAACGGGTGGACCCCATCTTTTTATGGCGATCCACTTACTGCTGCGAGAAAAGCACTTGGATTAAAATGATATGGGAGCTGCAAAATCAATCAATTAGATCCTCCTCCCTCCAGGCAGAATAGCTGTCATGCGCAGTCATGGGATCGATCAACACCCTGAAGCTTTGCATCTCCTGCAAAAGTACCGGCCCCAGCTTGAGCTTCCCGCCCTTGAGCCGCCCTGTCTGAAGGAGCACCTGCAGAGCCCCAACCAGATCCCTCTTCGGAACTCTCCAGCTTTCGCCTTCGTGCGATCTCTTATCGCCCCCGTGAATCAGTCCTCCCATCGGACCCAGTCCCTCCTGTTGGAAGAGATCGATCACAGGCGCTCCCACTCCGTCTGGTCCACATCCAGGATGCCACCACTCCAGGCTGACATTGCAGAAGGATTGCCATTAGCAGGGCCGGAAGATTGAAACTTCAATGCAGAAATTACCCATAAAGAAAGCGCTGAGGGTGAGATTTGAACTCACGAGGTGCGATGCACCACTGGTTTGCTTGTCCTTCTGCCCCCTGGGGAGCGTGTGACCTCAAGACCAGCGCCGTAGGCCGCTTGGCTACCTCAGCCCGCCTGACCACTCTGAAATCCGTAGATCTTAAGCCTGACGATCGTTATTTGTGCGTCCTCTGTGCCCTCTGTGACTCTGTGGTGAAACGTCGTAAGATCCCCGCCCCTGTCGCCCGGCCCGATAATTTCTTTTACTTTCGTCTCAATTTTGCCCTGATGCTGATCAAAGACGTCTCCATTCTCCAGTCCGGACAGCTTCTGCCCGGCCGGGATATACTCATTGATGAAGGCAGGATCGCGAATGTCGGCCCCGATCTCAAGGATGAGAGCGATGACGAGGTAATCGACGGGCACGGAAAGCTGGCCATTCCCGGCCTCATCAACGGCCACACCCACCTGGCCATGACCTTGCTTCGCGGCTATGCGGACGACATGGAGCTGATGCCCTGGCTGCAGGAGAAGATCTGGCCGCTGGAAGCCAAAATCACCGAGGAGGACGTGCGCTGGGGAGTCAAGCTGGGCTGCCTGGAGCAGATTCGCTCCGGCATCACCTGCTACAATGACATGTACTACTTCCCGGATACAGCGGCCCAGGCTACCAAGGAGATGGGTCTACGTGCCTTCATCTCCGGAGTGGTCTTCGATATGAAGCCTGAGATGCTGGCCCAGGTGGAGCCCTTCATCCGCCGCTGGAAGGGAGACGAGCTGATCACTCCAGCCGTGGGCCCGCATGCCGCCTACACCTGCTCTGAGGAGACGCTCCTCAAGGCCGGGGATATCGCCGACCGGCATGATGCCATGATCCACATCCACCTCTCTGAGACGCGCGAGGAGGTGGACGGCTTTCTGCTCTCCAGGGGCAAGAGCCCGGTAGAGTACCTGGACAGCCTGGGACTGGTAAATGAGCGCCTGGCAGCCGTGCACTGCGTCTGGCTCTCCCCGGAGGATTGCTATCTTCTGGCAGAGAGGAAGGCCAATGTGGTGAACTGCACAGTAAGCAACCTCAAGCTGACCTCGGGCATCGCGCCCCTCAACACCATGATGAAGGCGGATGTTAACGTCTGCCTGGGGACGGACGGCGCTTCCAGCAACAACAACCTCAATCTCTTCGGGGAGATGAAGACCGCTGCCATTGTGCAGAAGAACGCCTACCATACCCCCGCCGCATTTACGGCAGAGCAGGTCTGGCGCCTGGCAACGGAAAACGCCAGCCGGGCCTTCCGGCTCAATTTGGGGCTGCACCCGGGCGCTCTGGCCGACCTGGCCCTCATCGACCTGCAAAAGCCCTGGTTCTGCCCCCAGAGCAACATCATCTCCCATCTGGTCTACAGCATGACGGGAGGCGTAGACACGACCATAGTCAACGGCAAGGTGCTCATGCGTGAGGGGGTCATACCGGGCGAGACAGAGATCCTGGAGAAGGCTCAGGAGCGCTTTCTGCGCCTGACCTCTTAGCCCTCCTTTTTGCTAATATCTCGGTATCATTTGGACATACAACAAACTCTGGGCCAGGATCTGAACATTCCGGTTTTGCGGCGGCGATACGCCATCCGCTGGAACCGGATGTTAGCTGACCGCTTCTTTTTTTAGCCGCCCTGTCAGAAGCCCTCGAAGACGTTTATGCTACGGTCTGGCGAGGTCGAAACGGTCAAGGTTCATGACTTTATTCCACACCGCTACAAAGTCATGCAGGAACAACTCCAGGGAATCCTCACATCCATAGACCTCGGCCAGGGCCCGGAGCTGGGAGTTCGAACCGAAGATCAGATCGACACGCGTGCCGGTCCACTTGACTTCGCCAGTCTTGCGATCACGCCCTTCAAACATGTCCTTGGCGTCCGATACCGCCTTCCACTCAGTGCCCATGTCGAGCAGGTTCACGAAGAAGTCATTGGTCAGAGCCTCCGGCCGCTTCGTGAATACGCCGGCTTTGGTCTGTCCGAAGTTGGTGTTCAGCACGCGCATGCCGCCCACAAGAACCGTCATCTCAGGGGCCGTCAGCGTCAGCAATTGCGCCCGATCGACCAGCAGCTCCTCGGCTGATACCGAGAATTTGCCTTTGAGGTAGTTTCTGAACCCATCCGCGACCGGTTCGAGCACAGCGAAGGACTCCACATCGGTTTGCTCCTGCGAGGCATCCATGCGTCCCGGCGTGAAGGGAACCGTCACATTTTGGCCGGCATTCTTCGCCGCTTGCTCGATGCCGGCAGAGCCGGCAAGAACGATCAGGTCGGCGAGGGAGACCTTCTTCCCGCCGGACTGGACGCTGTTGAATGCGCTCTGGATACCCTCCAGGGTCTTGAGGACCTTCGCCAACTGCCCTGGCTGATTGACAACCCAGTCCTTCTGCGGCGCGAGGCGTATTCGTGCGCCGTTCGCACCGCCGCGCTTGTCTGAGCCGCGGAAGGTGGACGCCGACGCCCAGGCGGTCGACACCAGTTGGGATACGGACAGCCCCGAAGCCAGGATCTTGCCCTTGAGGAAGGCAATGTCCTGCTCATCGATCAACCTGTGATTGACCGCGGGGATGGGGTCTTGCCAGATGAGCTCCTCGGCAGGAACCTCCGGGCCGAGATAACGTGCATCGCGGGCCCATATCGCGGTGCGTCAGCTTGAACCACGCGCGGGCAAACGCATCCGCAAATTGGTCCGGGTTCTCGTAGAAGCGTCGCGAAATTTTTTCATAGACGGGGTCGAACCGGAGAGCAAGGTCGGTGGTCAGCATGCCTGGCGCGTGACGCTTTGACGGGTCGTGGGCAGCCGGAACTGTGCCGGCACCTGCGCCACCCTTCGGTTGCCACTGATGTGCACCAGCCGGGCTCTTCGTTAGTTCCCACTCGTTGTTGAACAGGATTCTGAAGAAGTTGTTGCTCCACTTCGTTGGCGTGTTGGTCCAGGTGACCTCCAAACCACTGGTGATCGTATCAGCGCCTTTGCCCGTGCCAAAGCTGCTCTTCCAGCCGAGGCCCTGCTCCTCGATGCTGGCCGCTTCCGGTTCAGGCCCCACATGGGACGCAGGGCCGGCACCGTGGGTTTTGCCGAAGGTGTGGCCGCCCGCGATGAGCGCAACCGTCTCTTCATCATTCATTGCCATGCGAGCGAAAACCTCGCGGATATCCCTGGCCGCCGCGATCGGATCCGGGTTGCCATTCGGGCCTTCCGGATTGACGTAGATCAGCCCCATCTGCACGGCGGCAAGCGGATTTTCGAGATCCCGGTCGCCGGAATAGCGTTTATCACCCAGCCACTTATCTTCAGAGCCCCAATAAACGTCCTTATCCGGCTCCCAGACATCCTCGCGACCGCCTCCGAAACCGAACGTTCTGAATCCCATCGTTTCCAGGGCGACGTTCCCCGCGAGGACCATCAGATCGGCCCATGAGATCTTCCTGCCATACTTCTGTTTGATCGGCCAGAGCAGGCGACGCGCCTTGTCCAGGCTGACGTTGTCCGGCCAACTGTTGAGCGGCGCGAAGCGCTGCTGGCCCCTACCCCCGCCGCCGCGGCCGTCACCGGTGCGGTAGGTGCCGGTGCTGTGCCATGCCATGCGAATGAACAAAGGGCCATAGTGGCCGAAGTCCGCCGGCCACCATTCCTGCGAGTCGGTCATCAGCGCCGCCAGATCTTTCTTCACAGCCGCCAGGTCGAGGCTCTTGAACTCTTTCGCGTAGTTGAAGTCCTCGCCCATCGGGTTGGACTTGGAGGAATGCTGGTGCAGTATGTCGAGCCGCAACTGGTCCGGCCACCAGTCCCGGTTCGATGCGCCTCTTCCGGTCATGCTATCTTCATTCATAATTGTTTACTCCTTTCATTAACTGAATTATTGAAGGAGCTATTAGAATAACCGTGTTTCGTTGTCATGAGCGACTTTGTGGCTTTGTGCCTTGCGTGAGCTCCGTTCGCAGCTCTAACTCCTGATTATGCGTATCTTTCTCCGTCCGCTCATGAATCTTCTCAGACCAAAAAAGCCGCCTGCCAGGAGCAGCAGAGCCAATCCCGCCGCACCCAGATAAAGCCAGGAAGAAGAAGCGTCCTCTCCCACAAAGACCATTAGGGCAAGATCCTGGCTCCTTCTCTCTCCGTCCTGCCCGTCCTGGTAGGTGATCCTGCCGGGCAGGGCATAGTATCCTGATGTGAGATTCTCTTCCGCAAATACCGTCAGGCTCAGCTCAGCGCTCTCCTCCGGGGCGATGTCCGGCTGCTCATTCCCGTTTTCGACCATCAAAAAAGGAGGGTTGGGGCGGGCCTGCATCTGAAGTTCCAGGGCAGGCTCATCTCCCCGGTTCACCAGAATCAGCTCGAGGTTCGATTCCCTTCCCGGTGCGGCCTCACCTTTCAACTCCTCCACCTCAATTTTGGGTCCGAACACCACTTTTGCCTGCAAGGGCAGATCCATCGAGACTGTCTCATAGGAAAAAACAAAATAGGGAAGGCTCTCTTCTCCCGAGGCTGTCACTCCGGATAATCGAGAGTAGTTGAGGTGAAGCTGCAGGGGGTAAATGCCCATCGGCACGCCCTCCGCATGAGCCATGAACTGCACGGTTGCATTCTCTCCCGCAGCCAGAAGGCCCGCCATCTGCGGCCCGGAGAGAATTTTGATCCTGTCGTCGGAGCTGGAAAGCTCTGCCACAATGCTGCTCGCATTTGCTTTATGCAGGCCCAAAAGGAGAAGCGGATCCGGCTCTTCCGAGGGAGAGGCATTGTTTTGCAGCACAACGAAAATGCTGGAGGGCCGGTCAATCTCCAGATTGCCATAGACGGATTCAATCTGCAGATGCGGGCCCTCTGCCGGCTCATTCGCACCGTCAGATGAGCCGGCCTGCAGCATGAAGAGAAAAAGAAAAAGGAGAAGCCGATGGCAAAGAAGAAATCGGCAGAGGAACCTTGATGTTTTCATCAGTCCGAATAATGCATCTGTGCCTTTTTATCTCTGCTGCCTGAAGCTGCGCCCACATTGACGTTAATGCTCACGCCGTCTGCTCCGATCTTCAAAGCCTCCTCCGCAGTTGCCACCAGTACCTTATTGTTGGGGTCCGGCCCAAGAACCGTGGAGGCGGAGAGATGGATGATCAGGCCCAGATCCCTTCCGTAGCCGCGATGGCCGATTATTACTGCGTTTCCTGTACTGCGGTTAAAGATCCTCTCCATACGAATTGATGTTCCTCTCAACTTATCTCTCCCCATTTTATCGTATGAAGTCAACTCTTGATTCAGTGTAAGATTTAGTACATCATAGTGCTTTTTATTACTGCAATGAACAATTAAAGTGAGTAATGTGTATTTATAGTTTCCTTTCCTCAGTAAGTCTGAAATAGTTGCAGGATGCCCTACCCAGGGAATGAATTCTATTATGGGTGGCGGCGTATCCTGGTTTATTCGCCCGGGGGAGGCGTCGGCAGCGGTGTTGATATTCTGCCTGCTGGCAGCCTTTTTCCTCTGCTTCCTGACAATCCCGGCCCTGGCAGGGACGGAGACCGGCGAGTTCTGTCCTACCTGCCCGGACTGGACTAACCTGGAAGGCTGGCTGGCCCAGAAGGAGGCCTATGAGAATGCCCAGCGGAACGGCGGCCCGCAGAACGGACAGCAGAATGGACAGGAAAACAGCCATCCTGTTGCCGCTGCCAAGGCCAATCCTCCGGCGGAGGGCTATGTCCTGTCCGAGCTTATCGCCAGCGCCGCATCTCTGCAAAGCGATCAGGTTATTCTTGATGTGCGATCCAAAGCGGACTACCAGGCCGGGCACATTTCCGGCGCTCGAAACCTATACTGGAAAGATCTGCAAAAGGATGGCCGCCTGGACAATGCTCTGGCAAAAGAGGCGCTGGGCCGGGCGGGAGTGAACGAGAGCGATCGGCTGGTTCTCTGCGGCGATTCCAGTGAAGGAGCGGCTTATGTCTTCTGGGCTCTGAGCTACCTCGGCCAAAAAAATGTCAGCCTGCTTGACGGCGGCGCAGATGCTGCCCGGGAGAGCGGGATTGCCTTTACTACAAATGTACCATCGCCCCTGCCTTCCAATTACACGGCTCGCCCCGTCCCCTGGCTTCTGGTGACACCGGAAAATTTGCATAGCCTGCTCGAACTGGCTGATGTGCGGGTTTTGGACGCGCGGGACTTTTCCGAGTACGGCAGGAACAGGTTGGGTAATTTGTCGATCTGCCTCAGCCTGGATAAGCTGTATGACAGTTCCGGGATCAAAGATGCGGCGACGCTGAAGGATCTCTTTGGCCGGCGCCTCGATGAGTCGGGAACTCAAATAGTCTACGGCACACCTCAGGCCTACTCGCTCTTCTACAGCCTCAGGCTGATGGGCTACAATACCACTCTGCTGGATGGCGACTGGTGGAAGGAGACAGAGTGGGCTGTGAGCAATGTGAGATAGCAATAAGATAAGCCTAACTCATTTTATATATTCGAATAACCAAGCTCGACGATTTCTGAGTTCCGGCTAACCGGGCGCGTGGCCCGAAGCATACCCCATCCTTTTGGGTGAGGTGGCCGCGCGCAGTTTGATTTCTAAAGACTTAACAATCAAATCTCATGCATCGGGAAGAAATTCGGCTCCGACGATCTTCTCTGCCGTCCTGAAGGCAATAGCTGATATCAGCATAGTGGGGTTTACTCCGGGCGGTTCAGGGAGAACAGATCCATCGACTACGTATAAGTCTGGATATTTTCGGATCTTGTTGCCTGATCCATCACGCCAGAAAACTTGACCATAGCTATCAACCACTCCGTCATCCGAATCGATGCCCATAGAACACCCACCCAAGGGGTGAAGGATCACTGCAGTACTCTCTTTGGGTTTGTTGAAGTTCCAGAAGGGAGTATAGACTCTCTTTGCTCCACCGGCATCCATTTCGCTAGCCAATTTTTTCATTCCATTCACAATATCCCGAAGTGCCTCGTTATTCTCAGCGGCTGGCCAATTGATGAATATCTTCTCGCCCAAATCGTCGCTATCTTCCATCTCTTTCCATTTTGGTTTAAGCTTGACAATTCCTCCTTTCTCGCCCCTTCCCATTCCCGAAAAGATGTAGAATTTAGAGATTCTCTCTTCAGGAGATGCATAGGGATTGGCATGGTCAGTTGTAGCCCAAGTTAGAATGGCCTCCATAAACTTGCGTATGGATTCATCCTTGGAAGTCCCAGTTCTAAGAATTTCTATCAATACCCTCCTCACCATAGGATCGTTCCACATGACCGTAAATAGGCGGATAAGTGAGGTAGTTGAGATGCCATCTGATAAGATGCCTAAAACTCCAAACCTGTACATCAGGCTTATGTTCTGAATCAGATCGGCCAGAGAACTCAAATCTGCTTTCTTTCCTCCGTTAGCAAGCAGCTCAAGCATGGTTGCAACAGTGGGTGCGACCATTTTGGGAATAGTTGTATCTTCAATTATGAAAGCGAAATCCTTCTCATTAGTCTTGAAAGCGACATGCGACGTGTTTATAGGGCCTCGGGTCACATCTATCGTTCTGTGTTCAAGGGTCATGAACCCGAGGATATCGCCATTGGTAAAGAAATTTTTGCCGAGAGTATCGCTCAGCTTGAGATGGCCTCTATCTTTGCATTTTAGGAGTAGTTCTGTAGAGCCCAGTGAGCCAGCAGCGATTATCAGGGACTTGGCGAGAACATATTTCTGTTGTCTTAGATCAGTATTGGGATCGTACTGGAAATATTTGATTTTATATTTATATTCGTCTGCTTCGGTGAACTCAATATCATAAGCTTCACTAAGCTCACGAACCTCAAGTGGCTTGGGCTTTTTTGGAGGCTCAGGGTTCATGGCATCGAATAGGCGATCGCTAAAAGTATGCCGAGCACCTGGAATACATCCCAGAACACATCTTCCCTGCCGCTGACAGACGCTTTCTTGCTTACCCAACAACCTCCTGATCTCTTCTTCGGGAGGATTCTGACCCTCAAACAATCCTGCAGGAACATTGGTTATCGTTAAATCAAGGTCGAAATTCCCGATTGTCTTACCGCCGTCGTTTGTAACATTTACTATATCGACATTGCCATGATCGATGAGCGCCTGGCCAGCTTCCTGGAAGGCTCTCGTCTTCTCCAGCAAGTTTTTGCTAAGTCCCGCATTGGTTGGTATCTTGTTAACAACAAGGAAATGCTTAACCGTATCGAAGTAGTCTTCGAGTTTCTTGCCGACGAATTGAGTAGGCCAGTTCATATAAACGCTACCAGGGGGCGATATAGTAACATTAGAATAAACCAAAGAACCACCGCCCACACCACTCGCCTGTATTGAATGGACATTACCTAGAACCTTATAGTCGAAAAGCCCCTTCTTGGTGAGCGTTCTGTCGGTTGATAGGAGTTCCAGGATGCCGGATGCGTTGTCTGGATGAGCCCAGAAGTGATAAGGACTCCCCTTATCTTCCAGGAATTCACGCATATTGGGAAAGGTCTTTCTGCTCGATTTGGGCTTAAAATTCATTTCATGAGATAGCCACCATTGTCCTCGCTCCAGGATACAAACTCTTTTCTCCGTGTTATTCTTTGTATTTTCGTCTTCGAATTTGTTCGCTAAAGATAAAGCGACAATGGTTCCTCCGAATCCCGAGCCTACAACGACCGCTTCAAAAGTCTCGTTAGCCTTTTCAAGAAGAGAACGATACCTTTTAAGCTGTCCTATACTGGCTGAAAGGGCTGCATTATATGCTAGATCAAACATAGATTTGCCCTTATTCGGGCCAGAAGATATTATTATTTTGCCCATATCAGATTCTTGATTGTCTTTATTGAGCTGTTCATGAGTCGGAGTATTCCCCAGACATTTCTTAGGCTGACCCAGTTCCCATGTTCCGCTAACAATCCTACTTGGTAGAGTTCCTACATCCAAATTCCATATGGGAATTGGGGCTTCGTTTTTATGCAGCTCTACCCAGGTGGAGTGGGCATAAAAATCCTGCACGGTATGGAGAATGCGCCCGAGAGCGCCTAATGCAGATTCGGCTGAAGGGTCATCATTTACTATGCTCCTCCATTCCTCCTCAATATACTCTGCACCATCCTCAAAGCAGCAATTATCGAAATGAACTCGGCTCTCTAGCGGACGAGTATCTTGCCATAAATTTGCGTTAATCACAAAATTTAGCTGACGATCTGTAAGGAGTTGATTACTAGCCTTGTTGGATTCGTATGTTATTTGCGAATGCCATTCAAGCCTAAATTTTGGTTTCACGTTTGCTGTCTTTTTGTCCATTCATTTCTCCTCCTCATGCTCGTTCTTTTACACCAATCAACGTAGAATTTACCGATTATTATAGAGGGGTGCTTTGCAAGTAATTTCCGCATGTTGCATTAATCTATGAAGCGGCCAGTTCTGCATTTTTTCAATCTGCTGCATCCACTAAACGTGGATTTATTGTGAGATAGCATAGTTTCTGATTTTCGTGCCTTCTCATATTTCCTTCAAGGATCCTTTATTCTTCTTATATATCTCTCCGTAGATAAAGGTATGGACTGCACCATTGATAGTAGACAGTCAGCCAAGCCTTCATGGACGAATTGCTCATGCAAGGATGAAAAACCTGATAGCAACAATCGCAGGAAATGATACTATCTTGGGCAAAGCCTTAGCAGTCAGAGATCCGCCCAGGGGCGAGCATATCCTGACCTTCTCCATGTCGAGAAGTTATAATGTGGATTTTATCAGAAACGAGCTTCGCCTGGCTCGAAAGGATCGCAATGCACCGTAGCTTGCTCGCGGATTTGCGTCGCTCTCGTCCGGGAAATAATTATAATTCTGTCCATCAGTAACCTAAGGTTAGTATTATATACTTAGACCTGCCTTCATGCTTTTTGATGAGCATCGATTACTGTGCCCGGCTGGATGAGGCAAAGTCGCTGCCGGATATCTTTGAACTGGTAAAGAAATTGGTCTTGAAGAGCATGGGCAAGAGCCGGGGAGGGCTGATGCTGGGCATGGCCAACCTGGGAAACCACCCCCAGGGCTTCTTCGGAGGCTTCTTCACCACAGGCTCCAATGTCATAGTCCTCAATAAGATCCCTCTGCAGAGAATCAAGGAAACGCAGCCCGAGCTCTACAAGCCCTACGTATTTCATGTCCTGCTGCATGAGTATATCCATTCCCTGGGCTTCCTGGATGAATCTGATGTCAGATCAAAGGTCTCTGCCATTACCAGAGAAGCTCTGGGTGAGCAGCACCTGGCCACGCAGATGGCTGAGAACGCCGGCGAATTTATCAGACATCTGTCCTACCCCGATGTAACCTGGAAGCCTGATGATGTGGGAATGGAGCTGGTGGCCGGCTTTGACCGGTCGAGCGTCTCTTACATCGCTTAGGATAGGATGCCGAAAGATCGTGGCAGCCGATTCTTCGGCTGATATCTTCGGCTGACATGCAAGAGGGGACGCAAACGCCGGAATTGGGACTGGCTGCTGATAGTACGCTATGCACCATCATAAAGCCCGCACGGCTTCAGCTGCTATTTCTGGGCCAGTTGACCAGTCCAACTCTTGCAGCTTTCCTGGTAGCATTGCTGGCACCTGCTTTAGGATCATCTTTTCTGAAGGCGTTTATGCTCGCGGTGTAGATGCTGGACGTAAGGCCGCCTGGATCCTTTCTAAAGGCAAAGCTCTCAAAGATTCCCGGATTAAGGTTGGACAGGTCAATAGCAAGCGGATTGCCCCAAACGTATCCCGGATCCATGGGATTTATTATGGTCCTGTTGAGCGATTTGTTGGCTACATCACGATTGGGATTTACCGCGTCGGACGGTGATTCTGCAAAAACGGGCGCAACCAAAGAAATCAAGGTGGCTGCCATTAGTAATTTGAAATTTTGTTTCATATTCATATGCCTCCTAGTCATGCTCTTTCCTTCTTTTCAATAGCCAAGGCTATGATCTCGAATACAGCCTTGCTAAGATACTGATGCCGCCCACTCTACGGCAAATGACGATATGAGCTATGGCGATTAAATACTTTGTGGTGATATCAATCAGGTGTTGCAGAATGTGTTTTTTTTAGAACCAGCTCACCGCTGTTTAGTGAGGTCAAGGCTAAAATTAAATATACGTAGGAGGAGAAAATGCAGGGCAGGACACCTCCCAACTCCCTTTCTCTGCCCTAACCAGGGCAAATACCGCTCACGGTCAGGGCATTGTTTCTCTCATTAGTCTCAGACAGTTCATTGTCCGGGTCTGCCATCACAGTAATCTCATTGGCCTGGCTGCCTCCTGCCGGCCTGTCACTGGAAAAGCTGATGCTCTCATGCAGCGATCCACCCGAGACAGGCATAAGAAGAACCAGTTCTGCAACCGCGGTGGGCACACCCAGGCGGCCTTCCAGTACCCTCACCTTTGCCCTCTGATATCCGGTGGAGCTGCTAGGAGATGCAGTGAGCGTCAGGAGGAATGAGACCTGATTGCAGCTCGTATTCTGCTCATCCACGGATATCACTAAATCCGACGTTGGCTGACTGTTGAAGGGCTTGGAGATCATGAATGTGGAACCGGACATCTGTCCGCTGCCCATCAGGCTCTGGTCATCAGACCTGGGAAGCTTGCTCCCCAGGAAGGGGCTGTCCCGGTTCATCTGACAGTCCCCTGCAGATACGAGCAATAATAAAATGCCAAAAAAGGCTGCCATAGCTTTTGCGTTCCTATTGCATAACATCATGATAAAAAGAACGGAAAATATAGATATAATCATTTCTACTCATCTCTCGTGAAAAACCGCGAGGTCGCCGAAATTCTCTACGAGATGGCAGAGCTCCTGGAGCTACATGCCGAGAACCGCTTCAAGATCATAGCCTACAGCAAAGCCGCCCGGGCCATCGAATCCTTGCAGGAGGACATCTCACAGGTCTGCCGGGAGCGGAGGCTGCAATCCATTCCCGGTGTGGGAAAAGCCATCGCTCAGAAGGTGGAAGAGTACCTGAAGACCGGCCGGATCGAGGCGCGTGAGGAGCTTTTAGCCAGGACCCCTCCCGGCCTGGCTGAGCTGCTCAAGATCTCGGGCCTGGGCCCCAAGACCGTTTTTCTGCTGCACGAAAAGCTGAACGTAAGCAGCTTAGAGGAGCTGGAAACGGCAGCCAGGGAGCATCGCATCAGGAGGCTTCCCAGGATGGGTCCGACGCGCGAGAACAACATACTGAAGTCTGTGGAGAGATACAAAAAGCGCAGCACCAGAATTCTCTTCAGCACTGCCGAGCCCATTGTAAACCAGATCAAAAGCTACCTGAATGGCATGGAAGGCCTGGAACACATCACAGCCGCGGGCAGCTTTCGCCGGGCCAAAGAAACGGTGGGCGACATCGATATCCTGGCTACCGCCACCAGGCCGGAAGAAGTGGTGGCCGCCTTTGTGCGCATGCCCCTGGTGGAGGAGGTGCTGGCCAAGGGACCCACCAAGGCCAGCGTCATTGTGCAGGATACCATCCAGGTGGATCTGAGAATCGTTGAGCACCGATCTTACGGCACGGTGCTGCAATATTTTACCGGCTCCAAGGAGCACAACGTGAAGCTTCGCCAGCTTGCTCTCGACCGCGGCTATTCCCTGAGCGAGTACTCTCTGACCCGTCTTTCCGATAGCCTGGATCTGTTCTTCGACCGGGAGGAGGATGTCTATGCCGCTTTAGGGCTGCCCTACATTCCCCCGGAGATGAGAGAGGATCGCGGCGAGATCGAGGCAGCTTTGCAGGGCAGACTGCCCGTCCTGGCGGAGCAAAAGGATGTGCGCGGCGATCTACATGTACACAGCAACTGGTCGGATGGCAGAGCATCCATCCAGGAGATGGCCGCTGCCGCCCGGGATTTAGGCTACGAGTACATTGCATTTTGCGATCATTCCCCATCGGTAGGCATTGCCGGAGGGCTTCCTCCGGAAAAGCTGGAGCAGAAGATGCAGGCCATAGCTTCTGCCAATGAAAAGATGGAGGGCATCACCATCTTAATGGGAACGGAGGTGGACATCAAGGCCGACGGCAGACTGGACTATCCAGACGATCTCCTGGCTGCCTGCGACGTGGTGGTGGCCTCGGTGCACATGGGCCAGCAGCAGACGGAGAGGGCTATCACGGGAAGGCTGATCTCGGCCATTGAGAACGAGAATGTGGACATCATTGCCCACCCGACCGGGAGGATAATCGATCAGCGAGAGCCCTATGATCTGGATATGCCTGCCGTCTTGCGGGCAGCGGCCAGAACCGGTACTGCCATGGAGATAAATTCTTTTCCCAGCCGCCTCGACCTGCACGACGTCTATGCCAGAGCCGCCCGGGATATGGGCGTAAAACTATGCATAAACTCAGATGCGCACGATGCAGAGCAGCTCCTGACCATGAAGTATGGCGTAAACGTGGCTCGAAGGGCATGGCTGGAGAAGAAGGATCTGCTCAATGCCTTGCCGCTGCCGGAGCTGATGGCTGCGCTCAAGCGATAGATGACGAGCACGAAGGGATAATGAGCCATGGAAGCCTTTTTAATCGGGGAAAGAGATGCACGCTTATGAGAATTAACAACCAAGCCAAAGTGGGCCTGGTAACCGTTGTCTGTCTCCTCTGCCAGGGTTACATCTTCTCTTACATCCTGGGCGTGGAGCCCAATGCCGCGATAGCATTTGTGCCGCTTCTGCCCTATATAGCCTACATCTATGCTCGCGGCAAAAGAACCTGGTATTTCAATAAGCCGGTTTACTGGATGGCGGCGGTAATAGCTCTGACAGTGCTGGACATAATGCCGTTTGCCCTGGCCACGCAGTGATTGCAATCGCATTGATGCTGCAATCCATTTTGAAGAAATGAATGATGGCAAAGATGGAAATCCGGAAAACTATTTATTCTAGATCTGCTTATGGCATCGCCCGTGCATAACCCAGAGATAAATACAGAGACTATAATCACCATAACAGGCTTTTTCGGAGCCATCCTGCTCCTCCTGGATGCAGTAGTAACGAGATGATTATAGATAGATATAGATTTATTATTGATGAGAATTGAAAGTCACAGAGGCTATTGGCGAGATTCATGGATAAGGCGAAAATAATATGAGGTGGAAAGGTTCAGGAAGGAGGTTTAGGACCTGAACCTTCCGTCTCATGGCAGGACTTTTATCAATATGATCTTTAATAATATAATTTATTTTACCACTTCTACAATCTGTTCTCATCCCATTTAACACTTTCGGTATATTAAATAAGTTTATGCTTTAAGATCCAAATTTTTTGATATTTTCCATGCCGGTTAGATAGGCGAAGAGTAGAAGTAGCTGCGATTAGATTAATCTGCCTGGATGAATCCGGCTGGAAAGCGAGGGGGCAGCACAGCAATTGCAGAAGATAGAATCGCATCTTTTAGAATATGAAAAAGCATTGAATGTATGCGAGAAGATGCTGGCCTTTGAGATGGACCAGCTGCAAAGGTGCAATATTCTAAGAAAGATGGGCGACAATTATCTGGAAATTCTAAGATATAGGAACGATCTGCAAAGCTGCGAGCAGGCCGTTTCCGCCTACCGGAAAGCTCTGCGCGGTTATGATATGGAGCGCCATCCGGCTGCTCGCGCCAGAGTCATGAAAGGCCTGGGCTTTGCTTATGCCGCCCTGGCAGAGCACCTGGATCGAGCCGAAAACCTCAAGCAGGCCATCGCTTGCTGGGAAGAATCCCTGCATGTCTATTCCATAGCCGGCTCTCCGCATGAATACGCCTCCATTCAGGAGGAACTGGGCTGCGCCTGCCGGAGACTGGCTGAGCTGGAGGACAGAAAGGAAAACGGAAAGAAGGCGGCTCTTGCCTGCCAGGCGGCACTGCGCGTCTATAGCTTGAAAGACAGTCCCCTGCAATTTGCAGCCGCCAAAACAAACCTGGGCAGCGCCTATCTGATCCTGGCCCAGGCTGCGAGTCAGGCGGAAAACTGCAAAAATGCCATTCTTGCCTACCAGGAAGCTTTGCAGGTTTATCTTCCGGCCCGCTATCCGCAGCAATATGCGGCCATGAAAAACAATCTGGCCATTGTCTATCTCTCCCTGTCCGAGGTTGAGGAGAGGGCAGCAAACTGCCGGCTTGCTCTTGAGGCATGCCGCGAAGCTCTGCTTTTTAGAACACCGGAAGAGCAGCCGCAGGCCTATGCCGCTACTCAGAACAATCTTGGAAATGCATTCCTTGCCCTGGCTGAAGATCAGCAGAAAGAGAAGGTGCTGCAGGAAGAAGATCTGCAGAGAAAGGAAGGAGAAGAGGAGGAAGAGGGCCTGGATAGCTGCCAGAGAGCCCTGCAAGCCTACGGCAAAGCTCTAAAGATCTATTCCCGGGATGAGTTCCCCAGGCTATATGCCGTCACTCAAAATAATCTCGCCAACGTCTATCTGATCCAGGGGCAGAGAGAGGATCATGCAGTCAATTGCATGAAGGCCATCCGGGCGGCTCAAGAGGCGCTGAGCATCTTTTCCCTGCACGACTCTCCCGAGGATTATGCTGAGGCCCAGGGGACGCTATGGCTGGCCCATCTCACTTTAGCCGATATCGAGTATAAGGCAGAGAACCTGTCTCTCGCTCTGGAGGCCTGCCAGGAGAGGCTGAGGGCCGGCAAGGCATTTGCCCGGCCTTTGCAGCACGCCTCCTGCTGCAAGGATCTGGCCATCACGGCCAGCATGCTGGCAGATACTGAAAGCCTTGGGCAGGCCAAAGCCGAGGACTGCAAGAAGGCCATCTCTGCCTGTCAGGAGGCCTTGCAGATCTATAACGTCAGAAGTGACTCCGAGGATTATGCAGAGGCCAAGATACTGCTCTGGGCGGCCTATTCGGCTCTGGCCGAGGTCGAGGAGAAGCAGAAGAACTGCAGAAATGCCATTGAGGTCTGCGAGTCGGCCGTCAGAATCTATGAGAGGATAAGCCCGGAGGAGCATGCCGATGCTCTCAAGAATCTGGGCTACAGCCTCATCACCCTGGCAGAGATGGAGGACAAGGCGGAAAACTGCAGAAAGGCCATTTCTGCCTGTGAGCGTGCCTTGCAGCATTACACTCTGGAGACGGCACCCCTGGAGCATGCCGGGATTCTCAGGGATCTGGCCTTTGCATATGTCACTTTATCGGAGGCAGAGGATAAAGAGGAATGCTGCAAAAAAGCGCTGAAGATCTACATGAAGGCCAGTAAGATCTACCAGGCAAGGTCTAAGGAGTTGGAGCGGGAGGGAGACCCGGGGGCCCATGAGATGCGGGACCTGTCGGAAAAGTGCCACCGGTCCATGCATTCATGCAAAGCCATTCTCAAGGCCGCCCGCAAGCATGGAGAGGCTCTGCCAAAGCAGGAGAGTCTGGGAGCATGAACGAACTGACCGAGGAGCAGAAGACGGAGTACTTTCGCAGGTCCTACTCGGCCGTGGATGGTCTGTGGTTCATGAAGGTCGAGGAGAGGCTGGGCTTTGAACAGGCCCTGCAGATCGATGAGGCCGTGTGGAAGGTTCTGCCCAAGATCCAGGCCCGCACCTTGAAGGGCATGATGCATTTGGCAGGCGGCCTTGCCGATCTGGAGGAGGCCCTGTCCGTCCGGTTGGCTCTGGAGGGCTTCGACTTTGAGGTGGAAGGACGGGAGGGAGGCTTTGCCGTAATCGTCAAGAGATGCCCCTGGCACGATATCATGGTGAAGTCGGGGCGCGAGCAGCTCTCGGAAAGGGTGAGCGATCATATCTGCATGATCGAAAACTCGGTCTGGGCGAGCGAGTTTTCCGGGGCCGGGGAGAAGGGCGAAGCGGCAGACAAGGGCCAGGAGATTGGATTCGAGCGGGAGGAGAGGATCTGCCGGGAAGAGGAAAGATGCGTGCTGCGCTTTTACGAGCGGGACGAGACATCTGGAAAAGCGGCAATGTGATGAGGTTACGATGCCTGAGTGACAAAAAAATTTCATCTGGCGACTTCATTCCCATCAACTTGCGGCAAATTTAGGCCTTTGTCCTCTTCATTTATAAATGAATTGAGTTTATAGATAGGAACTATTGGGACTCCTTCGCATAACAGCAATTCTTCTTCGATCAATGTTACAATAATTGGAATTGCATTTTCATTTGTCAATTTCCTATAAAATTCGGATCTTTCTTTATGATTTCTAACCGCGCGTCTTAATGCCGATAACCTGTAGCGGTTACCTGCCCATTTTTTGCATTCCACCAGAAAAGTCTTGCCTTTTATCCTGGCTATAACATCGTACTGCCTTCGCTTCTTGTTTGATGTCTTCACTTTGCCGGTTTCAACTTGAAAATTATTCTCTTCGAAGATAAAAGCTGTTAGTCTTTCAAAGTTTTGCCAGATAACTTCTTTTGAAACTTTCTGTAAATCTTCATGGTTTTTGATGTCTTCAAAATTCATTTATCACGCTTCCCGATCCGCTGATTTCCTGGCTGGTCATCCTGGGACGGCCTTTATAGGAAACGCTTCCGCTGCCACTTATATTCGTATTCAGCTCATCATGAACATTTACTTCAGCCGTTCCAAAGCCGCTTATCCTTACCGTGGACCGGTTTGTTTCCAGATCGTAGCTGTGCACTGCTCCGGAACCGCTGATGTCCACGCTATTGTCTGTTGCACGTCCTTTTAACACGGCGCTTCCCGAGCCTGAAATGGTCGTGCTGAGGTCTTTGCAGTCTACGTCCAGGTTTATATCTCCAGAGCCGCTTATATCAATGCGAAGAGCATCCGATTCTATTGGGGATAGGCCGGTGATGCTGCCGGATCCACTGATATCCAGGCCCTCAATATGCGGGGTAGACACATAGATCTTGATCGGCTTATGAGGATTGATGCAGGCGGCTGTATGGCGGATTGTGAGTCTGCCGCTTCCAACTTCGGTCATCAGCCCCCGAATAATGTTATCTTCGGCCTCAATTCTTAAATGCTTGGGACCCTGAGAGAGATAGACTTCTCCTGCACTTGAAAAGCTTATGCTGCCAAAATCATCCACGGTCCTGTTTTCCGTTGTGTAATTTCCTGAGCCCTGAATGCAGCCGGGCAGAATGCAGCCGCTGAATAGAACCGAAAGAATTAGACATAATCCGACAATTGTCTCGAATTGCATCTTCATTTATTTTCACCTGATAATCGCCTGATTGCCATAGAGTAGTCTACACCCGTTATTCTTATATCCTCTTACAATGAGATTGTCGCCTCTGATCAAGACGCCGCCTATGCGGGGAAAGAGTATATTATTGAAGCAGAAGTTATAAAAGTGTTAATGTATTTGATGGAGCGCCTGTTTTCTTTCGATTCATTTCTCTTAATTCCAGCTCCAGTTCTTCACACAACTCAAATCGAGATGGAATTAGCCTCTCCGAACAATTTGGGCATTATATTTTCTGGCCAGTTTCTATTTTCAACATAGTTCATGGTATAATATTTATATCTAAACTATTTAAGCTTAATTGACACAGCACCAGCAAGCCAGAAAGCTACCGGATAAGTTACAAAATTTTTATATAGGATTGCGTTAATAACATAATAATATTCGCGTCAGAAATCAGCATCATGCGCAAACATCACAAATTCATGAGAAAATAAATTTCCATTCCGGAGGAATGAAGATGGACGATTTTTCTACACTTATCGGGGGAATTGCCGGTGACGGCATAAATGAAGCAGGTCTTACCGTATCTCGCCTCTTTAGCCGTCTGGGCTATCGCATTTTCATGTACTACGACTATCCCTCTCTCATCCGGGGAGGACATAATTTTGCAGTAGTTCGGGCCGCCGGGCAGAAGATCGCCGTGCAGAGAGACCGGATCGATATCCTCATCGCCCTGAACCAGGAAACCGTCGAGAAGCACACCAGCCGCCTTAAGGATAGCTCCTTTGTCATTTACGATGCCGATAAGGTCAAAATGGACGGCATAAAGCAGAAGGGCTGCGGCCTTCCCATCACATCCATCCTCAAAGAGGCAGAGGCTCCTGCGGTCATGAAGAATTCCTGCATTCTGGGAGGATACTGCAGGGTTGTCGGCATCGATTGGTCCATTCTGGAAGAGGTCCTGCAAAAGCATATCCCAAAGAAGCTGGAGCTGAATTTGCTGGTAGCCTGGGCCGGCTACGATCAGGCAGTGCAGCTCTGCCGCATTGATAGTCCCGTCGGATATGCAGGCGAATAAGCCGCTTCCCATCCTGGCCGGCAACCAGGCCATCAGCCTGGGCCTGATCAAAGCGGGCCTTGGGGCCTACGTGGCCTATCCCATGACCCCGTCATCCAGCGTGCTCGATTTCATGGCCCGCCAGGCCGGCCAGTTCGGGCTCACTGTGGTCCATCCGGAGAATGAGATCGCAGTAATGCTCATGGCCGAAGGATTTGCCTACGCCGGGGTCAAAGCGGCGGTGGGGACGTCAGGCGGCGGATTCTGTCTCATGACCGAGGGGCTCAGCCTTTCCGGCATGGCTGAGTTGCCGGTGGTTGTGATTATGGCCCAGAGGACGGGCCCGTCCACGGGGCTTCCCACCTACACTGCCCAGGGCGATCTGCATTTCATACCTAATGCCGGCCAGGGCGAGTTTCCCCGTTTTATAGTCGCACCGGGAGACGCCGAGGAGGCCTACTTCTGGTCCGGCGTGGCCATGAATTTTGCCTGGAAGTTTCAGGTGCCTTCCTTCATACTGTCCGACAAGACAGTCAGCGAGAGCCAGTACAGCTTTGACCTGGAGGCGGCAGGCGAGCTGAAAGAAGAAGCGCCGCAGATCTGGGAAGGAAGAGAAGAGTACAGCCGCTACCGCTACACGCAAAGCGGAGTCTCGCCCCTGGCCTTCCCTCCTCAAAAAGGGCAGGTGATAAAGACGGATAGCTATGTGCATGATGAAAAGGGCATAACAACCGAAGATTCCGGGATCACCAAACTGATGGCAGACAAGCGCCTGCAAAAGGGCAGGTCACTGGCCAGGGAACTGGAAGGATACGAGACGGTGAAGGTCTTTGGCAAGAGCCAGGCAAAAACCGCCCTGCTCTGCTGGGGTTCGAATAAAGGGGTATGCAGGGAGGCGGCGGAGAAGCTGGGCCTTCGTGTCATCCAGATGCTGGTTTTATCCCCCTTCCCGGAAAAGTCGCTGAGAGAGGCCTTGCAGGGAGTAGAGAAGCTGATCGCTGTGGAGTGCAACGCCACCGGCCAGCTGGCTTCGCTGGCCGGCTTCTTTGGCATAGCAGTCCAGGATAGGGTCCTGAAATACGACGGCAGGCCTTTTTCCCTGGAAGATCTTCTGGCAGACCTGGGGAGGGTCCTGGCATGAATCCCAAGGATCTGGCCACCGCGGCCAAAAATACCTGGTGCCCCGGCTGCGGCAACTTCTCCATCCTGAGCGCCATGAGAGCCGTGCTGGCAGAGCTGAACGCTGAGGGCCTTCCCATTGAGAACGTGGTCCTGGTCTCGGGCATAGGCTGCCATGCCAAGATTGTGGATTACATGAATGTGAACAGTTTTTATTCCATTCACGGCCGGACGCTTCCCGTGGCCACGGCCATCAAGCTTGCCAATCCCGATCTGAAGGTGATCTGCTTTTCCGGTGACGGCGACAGCCTGGCCGAGGGGCTGGACCATCTCATCTTCGCAGCCAAGAGGAACATCGATATCACCCTGATACTGCACGACAACCGGGTCTACGGCCTGACCACCGGCCAGTACACGCCCACCTCTCCCCAGGGCTTCAAAGGCAAGTCCACGCCAGAGGGCTCAGTCGAGCATCCCCTGAATCCTGCCGAGTTGATGCTGGTTTGCGGAGCGTCCTTTATTGCCCGGGGCTACACGCACGGCATTGAGCAGCTGCAAAAGCTCTTCAAGGAAGCGATACTGCACAAAGGCTTCTCCTTTGTTGATGTTCTTCAGGTCTGCGTCTCCTACTACAACCTCTATGAGAGCTACAATAAATGGACTTACACGGTCGAGGGAAACGATGCCGCCAATTTTGATGAGGCCCATAAGATCATCCGCTCCTGGAACTATGACCGCTCAGACGCGCCCATCCCCCTGGGCAGGTTCTATGAGGTCGACTCCCCGCGCTTCGAGCAGTCATTCTCAGCATCCAGGCCAGGCGCAGCAGAGAGAGACGATAAATTGAAGGCTCTGCTGGAAAAATTCATTTAGATTGGGATCTAAAATAAACAGTAGTGGTGAAAAAATGGACAAGTACGTCTGCAAGGTCTGCGGATACATCTACGATCCGGAGAAAGGAGATTCTACATCAGGAATAGCTCCTGGAACCGCCTTTGAGAACCTGCCCGATGACTGGGTCTGCCCGGAATGCGGGGTGGGCAAAGAGCAATTTGAGAAGGTAACGTAGAAAGGCGAGAAAAGTCAGAAGGCAAAAAAAGTCAGAAAGGCAAGAAAGGATCCGTGCCCGGAAATTCAGATGAGGTGTATTGCCATGATCAGCGAGAAGATGAGTGAAGCTCTAAACGTTCAGGCGAACAGGGAATTGTATTCCTCATATCTCTATCTATCAATGTCCTATTATTTTGAGTCCATAAATATGAAGGGCTTTGCCCACTGGATGAGGTTGCAGGCCAGCGAAGAGCTGGTGCATACCATGAAGATGCTTGACTATGTGGCAGGCAGAGGGGGCAGAGCCAGGATGCTGGCCGTGGAGGCTCCCCAGCTGTCCTGGTCCTCGCCCTTGCAGGCCTTCCAGCACGTCTGGGATCACGAGCGAGCCGTCACCGGCCTTATTCACGCCCTGGTCAGGGTGGCCGAGGCCGAAAAGGACGATGCTGCCAGGGATTTCCTGCAGTGGTATGTGAAAGAGCAGGTAGAAGAGGAGGAGTCCTCGGACGGTGTGCTTAGCAAGGTTAAGGCGGCGGGAGAGAGCAAGACCGCCCTGGAGGCAGCGGACAGGGTGCTGGGAGAGAGAAACTTCAAGTTCCCCAGGGGATTTCAGATATTTCCGTAAGCAAAATCATATGGCAATAGAGGAATCTAAACGCCAGAAGGATCGGAGCATCGGTCGAGTATACCGGATACACATATAGGATTTGTTATACTCCTAGCCATAGCCGTAACCGCCCGAATCTATGAGAGCTGGATCGGCCATGCCTTCATAGCCATACTAGGCCTGATGTTGATGATTTCTGTACTCGTCACAGGGGCTATGCTCAAAGGAAGGATAGAGAGAAATCAAACAAATCTTTTTCCGCTTCATAAAAAGCTTGGCATATACTTCAGCGCTTTCATCCTGGGAACATTCCTTTATGGACTTCTGATAAAAATACAGCATGAAGAGCAAGTGCTGACATCGGTCCACGGAAGACTCGGATTAATCCTGCTTCTAATCGTAATCCTTCAGCTTATTCCCAGCCTGGCTGTAAAAGACAGAACCAGGATCAGAGTACCCCATAAGATTCTAGGATATGCGTTTTTGCCCTTGATGTTCCTGGAAGCAAGTTGGGGCTTATATAACGGTGTAGTTGCAGGATCAAAGAGCATCGTCCTCATCCATTCGATATCAGGTAGCCTGACAGCCATTGCTTTAGCCTGGATAATTGTTGAGATGCTCTATCTTACTGAGGGAGGAGTCGTCAGGGCTAAAATTGCCAGCTATGCTGCTGCCTTTCTGCTAACGGCAGGCTGTTGGGTCGCAGGAGGCTACAATTATTTAACGGCCTACGGCTCCCAGGTAAAACCGATAATTTTGGCAGGCCCGGAGCCCTGGGCACATAGCATTGTGATGGAGGTCAAAGAGCACATATTCATCTTCTTGCCCATCATTGTAATTGCGCTCTCCCTGACATTGTCCATCCTTGACAGAGACGCTCTCCTGAAAGATCCTCAGGCAAGGCGTGCTTTAGCGATCACCGCTTCTCTTGCTCTTTTTATGGTCTTGCTTATGTTCCTGATGGGGGCCATAATATCTGATGCTGGAAACGTATGGCCGGAGGCCTGAGATGAAGAAACCGGCGACCTTCCTGCTATCTGCTGCCGCTACCATAGTTATCACCGGCGGCATTATAGCTGCCCATGATGTCTCAAAGGAGTTCAAGCAATTCTTGATTGATATGACCGGCCACCATTGGGTCTCTGTGAGCTTGATAGCCCTGGTAGTATTCCTGCTGACATCAACGTTCATGCTCAGCTCAGTCAAGTTAGGTACGCTATTGAAGGGAGGCGATCTCAGGATATGGTCAAAAGGCCTCGTTGCAGCGACCTTGATGGCAATTCTGGGAACATTCATAGTTTATATCTATACCACTCTGGCAGCTTGAAGAATCATCGAATCTCATCATCCTGTTTCATTTTCATCACCGTATCGAGAGATCGATGAAAAGGATGATATGCCGTGAGGTAATCTCTTGCCGAGAAATAAACGAGGCTAAAGATGCTTAATGTGACCTTTCTTGGAACTGCCGGATCGCTTCCCACGCCGGAGAGAAATCCTTCGGCCATCCTGATCAACCGCGAGGGAGAGATGATCCTCTTCGACTGCGGAGAGGGCACGCAAAGGCAGATGATGCGGGCGAGAACGGGCATGATGCGACTCAACTACATTTTCTTGACTCATCTGCACGCCGACCACATCCTGGGCATCCCCGGCCTGCTGGAGACTTTAGCCTTCCAGGGCAGAGAAAATCCGATTACCATCGCCGGTCCCATTCATACGGTCCGTCTGGTGGAGAGCTTCAAGTCTGTCTGCTATTTCTCCCGCAACTTCGATGTCCAGGTGGTCGAACTTCAGCCCGGAGATGTGCTGAAGATGAAAGGATACCAGGTAAGGGCCATAGCCACCCATCACAGTGTGCCCAGCATCGGCTACTCCCTGGAGGAGTGCCCCCGCCTGGGCCGGTTCAATCGCGATGAGGCCGTCTCCCTGGGCATACCGCCCGGACCGCTCTTCGGAAAGCTGCAGCACGGCCAGGCGATAGAAGTGGACGGCGGGAGAATAGAGCCTCACCAGGTTATGGGCCCGCCCCGGCCGGGCAGAAAGATCGTTTACACTGGAGACACAAGGCCCTGCAATTCCGTGCAGCAGGCCGCCACGGGTGCTGATCTGCTCATCCATGACTGCGCGCTGGCCAGTGATATGGCAGATTGGGCCCAGGAGACGAAGCACAGCACGGCAAGTGAGGCGGCACAGGTCGCCAAAAGCGCCGGCGTAAAGCAGCTTGTCCTGACGCATATAAGCTCCCGATACTCAGAGGATACGACGCGACTGCTCAAAGAGGCAAGGACCATCTTCGAGAGCACCATTGTCGCTGAGGATCTGATGTCTCTGGAAATCAGGCTCAGGGATGGGTGAAGAAGCTGGCCGTTTAGCACTGTTTGCTGGAGATGGCTGCTATCTGGCGCTGGTCACTGTTCTCTTCCCCTTTTTTCTTGCTCGTCATTCAATGCCTTCAGAACCTGCCTGGACAGCTCATCATCCCTGCCGATAAGGGACATATTGAGGGATTGCATAGCGCAATCTATCATGTCCCGGCTATGGTTCAGATCCACGCCTCTGCTCTCTGAGGCAATGCCCCTCCGGTAAAGGGCATCGATCTCATCCGCACAGAGCCCAAGGGCACTGGCCGCAGAAATTGCCCTTCCGAACATCTCCATCTCGATGTAATACTGCAGGCCGTCCCGGTAGAGCTTCTCGGAAAGACCTTGCAGACCCGCGTTTTTGGCAATCAAAGCTGCCCAGAGAAAGTCTCCGGCATCCACCAGAATGGCAATGGCCTTATCGATCATCCCTTTGTCTCTGGCTAAAAGGGCGGCATACTCCGTCTCACCTGCTTTTACCAATATCTCTACGCCGTCCTCCGCCAGATCGTCGGGCAATCCGCTCAGGTTTTCCACCAGATAGGATACCTTCTGATCGAAGGGCATCCTCTCGAATTCTTCCTTCAACTATAGACCCCGTCGTGACTTAGAATTCCATCTGCAAATAAGCCTTTGGTCCCAAAACAAGATGAAAAATCCCTTTCCATCCCTGGCAGAGGTACCCAATCTCATGACCTTTCCCTTATTCACGATAGGCATTCTCCTTCTGCCTGCAAGAGGACTATGATCTGGTGATTCTGGATGCAGTTGCCAGCGACATAGATGGCAGGGATCTCTGCATGCAAATCAAGCAAGGTAAATATGGAGATCTCAGCCTGGCGCTCGGATGAAGATGCTTATTCATTTAAAAAAAATGTCAATGAGTGTCCTAAGCGTCCTCAATAGCATCCAGATGCCTAAAGATTGCCCAGACAACTGAAACTTGTGAGAACTCTGTAGTTTTTTCCAGCCAATAGGTTGATCTACAAAAAGATATATAGTACATTAGGTAAGAAACATACCTTACTCCTTAAAGGACAGGAGTATGAATCGAGGTGAACAATCTCTGCAAGCTCGATATAATGTAACAGGCACATTGGAGCATAAATGCCAAAGACTCAAATCCAGCTTAAGGAATGAGGGCGAATCGTGAATTGTTATAAGGTGGAGATGTCGCGCTCTCTTTAGAAAGTGATGTGATGTGGAAACCTAACCTCCAAAAAAGCAATTTATTACCTTCTAGAAAGAATGAAGGATATTCGGGAATATTTGAGCGGTTCATCACGCCCTCATATGGCCAGGTGTCACCTTCTCCAAATATCGCAAAGCATTTATCTTTTCGCAATTCGTTGATCATAGCGGCGATAGTCCTAATTCTTTACATGAGTATGTGGTTCCTTCTTCGAGATGATCCTTCCGGCCTCGCAGTCTTCGGCGATATTGGTGCGATAGTGGTAAACGTCATGGCGACCCTGTGCTTGTTTTATGCCGCGGGAATTTCTCAGAGAATTAATAGAAAACTTTACCTGAGTTGGATGATTCTCGCTGTCGCGCAGTTCTCCTACGCAATCGGAGACGCTATCTGGGCCTATTACGAACTCGTGCTTAATGAGAGCCCCTTTCCCTCTCTAGCCGATGGGCCATATGTTCTACGCTATTTATTATTTTTAATAGGAATGCTTATTCTGCCCGCAGTACAAATCTCCTCCAGAGAACGACTCAAGTTAATGCTTGATACTGGAATAGTAATGATAGCCTCTATTGTTCTATTCTGGACTTTGATCATAGCTCCCACCATAGAGCTGAGTGCAGATGCAGATGAATTGACGCTTCTCCTCTCCGTTGCGTACCCAGTCTTGGACTTAGTGCTCCTATTTGCTTTGATTGATCTGCTTTTGAGAAGGCTTGGTTTTCCGGGGCAGAGGGCTCTGCTTTTATTGGCAGCAGGAACTACTTTCTTAATCGTTACGGATTCTGTTTTCAATCGCCAGTCTCTGGATGGAACCTACATTTCGGGTGGGATGCTGGACAACGGATGGATTATGACATACATAATGGTAGGACTTGCCGGATTATCTCATGCCGAATTTTTGCGAGACTACAAGCATCCGCCAGATTTCAGGTTCGAGGGGCGATATGGCCAGGTCAGATGGCCGCTTTATCTACCTTATTTCGCAGCAGGAGCAGCTTTTTCATTGCTTGTATGGAGTTATGATCATCCTCTTACAGTATCCTTCACATATCTTGCTCTGTCTGTAGGCGTGATTATCGGCCTGGTGATTATCCGTCAGATAATTGTATTGAATGAAAATTCCCAATTTTATATTGAGGCTCAGGAAGAAATAGCCGAACGCATGCAGGCGGAGATGGAGGTCATAAAGCTCAATGAAGATCTGGAGCAGAGAGTAATCCAGCGCACTTCCCAATTGGAGGCCACCAACAGGGACCTGCAAAGCCAGATATTTGAGCGCCTGGCGGCAGAGGATGCTCTGAAGGACTCGGAGCGCAGGCTGGGGGACATCATCGACTTCCTGCCTGATGCTACCTTCGTCATAAATAGAGACGGCATTGTGATTGCCTGGAACAGGGCTATTGAGAAGATGACGGGCGTCAAGGCAGCCGATATTTTGGGAAGGGGAAATTATGATTACGCTCTGCCCTTTCATGGAGAGCGAAGGCCAATGCTCATTGACCTTGTTCTGAAATCCGATCTTGATTTGAACAGGAGCTATGATAGCATCAAGAGGCAAGAGGATGGCACAATAGTAGGGGACTCCTTCATCCCGGAGATGCTGGGAGAGCCGGCGTATTTATTGGGAAGTGCTGGCGTTCTCTATGACTCGGAGGGGACAATCTACGGCGCCATTGAGACCATAAGGGACATTACAGATCGAAAGATGGCCGAAGAAGATCTGAAGAGCGCAAGGGACAGGGCAGAGTCGGCTACCAAGGCCAAGTCAAAATTCCTGGCCAATATGAGCCACGAGATTCGCACCCCCATGAATGCCGTCATAGGCATGAGCGATCTTCTCCTGCAGATGGATCTGAAGCTTGAGCAGCGTGATTACCTGGAGACCATCCGCAACAGCGGAAATGCCCTGCTCGCCATCATCAACGACATTTTAGATTATTCCAAGATAGATGGAGATAAACTCGAGCTGGAGATCCTGCCCTTTGATCTGGCCGGTTGCATCGAGGTCTCCATGGATCTGGTGGCTGCCAAAGCAGCAGAAAAAGGCCTGGAGCTGACTTATTTCCAGGACGACGCCATGCCCACAATTCTCGTGGGGGATGAAATTCGGCTGCGCCAGATACTGATCAATCTCCTGGGAAATGCCGTGAAGTTTACGGAAAAAGGCGAGGTCGTTCTCTTTGTGGGCTGCTCTCCGGTGGAGGGCGACAAGGTCAAGCTTCATTTTGCCGTTAAGGATACGGGAATCGGCATATCTCAGGAAAACCTGGGCAAGCTATTTCAGTGCTTTACTCAGGTCGACAGCTCGACCACCAGGTATTACGGCGGAACCGGCCTTGGGCTGGCCATAAGCCGCAAGCTGGTGGAGATGATGGGCGGAGAGATTTCCGTGGAAAGCACGCCCGGAAAAGGCAGTACCTTCTACTTCACCATTATGTGTGATGTCTCCCAGCAAAATAGAGCGGCAACGCCCGATGAGCATGTCCTGGCAGGAAAGAGCATGTTGATCGTCGAAGGCAGCGAGTCTGTGCAAAAGATGCTCTCTCAAGCAGCGATGTCCTGGAAAATGAATGTAACGAAATCCGCCAGGGGGAAGGAGGCGGCAGAGATTTTGGAGAGAGCGGCATATGATTTTGTGATCATTGATGCCTTCTTGCCTGATATGGAAGGCCAGCTCCTGGTCAGACAGATCAAGGCCATGAAAAATAGTCCTTTTATTGTGATGATTAGCCACATTGGGAGCAAAGTGGAGCGAGATTCATGCGTTCGCGGCTGGATCAGCAAGCCCATCAAGCCCCGCCAGCTGCGCCGTCTCCTGATCAACCTGCTCACGCCGCAGAGCAATGAGGCGCGAGCCACGGACGGCCCTGCCCCGCAGCCGGAAAAGCGCAGAGATCTTCTCATTCTTCTGGCAGAGGACAATCCGGTAAACCAGAAGGTGGCACTGAGCATGTTGAGGCGCCTTGATTACAGAGCTGATGTTGCCGGCAATGGTCTAGGCGTTTTATCGGCACTGGATAAAAAAGCGTATGATGTCATTCTCATGGACATACAGATGCCTGATATGGACGGACTGGATGCCACACGCCGCATACGTGAGCTGAAGAAGACAGAAAGACAGCCTTACATCATCGCCATGACTGCTTATGCTCTGGATGGGGACCGGGAGGAGTTTCTGAAGGCAGGCATGAACGATTATCTGAGCAAACCCATCCGCATAGGAGAACTGAAATTAGCACTGGAAAGAAGCGAAGCGACCATATTGGCCAGCCCACCATGAATTCAGATCATTCGATCCTCTTCTTTCTCCTCTGTGTACAGTTCCGGCAATGCGTTCATGTACTCTTTTATCATAATGGGAAATGATCTGGATTCCATGAAACGAAGGCCGAGCTGCTCTGCCCAGCGCTGTATGCCAAGGTCCTGAGAGACGACAGCTGCATCCAGCTCTTTTGCCAGCAGCAGGACGTCGATATCCGGAGCGCTGTCCAGGATGCCGTAGCGAAGTGCCGCCCGGTACTTCTCTCGAAATTTGCGGATTATGCTGCCGATAATCTCCCGCTCGATCTCCTCCTTCATGCCGGCAAGACCGGTTCCTCTCTCGGATAGTGATATGCATCGAGAGACCGATTCCCATATGGCCTCTTCGGAGATGTTCATGCCTTTGTTTATGCGGCTTCGCATGTAGTCCACGTATTCATAAAAGATCTTGGAAGGCACCTTGACTTTGTACCGATCCGGGGACTTTTTAACCAGCCAGGTATCGACCTTGCCCAGGACCCGTGAATCGCAATTATTATGCCTGGCGAAATCCTTGATCTCGTTGTAGACGGAAGGATACGGAATGTAGCAGCTTATCCCCAGGTGAAGCCTTCCTTCTGCCACGCGATCCAGGATGGCATTCATTCCCTCGCAGATGTCGGCGGCTCCCTCGCTCTCCCAGGCTAAAGAGTCCGTGAGGGCTGTCGTATCCAGCACGAACCTTTGGCGCAACATTGCAAATAGTATGAAAGAAGTAATATAAGATACCTTTCCCGTGGCCATTTCTCTTCCGGCCTAACCGCGTTTTTTCAGGGCAAATTTTTCAGGGCAAAAATGGGCGTGCAGGTGAAAAGCTAATAAATGCCTAAAGCAATTTGATGGCGTGAAATCCTCCGAGCCTCTGGTCTTCTGTCTGTCCCGGATTGAGAACCTCATGCATCAGGTGAGCTTCAATCCGGCGGATATGAAAGGAAAGATCATCACCAACACCTCTCTGGTGCAAAAGCAACACCTGGATGAGGTGCTGACCATCTTTTATGATACCATCCAAAGCGGCCTGGCCGTCTCGCCCCTGCTCCAGCTTACCGAAGAAGGAAAAATGATTAAGATTAAGACCGCTTGCAGCCTGACCATCAGCGGCGTTTTGCTCAAGCATGGCATACCGGTGCGTCCCAAGGGGGGCGGCCTGATAGAAGTGGTAGAGCGCGAGCCCACCAGGTTCACGGATATGGTAATGTACTGGGCCACAACCATCGATCCCATAGACGTTCTCACGGCCCAGGGGCTGACGGACATCACGGGAATGATGCGCAACGGAAACGGACGCATTCTGGGCAACCTTCAGGAGGCTCCCATGCTGGCCAGGGATAGAATCGAGGAGGTGCTCGACATTCTCTCTTCGGCGGAGTTTACCGGGGTCCTGGAATTGGGCGAGCCGAATATGAATGTCCTGGGCGTATCCGTGGAGAGGGATCATGTGGGAATCGCGCTGGTGGGCGGCACAAATCTGGTGGCAGCCGCACAGGAATGCGGCATCAATGTCACGCACCAGTCCATCAGCGGCCTGACCGATGTCTCGGATATGAAGCATATCGAGGAACTGATGTGACGGAAGGTGGCTGATTATTATTATCCAGCCGGACGACGGGAGATGCCAGCAGGACCGTCTACATAGATTTTAGATTTTAAAATCTTAGTAGATCTTGTACAGGATCTTTACGTAATCGCTCATACCATCTTTGTCCTCGTTGCTCTTGAGATAATCTATGGCTTCCTGGAAGGACCGCACCAGAAAATCGGGCGTCTCTTTGTTGAAGGCATAGTAGTAGTCGGCCTGCTCCAGTACATAAGCCACCTCGAAATCACTTGCATTTGCACCTGACTCCTGGATCAGCCAGATTCCTGCTGTGTCGCCATACGCCCAGGCATCAATGCTCCCGTTTTGTAACATCTCTATAATCGGCCTCGACGTAGATTCAAGCCTCAGATCCCCCTCTTTCACACCTCTATCCCGAAGCATTTGCACAGCGCTGTCATCCTTTATGGCTCCTATCCTGTATTTATTCAGATCTTCTGTGGATGCAATACTGATATTCTTATCCTTTCGCGCCAATAGCACATTGTTAAAGGGACCAATTGGTCCGGCCCATTTAAAGAGTTGCTCTCTTTGCGTCAACCTCGCAGTGGAGAAGAGAACGGTATTTTCTTCGTTTAAAGTCCTTTCATAGCCTTCTCTCCAGGGTAAAAACTCGATGATGCTCCTGTTGAGACTTAATCCCATTTTCTGCCACACTGCTTCCAGCAAATCTACAGAAATCCCTTGCAGTTCGCCATTCTTTTGAAAGTTATATGGCGGATATTGCTCGGTTATATAGGTTAGATCCCTGGCGGAAGCCACCTGGTCTGAAGGTTCAGCGCCTTCTGCAGGCAGCAATAAGGCCATTAAAGCAACTAAGAATATGATGTATTTTCGGCGATAGCAGTATCCTCTCATGTAATCCCTCCTCAGGTAACCTCCCCCATTTTCCTCGCATCTATTTGCACCTTATGCAATTGAAGACATCATCTGCGCTGATGAATGACGGCTCAGGGAGATAAATATCATAGCCTTCACCGCAACAGTTAAGCCAGCTGTCAGCACGGCTCTTCCGACCGTCGCTGTTGTTAATAGTAAAATTCTTGGTTATATGGTATGTGCCGATGTACTCCTCTTCGATCTCGATGGCCGGATTTTTCCAGGCATTCATCATACCATTTCCGCTCCTGCCTGCGGAGTCTTCGCTGCCTGAAAGCACACCGATATGGACCCGTCCGCTTGTTACGGTTTCTTCGATCTGCATATGAGTTGTGGCGGAATTTGTGCTCTCTAAATCGCCCTGGCGGCTGCTGCTGGCAGTGACCGCGTATTCCGTCCTCCCCGAAAGTCCCTGAGCAGAGCTGACCTCATGACTCATGAAAGTGGCTGAATTTCCATTGCCAAGCTGAGTTCTGCTGCCGATTCCAAGGCCGATGGCAACAGGATGAGAAGAATAGTAGCCGCTTCCTACAGAAAGGTCCACGGGAGAGCTGACTATATCGTTCTGGCCGGCAAAGCGAATCGACGAATTATTGTGATATGAATTTTCAGCAGCTTGAATCCCGCCCTTGATAAAATCCCCGGAGACGGCATCGGACGGTGCCGCAATGGCGGCACAGCTCGCGACAAGTGCCAGCAAGATAGACAATAACAATATCTTTCTATTGCGAATAATTTTTAGCATTGCTCTTGGCACAGCATTCAGATCGAATCCCGCTCCTGGAAGGCTTGTCCGGTGTTTTGCCCGGCTAATATCGTACTGTGTTTGCGGCAATGCATATATTTCAATCGGTCGGAGCAAATCCTTTCAAGAATCTAGCATCCAGATAGAGCAATTGAGAAATCCAAGCGACGCTCACCCAGAGATATACGGCACAAGGAGCAGGGCTGCATCTTTGCGGATGATAATAATAAAAAAGGAAAACCTGGATCCGGACCGTCCCGTTCGGCTCTATCTGCCTTAAGCAGTAATCTTGCTTTTGGCGATGTACTTGATGAGGTCCGGGCCGAGTCTGGCCTTCTTCTGAACCTGGCCGGCCAGGTCCTCCATGGAAATGCCGCCGGCTACCAGGGAGCGGATCTCTTCCAGAGTGGCATCTTCCACGGTGAAGTACTCGTCAAGATCCTTTCTATGGCCCCAAACATCTCCCTCCAGGAGTTCAATGCCTTGCATATCCAGGAATACCTGGATGGCGTTGGACATGGTCTTCCTGTAGGAGGGTGGTACCTGGATCATTCTCAGCCGGGGGCATCTTTGCATCAGGCTTAGGAAGTCCACATTGCTGGCTCGAAAAGCCAGATGAACCATCTTCTCATTGGGATTGAGATTTGGAATCTCATTTTTTGAGCTAACTACTCTAAGTCTCATGTATTCTCCTATTGCTAAAGAATATTCCCTAGTATTAATAGACGCTTCAGGTGAACACATGTGTACAGAAAGCCATCCACCGGTTATACGCATGTTAACAAAAAAGATCTCCGAGCCTTTTAAGATACTAAATTTGACAAAAATGAGGGCGGCGTTGAATATTGCAGGCCATATATATCAAGCTGGTTGCAGGAGATGGAAACGATAGCATCCTCCCGTTTTGACCCTCATTTTTTTTGGGGAGCCCCGAGATTGTTTTATTTACAGCTGTCGCCAAATCAGGTGGACTATTGGCAATAATGGGACCCTAATAACTATCAAAAATGGGCAAGTATAAAGGGAGGTGCCAGATCGCCTGTCTGGCTCGTATTTTCAAATCTCAAGCTGTGATCTTGCTCTTGGCGATGTACTTGATCAGCTCAGGGCCGATTCTGGCCTTCTTCTGAATCTGACTGGCTACATCATCCATGCTGGCACCGCTGGCAGCCAGGGAGCGAATCTCATCCATGGTGGTGTCGTCCACGGTGAAGTACTCGTCCAGATCCTTTCTGTGGCCCCAAACATCTCCCTCCAGGAGTTCAATGCCCTGCATGTCCAGGAATACCTGGATGGCGTTGGACATGGTCTTCCTGTAGGAGGGTGGTACCTGAATCATTCTCAGCCGGGGGCATCTTTGCATCAGATTGAGGAAGTCTACATTGCTGGCGCGAAAAGCCAGATGTATAGTCTTTTCATTGGGGTTGAGATTTGGAATCTCATTTCTTGCGCTGACTACTCTAAGTCTCATAAATTCTCCTATTTGCTAAATAATATTTCCTAGTATTTATAGACGCTTCAGGTGGGCACATCCGTACAGAACGACATCATGATATCATACACCTGCTAATAAAACAAATTTCGGCAGCTTTTAGGGTATTAAATTTGACAAAACTGAGATTGATTTAAAAGAATAATAAAGAGAGAGAGAGAATGAGATGAGATGAGCCTGATCTGGGAGGACCGGCTCCAAACTCAAATCAAGCTGAAATCTTGGTCCTGGCGATGTACTTAATCAACTCCTGTCCAATTCTGGCTTTTTTTTGCACCTGGTTTGTCAGCTCTTCCATGCTGGTGCCTCCCGCAGCCAAAGTCCGAATCTCCTCTATGGTTGCGTCTTCCACCGTGAAGTACTCATCCAGGTCCTTTCTGTGGCCCCATACGTCTCCCTCCAAAAGCTCGATGCCCTGCATGTCCAGGAATACCAGGATGGCATTGGACATGGTCCTCTTGTAGGAGGGCGGTACCTGAATCATTCTCAAGCGGGGGCATTTCTGCATCAGATTCAGGAAATCCACATTGCTGGCACGAAAAGCCAGGTGAACTGTCTTTTCATTAGGATTGAGATTTGGAATCTCATCTCTCGCGCTGATAACTCTTAGTCTCATGCTCTATCACTCCATACATTAAAACGCATTGATATTATTAATAGACACTTTCACTACACACATCTGTACAAAACGAATTCAATGAGCCTGAAGTATCCTGAAAATCTATTTGTCAGTTCTGCGGGGAGATAATTGTTGTTCGATCTATTAACGCAATGTCAGGCAATATCCCGATAATTGTCACACTCAAACAATCTGGAGACATGTCATCCGTTCTGCGAGCTGCTTTAGGTGACCGAATTTGTCTTATCTCAAAAAATAAACAAGCCTCGCGAAGCAACTGATGTGCAGCCGGACGGCCTTCGGAAAAGAGCAACGAGGAACCGCAGGGTAATTTAATCGATGTTCCACTTGCCATCAGCTTTATATAACTTATCCGTGGTTATGCTGGAGAATCAAAAAGCAACGGAGATCAGGCGAAGGGATTTTAAAGAAGAGGGACCGTATAGGAGAAGATCTCAATGGGCAGGGTTAAGCTTACAGACACGGTTTTTAGGGATGCTCACCAGTCTCTTCTGGCCACCAGGATGAGAACCAGGGATATGCTACCCATAGCAGAGAAGATGGACCAGGTTGGTTTCTTCTCATTGGAAACTTGGGGCGGAGCGACGTTCGATACCTGCATTCGGTACCTGAACGAAGATCCCTGGGAAAGGCTGAGGGCACTAAAGAAGGCCATGCCGAATACTCCGATGCAGATGCTGCTTCGCGGGCAGAACCTGGTTGGTTACAGGCATTATGCCGACGATATAGTGGACAGGTTTGTGGAGAAAGCGGCCGTCAACGGCGTTGATATCTTCAGGATCTTCGATGCCGTAAACGACATTCGCAACATGGAGCGATCCATAAAAGCCGCTAAAAAGATGGAGAAACACGTTCAGGGCGGCATCAGCTACACCATCAGCCCCGTGCATAGCATTGAGCTGTTTGCGCAGTTTGCCGTGCAGCTTGCACAGCTGGGCTGCGATTCCATTTGCATCAAGGACATGGCCGGACTTATCACCCCCCAAAATGCACACGACCTCATCCGGGCTATCAAAAAGGAGGTCAACCTTCCCATAAATCTGCATACGCACTGCACCAGCGGCATGGCCCAGATGAGCTATTTTCATGCCTGCCAGGCAGGAGTCGACATTCTGGATGTGGCCATGTCACCGCTCTCCGGCGGCAGCTCTCAGCCAGCCACGGAGAGCCTGGTGGCATCGCTGCAGGGAACACCCTACGACACAGGCCTGGATCTTGAGCTTCTTACCGAGATCAAGAGATATTTCGAGAGGATCATGGAGATCTATGCTCCGGTCTTCAATCCCATCTCGGCGCGCCTGGATACCAATGTCCTGGTCTACCAGGTTCCGGGCGGCATGCTCTCCAATCTGGTCTCCCAGCTCATCGAGCAGAAGGCGCTGGACAAGTATGACGAGGTGCTGGCTGAGATTCCAAAGGTTCGAAAGGACCTGGGATACCCGCCCCTGGTCACTCCCACCAGCCAGATAGTAGGCACCCAGGCGGTTCTGAATGTCATCACCGGCGACCGATACAAGATGGTCCCCAAAGAGGTCAAGGACTACGTCAAGGGCCTATACGGAAAGTCGCCGGCCATGATCGATCCCAAGGTCAGGCTGAAGGTTCTCTGCGATGAGGAGCCCATAACTGTGCGCCCCGCAGATCTGCTGCCTCCTGAGTATGGCAATGCCAGAAAGGCAGTCGATGCTCTGGGACTGGCTAAACAGGAAGAGGACTATCTGACCTATGCTCTCTATCCCCAGGTGGCACTCAAGTTCCTGCAGGGCGCGGCTGTGGAAGAACAATTGGTCAAAAAGCAGCCTGATGCTGCGGCATCTGCTCAGCTCAAGGCCGAGCCCATGGCCCTCAATGTAGAGATTGATGGAGAGTCCTATCTGGTCAAGGTTGCTCCGGCAGGCATGACCATTGAGGAGGCGCAGCCCAAAGCACCCAGGGATGGTTTAACTGTGCCCATGCAGGGCGTCATCATCCGCTACAAGGTAAAGAAGGGCGACAAGGTAGCTGAAGGAGACGCAGTGGCGGTATTGGAGGCCATGAAGATGGAGCAGAACATCCTGGCCAATAAGAATGGAACGGTCAGAGATATCTACATCAAAGAGGGCACTACCGTCACTCCGGGCGATGTGCTGATGACTATCGAGTAATCCGGCTTCATCAAATTTTTAATCATTCAAGAGGTATAATAAGTGACCGTCAAGAGAGAACAGGTGCTCATTGAGGCTCTGCCTTACATTCGTGAGTTCTATGATTCCATCATGGTCTTCAAGATCGGCGGATCGATTATGTCCGACCGCGCCGTGCTGGAGGATTTCATCCGGGACGTGGTGCTGCTGCGCTACATCGGCATTCATCCCATCATTGTGCACGGCGGCGGCCCGGAGATATCGCAGGCCATGGAGAAGTTCGGCAAGAAGGCCGAGTTCGTGGGGGGCCTTCGCGTCACCGATAAAGAGACGCTGGGCATCGCGCGCATGGTCCTGCTGGGCAACATCAATGCTGAGCTGGTCAATCTCATAGGCAAGCATGGTGGCAAGGGCATCGGGCTGTCCGGCCAGGACGGCATGTTCCTGAAAGCCAGGAAGAAGGCGCCCCTCAAGGTGGAGGGCATGGAGCCTGTGGACCTGGGATTTGTAGGAGATGTGGAGAAGGTTGATCCGGAGATCCTCATGATCATGGCCGGCAAGGGCTACATCCCGGTCATTTCCCCGATCGCCGCAGACGACCAGGGCAACAACCTCAATGTCAATGCCGATACCGTGGCAGGAGCTGTGGCCGTGGCCATGCGGGCCAAGAAGCTCTTCTCCATCACCGATGTGGAGGGCGTGCGCATGAATCCCGATGACCCGAAGAGCGTCATATCCGAGTTTCCCGCCTCCGACTTCGACCGGCTGGTGGCGGAGGGCATCATCAAGGGCGGCATGATTCCCAAAGTGGAAGCGTGCGTGCGCGTGGTGCGGGAGGGTGTGGAGAAGGCTCATATCATAGACGGCAGAAAGCATCACGCCATACTGCTGGAGCTGCTCACCCATGAGGGCGTGGGCACCATGATCAGCAGGAGCTGAAAATGAGGCGGGAGAAAGCCATAAAAATCCCATTGCATTCTGAGACCTATTGGCACTTCCCCTTCCCGCTCTTGATGCACTGGTAGCTCTTCCCCTCTTCCTCTGTGGGCCATTTGATCTTCGTCTCAGGCATCTCGAAACGGGCGATCACAGGCGCGTGGTCCGACTCAGGATAGAAGATCCTGGAGGCGAAGACTATGGACTCGTCATGCAGCAGCTCGTTATGCACCTCTGAGCCCTTGAAGTAGGCCAGCATGGTCCTGGATACCAGGATGTGATCGAGCATCTTGCCCTTGCCGTTATGCAGAAGCGAGTAGCGGGCCGGCTCCGGGATGTTTCGCTCTGTAGGCACCATGACCCGCATGGCCAGTTCCATGTTGCCCGTGTTCTCCACGTCGCCCCGGATGGCCTCGATGGCAACTTCATCAAACTCTTCATTGAAGTCCCCGCAGACGGCAATGAGGGCACAGGGGTCCTGGTCGAAGAGATTGTCTATGAGAATGCGTGTCTCCAGGGCCTGGCCGATGCGTTTCATAGAGGAGATGAAAACGCCCTCCGCCCAGCCCGAGGCCGTCTTCCAGGTCCTATCGGTGAGCTTGTGCCCCTGAATGTTGGTGGGCCGCCGGCTCTTGAGATGAAGATTCATCACATCGACCACCATGTTGTTGGGCAATTTCACTTTGGCATGCAGAATGGGCCTCTCCCAGGAGATCTCCCTGGCCTCGCTCTCTTCAGGCAGCGCCGTGACCTTCTTGTAGCGCGGCGAGGGGGCATACTCGTGCAGGTACTGATCATGCTCCACAATATCATAGCGGCTGAGGATGACCAGGTTGTGGTGCTCGAAGACCTCTTTTGTATCCGGATCGATGGTGGTGACTCTCTTGTAGCCCTCATAAGGCGTGCATTCCAGGAGGCGGTTCATGGCATCCAGGCGCAACTTTCTGCCCCGCTCATGCTGGCCGCAGACCTCCTGCAGGCATAAAATGTCGGCATCCAGGCGAACCAGTTGGGGGCGCAGAATGGGAATGCGCTCCTCAAGGCTGGGAAACCGGTCGCGCCGGTCGTCCAGGTTCATGAGATTGAAGGTGGCAATGCGAAGCTTAATGGGGGACATGGTCTTCTCGCAATCCCTCTGTCGGTATATGTGGATTATTCTTTGCGGTTGAAAAAAATCTAAAATAATTAATTTTCACTCAAAAGAATATATAAAATTATTATTTTAAAAATTAAAGAACAATCCGCCGGAATAGACGAGGGCAAAGTCCTGGGCCCCTTCTTTGACCTCATCCGCCAGCACAGTTATTTTGTACCTTCCTTTCAACGGCTCTTTTATGTAGACCGACTCAACGTTATTTAAGCCGTCCAAGGTGGCATCGTAAGGCGGAGCAAATGCATTTCCATGATACGCTTTTCCGTCCGGAGCCTTTACAATGAGATTGAGGTTATTGACCAGTCCGGGATAGGTGCCGGCCACCGCCGGATAGTCGGTGAAAACCAATGTCACTTTCAAAGGCATATCTTTACTGACAAGATTGATGAAGCGTGACCAAGTCGTTCCTGTCTTCAAGCCTTTCTTGATGTCCGCAAATGCCATCTTCCAGCCGGAGATGCCACCCAAGAAGGGCTCTAAGCTCACATGACCCCACCCCTGCTCAGGGTCCCAGCCAGCCTCGATAGCCTCATATGCAGAGTGGCGGTACGGTTTATGCACCGCTGTGTGAATCATGGCCGCCTTGATAAGTGCAGCAGATGGATTCCTGCGCAGGGCCTTCTTCAAGTGCTGTCTTATGAGGGGAATGGCTCCCGCTGCCAGGGGAGTTGCCATGCTTGTCCCCCCCAGATATTTGTAGAATTCGTTATATGGCTCCCAGCTTTCTCCGATATCCCGGCTGGACTTGGTAGACAGGATGAATGTTCCCGGACAGATTACATCCGGCTTGAAGCGTCCATCCAGACACGGCCCTCTGCTGCTGAATGCTGCAACGTCTTCAATGTTATCGGCAACCTTGTCTTTGGCAATCGGATCCCTATTGAAAGCAAAGGGATCAAAATCCTTATAGACAGAAGGAAACTCTGGGCGCAGGCTCTCCGATGCTCCCACCGCAATGCAGTTCTTGGCAGTGGCCGGGGGTGTGATGCTTTGGTCATCTATCTTTCCGTCGCGATTGAGATCGCTCCCGTCATTTCCGGCGGCAAAGAGAATGACCATATCCTTATGCTCCCAGACAAATGCATCAAGATCACGGCTTTGCTCGTCGTAAGCCCCATAGTCTCCTCCACCCCAGCTATTGGTGTGAATTCTTGCTTTAGCTTGATAGGCCTGCAAGAACAGCTCCGCTATATTCTCAGGGATTCCTGATAAAACATAGGTGCCGTAGTTCTTGCGGTGCCACTCCGTCTTCCAGCTCATCTTCTGTTCTATTGCCTGGAAGAATAAACCGGCTTCAGAGGCCAGGCCGCAAATAGACCTCTCTGATCCGCTTTGTGACATCTTTCCATTTCCCAGCGCGGATCCCGCCACATGTGTTCCGTGACCGGAATCAAGATCTTCCGGACCATCGTCCGCGCCTGGGTTATTTATCCAGGGATCGAAGTATGGAATGATGGGCCAGCTCTTGATTCCAGCGATGCGCCCCCGAAAATCCTCGTGAACGGTAGCTGGATCTCCCGTATCGATTCCCGTATCAGCGATTGCGATTATCTCGCCTTTTCCCTTGTAAGGCAAATTAGCACCCGTTGTGCCCGGAGAATCAGTCATAATTTTGCATGCAACATTATTGCGCAGCTTTCTTACCCGAACGGAGTCGATGAGCTGGACTCCATGGATGGTAGCGATCTGCTCAAGCTTTTCTGCAACATCTTCGGTATCCGGCGGGAAGCTTATTGAAAGGGACCTGCCGGGTTTATCCGTGTGGATAAGTGCTCCAAGTTCCTTGATCTTAGATTTGGCACTCTCAACCGGATCTTCGCTCTGGAAACGTATCTGAAAGGTATTGCTTAGCGGGTCAGCCTTCTCGGAGTTCAGGATCATCCGGCCTTCGGCCTTGAGGGATTCGATCCTGGACGGGGGACCGGCATCCGCTCTTTTCGCAAAAGCAATCGATTCCCCAAGGTTTGCACTCAACCGGTAAGATGGATCATAATGGCCCAGCCAGCGCACAAATTGAAGGCCGCTCACTTCTTGCAGGCTCTTTGCATCCATCTCTACGATGAAGCTATAAGACGGAAGAGGATCTCCGATTATTCCTCCTTTATCAATTATCTCCTCTTTCCATTCTTCTTTTGTAGGTCCAACAAACTGAACAATGTAATGATGTCTATCTGCTCCAGGGCTCTCTTCATGAGCATAAGCAGGATGGGCCTTGACAGTGCCGGTTTTATCGATGCGCGGCTCGTTTGTATCAATGGTCACTGAGCCGATTTTTATGAACAAATCATCGAGAGGGATTACCTGGAATCCATCTTTTTTCATCTCGGCGATTTGGGCATTGCTTGCTTTGACGAGTACAAAATTATCATAGCTTACCACAACCTCATCAACCATTCCAAATATCTTCTTTTGTTGCGCCTTTTTCAATAGAATTTTCACCAGAGCCATATCGATCACCTTCCAAAATCCTTTGAAAAAATACTGATCATAGATTCCATCTTTAAACTATCTTCAAGATACAAAAGGGTTTCGTCAGATGAGAACTTCTTTGCCTGTTCCTTTTCTTGCCTCTGCCTTGAGTGGATCGACAGCATCCTGGGGCATACAATCGCGGAAAATCCCTTTTGGATCATAGAATCTATCCTCAGGCCTCAGTGTGAAGATCCTTCTACAGAAGCCCTTTTCGTCTGATCTCTCCGCAGTCTTCTTCAAAACGGCATAGCCGATGAGCATCTCTCCCGGCGGGGCTTTTACCGGACCGGTGCGAATGGAGCTGAGCCTCCATCTCTCCCGCACGTAGCCCATACTGGCCAGTGCGTCTCGATCTTTTAGCCAGATTATCCTGTCCTCATCCTCATATTTTGGCGTCATCATTCTTTGCATCATGTTAAGCTGGCCTGAAATGATGCCGCCACCAGTGGATTGGCCATGGTCTGGGGCAGGCCCAACTCAATCAAGACTTGCCGGCATAGCTCTATGGGACTTGAGCTTTGGCTGGCCCGGGCCACCTTAAGGACGCAGCCGTGAATGCGCTCCAGATATCGCAGGCCCTCATCCATTATGCGATAAGCTTCACCTCCGAATCGCGGCTCATCCCAGGCCGACAGAAGAAGCTTGATTTCCGGGAGAGAGGCGAGCCTTTTGATGGAACGAACCGATTCTGAAATGTCCTGGTAGATGGGCATATCTCCTGGAATAGGAACGGCATCTGCCGAGAAGAGCGCACCTTCTCCGGCCAGCCATAAAGAGATGGAGCCGGCAGAGTGGCCGGGAGTGTGCAAAACCAGCAAAGCCAGGCCTTCTTCCAGAGCCACGATCTCTCCATCCCGAACTGTCCGGTCGACCCGGACGGATCCGCCTACCAGAGAGTGAAAGCCGGGAACGGGGCGCTCCTTTGCCTGCAGTTCCACGTCCTCTATCCAGGACTTTTCCGCTGCATGGGCAAGGACGGTGCAGCCGGATATTCTCTTGACGGCTCGGGCTGCGCCGATGTGATCGGGATGAGAGTGGGTGAGGATAAGCCTGGTGATATCCTGCGGGCTTCTGCCTGTTTTCTCCAGATAGTTCAGGATGATCTTCTCAGAGCCGGCCACGCCGCTATCAATAAGGCAAATCTTTTTCCCGCAAATCAGATAGGAATAGACGAATCTGGGAACCTTTCGGCCTGCCGGATCGTTTATGGCAAAGGGAATCTTCAGGGCATGAATATGATCTGTTATCTGCATCCTGTGTCTCACTGCATTCTTTCCGTTATCTTTTTTTTGCTGCAGGACTGCAGAGCCGATCGCAGAGCCTCCATCTTGGTGGGCTTGCTTATGTAGCCGTCCATGCCGGCCGCCAGACACATCTCTTTGTCGCCTTTGAGGGCAGAAGCCGTCATTGCGATGATCTCAGGCTCTTTTTGCCATCTTTTTCGTATTGCTTTTGTGGCCTCCAGGCCGTCCATCTCAGGCATCTGCACATCCATGAAAACAAGATCGTAATTCTGGCGCTCCAGGGCCTGCAAGACCTCGATGCCGTTGGCGGCCACGTCCGCTTTGTATCCCAGCTTATCAAGCATCCTCTTCGTCACTATCTGATTGACTGCGTTATCTTCGGCAAGCAGTATGCTCAAGTCGTGATGCTGATCTCCCAACAAATCGCCTCCCGCCGGCAATGCCGCCTCAGGAATGTCGATAGGCTCGCAAAGGGTTGATTTTGCGGGAATAGCGAAATAAAATGTGGAACCTTTGCCGACCTCGCTTTCCATCCATATTTTTCCCCCCATCATATCCACGAGCTTTTTGCATATGGCAAGCCCCAAACCGGTGCCGCCGTACCTGCGTGAAGTCGAAGCATCGATCTGGCTGAAGGACTGGAACAGGCGATCTGCTTTCTCATCAGGAATTCCAATTCCCGTATCTTTTACGGCGAATTGGATCTCATAGCTGTCTACTTCGAGCTTCTTGCTGGATACAGAGATCTGGACCTCGCCTTTTTTCGTGAACTTCACGGCATTATGCAGTAAATTTATTATGATCTGATGAAGCCTGGTAGGATCGCCCAGGAAGAGCTTCGGAGTATTGGCCTCTATCGTGTATGATATGTTTAGCCCCTTATCTGCAGCCGCTACAGCAACCAGATCCATGGACGTTTCTATGCTGTTTTGCAGGTCGATGGGCTGGCACTCGAGCTCAATCATATTTGCTTCTATTTTGGTCAGATCAAGGATGTTATTTATGATCCCCAGAAGTGTGTCCCCGCTGCTGCGAATGATATCAACGTATTCCCTCTGCCTTGCGGTGATATTTTCATCCAGCAGGAGGCCCGTCAAGCCTATAACGGCATTCATGGGCGTGCGAATCTCGTGGCTCATGTTGGCCAGGAATTCGGACTTGGCACGCGTGGCTGATTCAGCCTCCTCCTTGGACTTTTTCAGCTCTTCCTCGGCATGCCTTCGATCTGTAATGTCGCGTATCGATTCAATTGCTCCCCAATAATTTCCTTCCGAGTCGTAAAGAGCCGATGCGCTTGCCAGCAGGTATACTTCTCCCTCTTTCAGCCTGGGCATATAGGCTTCTCCAATGAGGGAGCAGTCTTCCTGGCGCTTTATATTATCATAATTCTCAATAAGAGCCTGATCGAAATTGACGGTCATATCTATGAGAATCGGTCTCCTCTTCCCGTAAAAGGGCAGTGAGTATTCATAGTCTCCCTTGCCGAGCATTCTCTCCGCCTTGATGCCTGTCAGCTTCTCGATGGCACGGTTCCAGGCTATCACTTTTCCCTCATTGTTGATGACAAAGGTGGCATCGGGCAGAAAGCTTATGATGTTCGCCAGCCGGCGTTCCGACTCTCTTAGAGCGCTCTCTGCACTCTTGCGCTCTTCAATCTCAGACAAGGTCATGGTGAGCAATTGATTTCTCTCGTCAAAGGCCACCTTCTGGCGCATGAACATCAGTACGATGATGAGTCCGACAGATGCCGCCACAGTAGAATAATTGGTCAGATGCGAGTATTCGTAGCCCCAGATGAGGAGAAAAAATGCCGCCCCTATCCCCAGATAGGGCAAAAAATGAACCCATTCATCCCCCGTCTTTTGAATTAGGCCGAAATTCTCTAACTGATTAAGGGGCAGAGTATTTGTCTGCAGCACTCCAGCCAATCCTATCAACAGATAGGTTGCCACCCAGCCTGCATCGAGGATGCTGCCTGAGACAAATGTTCCCTGCTTTGTTTGAAAGGTAAAGATAGCATCGGTTGCTAAAAAGAGGATCATGCTGAGAGCCAGAAGGAGGGCAGGATAACCTCCAAGTGAATCGAGTTTTCTGAAGAGCAGCTGAATCAGGGCAAAGAACAGAATCAGATCCATAATCGGATAGGCTGCCGAGAAAAACAGGCTAAGATCAATCGCCTCGCTGGCAGCAACAATAGGGGCGATGAGGAAGACCCAGAATACCAGAGCTGCCGATACGATGACGATTGCAACATCCAGAAGGATTTTTTGCCGTTCCCGAAGGGAGAGCGGTATCGCGGGCAAGAGAAAGATGCCCAGAGCGAAAAGAGGGTATAACGCGAGATAGCCGATATCAGCCACGGAAGGAAATGGGTCTTGGCGAAGGAAGATCTCGATTACAGCCCAGGAAGCCTCTCCCAGAGTATTGAATACCAGGGCGGCAGATAAGAGCATCCAGGCCTTTTTGGATCTTCCCTGAGAATGCCGCGCTACGTACATCATGCTGGCAGCAGCAATACCGCTGGTCGTAATCGCAGTTACATCTGCAATGGGAAGAAGGACGTCTCTATCTTTAACCAGTGTCATGACCATCAAGAAGGCTATCAATATGGAGACAGCCAACACTACTGCCATGCGAAAAGATAGGACCTTGCCGTCTCTTGCAGGATCAATAGTCTGGATCTGATCCCTCCCATCATTACGTCAAATCATTGTATTGAACGACTTAAACAAAAAAGGTTTTGGTAGTTAACTTCAGTTGGGCAAATACTGACAGTGAGTAATATTTTGCTCCGCAGCGTAAAGTCCTGGCGGCGAATTTGAAGTTTCCGGCGGGGGCGGCGAGACACGTAATAGATTGACTGTGGTTTTTGCACCGATCTGGAGCCCGGATGAGCCTGGAAGTTTGGAGATCCCGGAGAGATGGACCACAAGAATGCCATATCGATAAGAGGCGCCAACAGCCCCAGGAATCACCGGGTGGTGAGCCGCTCCACCAATGCCGGCAAGGCTCATCGAAGTAGTCCAACGACGGCAACGCTCCATGCGGATTGCTGCGCTGATGCGACCAAACGTTTTTCCCTTTTATATGATAGCCAATTTGACTAAGCCTTTTAAAACTGGCGTCTTGGCCATAATGAGTAATGCGCACCCGGAAGTGGTGTTTCTATGCTTTTTTCAGCAGCTTCTCCATTTTCCACTTCTTCTGCAAAAGCCGATTTTATGCCGGCTTCTATGACCCGCACCGTCGAAATATTCCAGTTATATAGACGTGCATCATAGTACAGGTTTAGCAAAGCACCATCTTCCGTTCCAGCCTGCCCGACGGTGTCCAAGAAATCTTCAACATCTCTTTTATTGACTCCACGATGTGATGCAAAATTCCCAATTTCATTGAGTGATAACGACCGCATTCATGAAAACCCCCTGCACAAGATTAACTGATGTGTTTGCATAAGATCATTATGGCACAATTTGAGAATCTTGGCACAAAGTGTAAACTGTTCGCGAATGAAAAATTTTTACAAAAGGGTCTTGCAGAGCCCCCACAAGACTTGTTGGCCAACTGGGGCATGCGCGAAGAGTGTACACCCTCAATGGACATGAGGGAGATCTCCAGGATCTTCCCCCTCATTCCCATTAGCAGCATTAGGATGGCGATGTGGTTCTACTAATGGGTGTCCATGCGATTTGTGCTTCTTCCCGTGCACATGCAGGTGCTCATGCACCAGCTTGCCGTGCAGATGGGTATGCTCGTGCACCAGATTGGAGGACAAGAGCAGCTCATAGTCGCTCAGCACCGCCTCGGCATCTCCGTCCACCTTAATCCTGTGGTCCTCGCCCATGACGATCGCTCTCTTGCTGATCTGATCTATGATCTCCAGGTCATGAGTGGCCGTTATCACCGTCTTGCCAGCCTGCCCCAGCTCCTGAAGAAGCTCTATAAGCCAGAGCTGAGTTCTGGGGTCCAGGCCTGCCGAGGGCTCATCCAGCAGCAGCACATCGGGATTGTTGACCAGGACGGTGGCGATGCATACCTTTTTCTTCTCTCCCCCGGAGAGGGTGTGGGGCGGTCGATCCCTTAGCTTGCCGATCTGCATCATCTCCATGACGTCCTCCACTCTGGCTTTGACCTCGGCAAGCGGCAGATTGAGCTGCAAGGGCCCAAAGGCAATCTCCTCAAATACGGTTGAGGAAAAGAGTTGAACATCCGAGTTTTGAAATACGAATCCGACCTTTGTCCGGAAATACGATCTGAATTCATTGTCTTTGATGGAATCAAACGCCTCTTCGCTTATCAGATTGTTGAAGGCATAAAATTCTCCTGATGTAGGATATACCAGCCCGTCCAAAATAGCCAGCAATGTCGATTTGCCGCTTCCGTTGGAGCCGATTATGGTGACCTGCTCCCCCTGGTTTATCTTCAGGTTCACATCCTTTAATGCATCGATCTTTCCTACATAAGAGTAAGAGACTTCTCTCAAATCAAATATTGCCTGCATTTTTTATACCCGGATGACATTTTGGGAGATAAGCACCAGCACCATGCTCATGGATATGGCAAATGCCCCTGCCAAGTAGTCGCGATTTTTCATCTTGAATTCCTGCATGATATGAACTTCACCGCTAAAGCCCCTGGACATCATGGCCATATGTACCTTTTCACTCATGGAGAGAGATCTTATGAGTGTGTATCCTATGCGCCCACCCACCCACTTCTGCTCCTCCATCATTCCCCTGGCTTTGATGGTCCTGGCTTTCTTGGCAACATACATCTCCCGTATCAGTTCCATGAGCAGGAATATGTATCGATAGGCCATCTGCAGCGTGAGAACGTAGATCTTGGGAACGCCCACTGTGCGCAGGGACTTAAACAGGATCTGCTGCGGCGTGGTAAGAAATAGCAGGACCACGGCGGATACGCAGGCTGCCACGCGCATGGTGAAGATCAGCGCTGCCATAGAGCCCTGTTTGGTGATGAAGATGCTCTCCGGCAGGGAAAAGGGCCCGAGGTGCGCTCCCAGGCCGAGGTTTGCTACCTCATAGAGAGGATCGCCGGGTAGAAAGACATTGAAGATCATGGGCAGGGCGATGATACCGGCAAAGATGGGAATGAAGAGCCAGACGCGCTTGATGAAGAAACCAACCTCGATCTTGCTGAGATAGGCAAAAAGCAGGGTCAGGGCATAAATAAAGACCAGAATCTTCAGGTCGCCGATCAGACTGCTTGCAAAGATGACCGCCAGGATGGAAATCAGTTTGGCTCTCGGGTCCAGGCTCTGCAGAAGACCGCGGCGCTTTGAGAAACTTTCCGATACGAAAGCCTCCTCCAGGAAGCCTAAAATCCCTTCAATGGTCTTTCCTACAAAGCCCTTCTTGCCATGATGTACCGCAGAGCATTGGCAGGAATCTGTATCCACTTCTTTCATCCAGTCCGGTATCATTGTTCTCCTTTTCAATGAGAGCTTTTGAGCCACTATTCAAACATGCGGATCATGATATGCTCGGGATTCTAAGGTTCTAAGTGAGAAAAAGGGAATAAATAAAAAGATGGCGCTAGTCCTTGGCGACCTTCTTTCCTATGAGGTAAAGCAGGCCGCCGCAGATGGCCACGCCGATAGCAGCCGATAGGATATATGCCGCTGCCGAAACTGTCATGGACTCGTCCCCACCCGGGAAGGCATAATCCGGCAACGGGGCGCTCCAGAGCGACGAAAGCCGCTCTAAACCGGAAGGCACAAAGCCAAGCTTTTCCTGAAGCTCCTCATTTCCCCATTCGCCAAAGGTCTCCCCAAAGGCCAAAAGCCCCAACGGCGCCAAAATAATAAGCGCAATCAGCCCGATGGCTAAGTTCTTTATCGTCTTATCCATGGTCCTTCCTCAAGCTGTGCCTGCTCTTGCTCTTTTCATCTTCTGCGCAGCAGATTTCTCCCCGTAAAGCATAGATGTATCTGTCCTCTGGATGTAAGCAAAGATCAATGCTGTGACGAGAGCTTCAAGGATGCCAAATCCGAGAACGTGCTCCAATACCATGGCAGGAACTGTCAGGTTCAGAGAATAGGGCATGTAGAGAGGAACGCCTTCTGCTGTGTGATGCAACAGAGGCTGTATTCCAAATTCAAATCCAGTAACTGCTGCTGCCAGAGTGAGAGACACGTAGCCTGCTATTCCCGAAGCAATGACCCTCCGCGAAGAGGTAATTTCTGTGCTCCCGCTTATGAGCTTGTATGTATAATAAGCAACAAAGGGCATTACTACAGCCATATTAAAGCAATTGGCTGCGATGGCCGTAATGCCACCGTCGCCGAACATCAGCGCCTGCAATACGAGGGCAACTGATATGGCGATTATGCCGGCCCAGGGTCCCAGGACGATGCCGATTATTGCGGCGCCTACGGCATGGCCGGTGCTGCCCCCGGGGATCGGGATATTGAACATCATGATCACAAAGGAAAAGGCAGCCGCCAGCGCCAGCAGGGGAACCTGCTTGGATTTCAGCTCAGAGCTGAGCTTCCTTCCCGCATGATACCAGATGGGGATCATGACGATCCACATTGCGATATAAGTGTATGGCCCCAGATAGCCATCAGGAATATGCATTATTTCACCTATTATGAGAAATATCCTTTAATTATAAAAGGGTATCGGACTCACATACGTAGTATGAAAAATTTGCTTTTTTTATGCCATAAGGGTATTTAAATTTAACACAAATAGTATTATTCAGAACATTATTGCCCAATATATATGGCATTTGTGCCAGTCAGCTGGATTTCCTGATAATTTTGATTCTGAGAAAGGAGAGAGAGAAGGATGATGCATGGCTGCTATGTTGCGATGGCGGATTTTCAAGCATGAATGCCATGGATATTGCCGGAAGAAGTGTGCAGGGCATATTTCGACTGCACATGCTTTGCTCTGCCCCGGGAGGCAAAGCTCTGAGGGAATAGCCATTCAGCAGCCATTCAGCACCAACTTTATTAAGATCGAATCTAATTACTTTTTCGGGTGATAGCTTGAAAAGGATTATTTTATTTATCTGTTTTTTAACTTTAATGGGCAGCGCGCTGGCTCAGAATAATTCAACCAGCTCCAACCCAAACATGACCGTCCTCAAGCAGGACAGCGGAACAAATATTACTAATATGAATATGGCCATGTATTCTGCCGGCCAGGACTGGGGCATTGACGCATTCGGAGTGGGCGAGGCAGTAAAATTCACCGCACCAAAGCCTGGCTGGAAATTGAAGGCAGATACGAATACTAGGATGGAACGGCTTCAATGAAACGACCATGTCAGTCCCTTCGCCGAGCAATTTCCTTATTGAGGTAAGAGACGAAAAACTGAACCTGCTTTACCGACTTGGCAGACACACAAAATGCATATTTCACTTTGCCAGCGCCGGCTCCTCATAGCCATAGATATTCCTGCTCTCCGATTGACAGGTGACTTTTATATCATCTTCTATGATCGAAGCACGATGAGGATCTGGGCGTGGAGGTTGAAAAAGGAACAGGAAACTCCTATCTCTACGATAGCATGTATAGCGAGCTGATTCCTGCGGAATTTAGATATTGACGGCAACGAGGCGACCAAGGTCAACTGGGTAATCAGAGCGGTCGGCGAGTAAGATATCAATCCAATTTTTTTTGTAAATCAGATTTGCATCTTCCGGCCATCAGAATCTTTATATGGATAAAATTCGTTTCATTAAAAGAAGGTGATCAAATGAAGAATATGTTCTTACTAATAACTGCATTATGCTTATTAACTCTGTCTTTGACGGGCATATCTACCGTGGCTGGGGCACAATCTCCTGAGGGCCAGGTGATATATTCATATGAAGGAAACATAACTGAGAAGGAGATAATACCTGTCGATTTGCTATCGATTTTAGGCGCTCCTGGATATTTCTTTGCGGAAGCGGTTAAGTTCAAGGCTCCAAAAGCAAACTGGAAAATAAATGCCGTGCAATTATACGGATGGGACGGATTTAACGGGAGCGAAGAGACCATTCCAAGTGAGCGTATAATTTCCCTCGAGATCCGGGACAAGGATCTTGACCTGCTTTACAAATTTGCGGATTCTCAACTTCCCTACTCCAATTATGCACGCAATGCTACAACAATGTATCCATTAACATTGAACATACCGCAAGTTTCCGTTAGCGATGAATTTTATGTATGCTTCTATGATCGGGGAGCAATTGCAGTAGGCAGTGAACGCCTCAATGAGACCAGCAAAAATTCCTTCATCTATATTGAAGGCGGAGAGCAGCTATTGCCTGCGGCACTGCCAACCGGAGAAAATGCAAGCATCCCCCTAAATTGGCTAATGAAAATCAGCGGAAGCTAAGAATGCCATCAGTGGTTGCAGGCAGAAAGGCGCGGACAGCTTTCCGATGCTGATGCCTGCAAACGATTTATTCATCAGAATCTTTATATGGAAAAAAAATCATTTGTATGATTCAGGGTGATAATTTGAAGAAGACTATATTTTTGCTTACCTGCCTGTGCTGCATGGCACTGTGCATCGAAGCCATAGCGGCAGACACGGCAGCAGAATCACAATTGACTTGGCTTAAGCAAGATAGCGGAAAGAATTATTCAGAAATGAACTTTACTCTATTCTCCGTAATAAATGAATTTGGTGCGCAGGGCCTCGGTGTTGGCGAGGCGGTAAAGTTCACGGCACCCAAAGCCGGATGGAAGCTGCAAAAGGTGCGGGTGCTGGCATGGAGCGGATTTAATGAGACCACACAAACGTTCCCGGCGGACAGAAATATCCTCCTTGAGGTCCGGGATAAAGATCTCAATCTCCTCTATAAATTCGCTGATGCTCAGAACAACTATTTCCTCTCTGACACCAGTCCGGTATTGGGCGAGATAGAGATACCTGCCGTGCCGGTAACGGGAGATTTCTATGTAGTCTTCTACGATCGAGGGGCGGCTCATATAGGCATGGAGAATGATGAAGGCACAGGAAACTCCTTCCTGTTTGTCAACGGCCAGACCCTGCCTGCAGAGCGCACGATACAGGAGACCAATGAGACCATCAAGATAAACTGGCTGATCGAGGCTGGAGGAGAAGCGCCGACAAGCGAGCTGGCAGAGATAAAAATGGATTAAGGCTGCAATATTTGGGGTTTTGGCTAAGGTTGGCGAAAGTATGTTATAGCTGCACGCCAACTTTATTCCAATGTTTGAGTCTCGTTTCATCTGCATTTGCGGTCTTCCGGGAATTGGAAGCGTTGGCAAAGTGGCTGCCGATTACCTGGCTACCGCCCTGGAATGCAGTCCTATAAAATCCTTTTTTTCGCGCAGCTTTCCGCCCCAGGTCATGGTCTCCCAGGGACTCGCCCAGCTAATGCATGGCGAATTGATGCGTCCCAAGGAGAAAGAGAATATGCTCATTCTCTCAGGTGATGCTCAGCCCCTGGATGTGGCAGGCATGCATGAGCTGGCGGGAGACATCCTGCAGGCCATCAAAGAGCAAGGAGTCACAGATGTGATCACTCTCGCGGCATATGTTGGGGAGACCGAGGAGAAGATACTGGGCACAGCCACTGACCTTGATTCTGCCACTGCTCTCAGCGAGTGCAAAATTGCGTTGCTGCGAGGCGGCGCCATCGGCGGATTAAACGGCCTTCTGGCGGGGCTGGCACCACTGTATGACCTGCGCGGCTATTGCCTGCTGGCCACCAGCTCAGGTGCCGATCCCGTGGACATCCAGGCGGCAACAAACCTTCTGGGCGCAATTAAGGAGCTTCTCAACCTGGACATTGACGTCTCCATCATGCAGCCGGCCGCAGAGGAGCCGGAAGAGGCGGCAGCGGAAGAAGTGGATATGAACTACCGCTAAGAGCCAAAGCAGGGCATAGGGTGCCGCCCAACATCTTTATCTCCCTGATTTTCAATCAATCCGGACAGAACAGAATTTAGAATAATAATTATTCGAGGCTCAAGTATGCTGGAAAGGCTCAAGAAATCCCTGCTGGAGGCTCCCGTATTCAAGAGGGGCGAGTACAACTACTTCATTCATCCCATCACCGACGGCGTTCCCGAGGTCAGGCCGGAACTGATCCGGGAGGTTACCGGCCATATCGTGCGCATCGCCGATCTGGATGCAGACAAGATCGTGACCGTTGAGGCCATGGGAATTCCCATAGGAACGGGCCTTTCCATCATCTGCGATATTCCCATGGTAATAGTAAGAAAGCGCAAATACGGCCTTCCCGGAGAGATTGAGGTCTCCCAGGTGACCGGCTACTCCAGGTCGCAGCTCTTTTTAAACGGCATAAATAAGGGAGACCGGGTGATCGTGGTCGACGATGTCATCAGCACAGGGGGAACGCTTCTTGCCGTGCTTAAATCCCTGAAGATTGCGGGAGCGATTGTCAAAGACATCGTGGTGGTGGTCAGGAGGGGCGAGGGCGTGGAAAAGCTCAGGGCGGAGGGCTATGCCGTCAAGACCATGGTCGATGTGAAGGTCGATGAAAAGCATGTGACCAGCGTTACCGAATCCAAGAGCGATGCCGGAAGAGCAGAGGAAAAATAGCGGAAAAGAATGTCTCCAAGGATGCTGGGAGACGGGGAAAAATGCAACGAGAGAGAGGCTGTCCGGGAAGGACCAAAGAAGAGGCACAAAAGCCCTCGCCTATCTGCAGCGAAGTTAAATGCGCCGATATAAGACTGGAAGAGAATCTGCGTGTCGAGACGGTGAAATGGCAGGAGAGGGCGCAGGACCTCTACGGAAGAGTGACGGGTGAGGATGACTTCCTGGAGAACGCCTCCGCCTACATTCGCGACTGCCAGTATTTTCTGGATAAGGGGGACCTCATCCGGGCTTTTGAGGCTGTGATCTGGGCCTGGGCCTGGATGGAGATCGGGCTGCGAAAAGGAATTTTGATGCAGAGAGATTAGCATGATCTCCCTGGACTCGCTTCCCCATCAGCCCGGCTGTTATATCTTCTCAGACGACCGGGGCACTGTGATCTACGTAGGCAAAGCCAGAGATCTTAAGAAGCGCATCAGCAACTACTTTCAAAAGCAGGATCACGTCCCCAGGACCCAGGCCCTCGTCTCGGCGGCCAGAAAGGTGGACTATATCGTCACCAACACCGAGGTTGAGGCGCTGCTGCTGGAGAACACTCTCATCAAGAAGCATATGCCCCGCTACAACATCAAGCTCAAGGACTCTTCCCGCTATGCCTGCATACAGCTCACCCAGGAAGAGTTCCCCAGGATCAGGATCTCCCGCAGGGCCGCGGGCAAGGGCCAGTTCTTCGGCCCCTTCACCTCCGCCCGGGAGAGGACCTTTGTCTATCAGATCGTCCGCAAGACCTTTGGCCTGGCCACCTGCAAGCGGCTGCCCAAACGCGCCTGCCTGCGCTACCACCTGGGCCACTGCACTGGCCCCTGCCTCGGCCGGATAAGCGAGGCCGACTACCGGGCCAAAGTGGAGAGGGCGGCAGCAGCCCTGGGCGGAAAGACGGGAGAGCTTATCGAGTCCATGAAAAGGCAGATGGCGGAGCTGTCCGAACGCATGGAGTTTGAGAGGGCCCTGGAACTAGAGACGAGATCTCAGCCCTGCATAGGCTGCAAGAGAGGCAGCAGGTGGAGAGGAGCCGCAAGTACGATCAGGATATCATCAGCTATCTCCTGGAGGGCTCCAGCGTCTTTCTCATGCTCTTCAAGGTTTACCGGGGAACGCTGGAGGGAAAGGAGGACTACGTCTTTGCCCAGAGCGAAAATTTCCTGGAGGAGTTTCTCGTGCAGTACTACTCGGAGCACGAGCCTCCCGAGGAGCTGATCCTGGAAAAGCCGCTGGACGAATCGCTGGCGGACTTCCTCTCCCACCTCAAGGGCAAGAAGGTGCATATCACCGTGCCCAGGCAGGGGGAAAAGAGAGAGCTTTTGGAGCTGGCCAAAAAGAATGTGGAGATCGGCTTTTTCGGGGACAGAAAGAAGCTGCAGGCCCTTCAGGAGGCCCTGCGCCTGCCGTGTCTGCCCCAGGTCATCGAATGCTTCGATATCTCCCATCTGGCCGGCACCTTTTCCGTGGGCTCCATGGTGCAGTTTCGGGGGGGCAGGCCGGACAAGAGCAATTACCGGCGCTTCAGGATCCGGGAGGTGCAGGGCATAGACGACTTTGCCTCCCTGGCCGAGACTGTGCGCCGCCGCTACTCGCGTCTCAAGGATGAAAAGCAGGATCTGCCCGACCTCATTGTCATCGACGGGGGCAAGGGGCAGCTCTCCTCGGCTCTGGGAGAGCTGCAAAAGCTGCGGCTGAAGGTTCCCATCATCTCCCTGGCTAAAGGAGAAGAGGAGATCTATGTGCCCGGCCTGGACGGGCCGCTTCAGATCTCGAAGGACGAGAAGGCATCGCTTTATTTGCAGGAGATCAGGGACGAGGCGCACCGGTTTGCCATCGCCTATAACCGGCAGCTCAGGAAGAAAGCGATAACGGAGTGATCCTATTTACCCAGTATTTCGTACAATATCTTCATGCCCTTGGTGAAAGGAGGCATTCCTGATGTCAGCAGAACCACTCTCAGTACATCCACAATCTCGTCCTTGGTGATGCCCAGCTCCTTCATGCCGCTCATCATCTGCTTTTTCGTGGCCCGGTCATCGGAGGCGGCGGCATTGATGCCGATGGCGATCAGCTTTTGCATCTTGTAGTCCAGGATTTTGCCGGTGTAAGTGGCCTCATTTAATTCCACAATGGCTTTGTAAAGGTCTGGATATTCGCTCTTGGTCTTGGCCATTCCCTCGCCGAAGAAGACTTCTTCCTTCATAATATTTCACCTGATATGTATTATCTTTGCAAAGAGTTATAGGTTTCCGTAAAGTTTTCTTCTCTGCCGGCCTGGCCCCTCCGGAGGGCTAAATCAGCCTGCAATCGATTTTCGAATGCCAATGAAAATAACAGCTGACTTGCTATTCTGGTGCATCCTGTTGCATCCGGTGATGGTACGATATTTTGTATGGTCGTTCGATGCCGATTTTACCAGGCCACCATCACAAGATTCAACAGAGCCAATTTTCGAAAAGTTTTTAATCGTGAATGAGAATTAGCTGTTATAAAAGAAGGTATTGAAAATGAAGAATCGATATGTGTTACTGTTCTTTGGGATTATCGCCAGTATAACTTTAGTAAATCTGTCTCTTGGTGCCGAGGTAAATGAATCCGACATTAAGTCGTTAATTAATATGATTTTAAATCCAGAAAAACCTGATTTTATTTCTGCGTCTAACATTTTATGGTTTGGAGGCGCTATTTTATTATTGATATCCATTCTCTCATGGAAACTAAAATGGGATGCCGATCATATAATCCGTTTGTTTGGTTTGACGACTATTGTAACGATGTTGATTTTTGTATCTGTGATAGACATAGCAAAAGAATCACTGACGGCTCTAATAGGTATTTTAGGAACGTATGGCGGATATCTGGCTGGAAATGCGCAAGGACGACAACAACAGCAAGATTACGTCGCTCCGCTTAAGTTGTTGGATGATATGCGTAGTGCTAATAAGATTACCAAGGAGGAGTACGAATCAGCAAAGGCAATTCTGTCTAAGTTGTGATAGCGATTCGCCAGTTTTTGGGGCAGGACTCCACCCCGGTCAAGACAGCGCCCTCCCAGACCCATGATCATGAGCAGTGACTCTCCCCGGCCCCATATCTGGCAATACATCTTGTCGCCTACTGCGACTCTGCCGGCAGAATTCGGCTCGCTCTTGCAGCGGGCGGCTTTGGTCTGGGGGAGCCGAAGAGAAGGTCGGTCAAATGCATCAGAGCAACATTTGCCGCCATACATTAAAAATTTTTCGATGATGAATTCATTTCATCAGCGCTGCCGGACAGGGGCGAGATATTTCACAGCAACTCCGGTCAGGGCGGCATGGCCCATTGCCCGAAAGCTTAATGGCTAATTGCAGTCTCTATTAGCGTGAAAATGGTAGTAGTGCTATGTAACGACGGTGAGATCCTGGTGCCGGATGGAGAGATCTGCCAGATCTGCGGCCAGGAGCTGGAGGAGCATGGATGAGGTCACGGGCACGGGCATTCACGGCTACTATCACTGGATCTGCGTGAATCATGTGGATTCGTGAAGCGCCTGGATGCCTGAGCGGCTGCCTGCGGTGCGGGGCGGGCGCACGCACAGACGGGGCCGCATGCGCTCGTGTGAAGGCTTTTTCGTCCCGCAAAAGCCCCCGGGGTCTTTTGATGGGGGCAAGATTCATAAACCTGCACATGCTTGCATTATCCTCGATCTGCCATGCACGGCAGGTCGTATGCGGGGATAACCAAGCCAGGCCAACGGTGATAGACTCAAGATCTATTCTCGCAGGAGTTCAAGGGTTCGAATCCCTTTCCCCGCATAATTTTTGGTTTATTGATAGCGATTTTCATGATTTTTATCTTTGGTTTGGTTCACCTCATGAGAATAGATGTGCATCTATTTGGGGTGGGAGACTTGGTTAGGGCAAAAATTAATTGGCATACCACTTCTAGCAAAAATCTTTCAAAAAGATGTAGTGCTTGAAAGGTTCAATCGATATTTGAAGGGCATAGGTTTGCACAATGAAACAGTAAAGCTCTATATGGGCCGATTAAACGCCTTTCTGGATCATTCAAAGCAAGATGAACCACCTATTGAAGCTAGCTAATGACTATCGCGATATGCTCATTGATAGCAATTTCTCAAGAACCCATATCAATTTGATCCTACCAAAATATGTATTCGGCGAAAGGTTGCTACCACGCATCTGTAATCCAATATTGCGCTTTTTCCAAGCAAACCAATATTGACAAAAAATAGAACGATCTGATTACTTCAGTTGCCTCACCACTGAGCCACTCCAAGCGATGATGAATAGGACGAAAAAAATCATTCCCACCAATCTCTCAAGAATGAACATCCTTTTTACTGTAGACGTGGATCTTCCCTCAATTTTGGGTATTGCAGGTGGATCAACCAAAAGCTTCATGCCTGATAGGAATACCGTTGCACTGAAAATCATAATAGAAGTCATATCATCATTTAGCCACTCTTGATCAGGTTTCAGAGTCGCATGAGTGATGTCATGCGGTCCGCCTAAACCTAAGCCTCTCCAAAATATTCCGAAAATTATTACAAGAATAGCGGAGACAAAAATTGCAAAAAATGGCCTTGTGCCATATCCATAAAAATACTGAAATGGATAATCTAAGAGCTTCCTGCCCCACGTTTCTACATTACTTGCTGAAGGCCAGGGTTGGGTTCTATGTGCTTTTCTATATTGATAATAGCAGTGATCGTAGTCTTCGAAATAGCCCAACATCTTAAAATTTCTTAGTAATAATAAATAGGCTTCATCGTCGTATTCAAGCTCATTGATGTGGCCCTGTCTAATATATATAAAAGTATTATAACCACATTTTATTCTTGTTAGTGATAGCCTATTCTTGAAAATGGTACTCTCGAAGAGAGCGTCTGCCTTGAACTGACAGCCATTGAAACTGGCATATCCTCTGAAAATTGCGTCATTGAAGTTGGCTCCTTTGTTAAATATTGCCAAATTGAAAATCGCCGTATTGTCGAAGTTCGAATATCGAAAATTCGCTATATCGTTGAAAACTGAATACCCAAAATCGGTAGTGCTATTGAAGGTTGCATAATCGAATGCGACTTCATTATTAAAGGTCGAAGCCCCAAAACTTGCATCGCCTTTGAAAACGGAGGACAAGAAGTTTGCAATTCCGTTGAAAGCTGCGCCTCCAAAGTTGCTATCGCCTCTGAATATTGTGCGCCTGAAGTTAAGAATATCGTTAAAGGTTGAGGACCAAAAATTGGCGTCACCTTTGAAGATCGAGAACCTAAAGTTTGCATCGTCATTGAAGACCGAGAAGCTGAAGTCAGAATCACCATTGAACCTGGATTCGCTGAAGTCAGCATCGCCAAGGAACTGGGAATCGCTGAAGTCGGCATCGTAGTTAAAGGCTATGAACCTGAAGTTTGCTTCGCCATTGAAGACCGAGTGCCCGAAATAAGCAATATCGTTAAAGGCGGTATCTCCGAAGTAAACATTGTTGCTAAAGTTTGAGGAATTGAAGCTAGCCGTGCTGCTAAATTTAGAAGATCTGAAGTCGGCAACGCTGTTGAATTTCGAATGACTGAAATCGGCAGGACCATTGAAAACCGAGTGCAAAAAGTGAGAATTGCTATCAAAGGTGATAAAATCACATTCAACCGCATTTTGAAAAGTCGTAAAATTGAAATGAACTGGTTTTTCGACTTTCAGTCCAGTAAGGTCCAAATCGCCTACTATAATGCAGTAGTCGAACTCTGCAGATTGACCGGCTTCAATCTTCGCCAGAACTTCATCTGCCGGCACTACTCTATTTTCCGGCGCGGCTTCAGACAATCCGATTACAAGAAGGAGAACTAGCATGATGATTTGATTCAGAAATACTGCCTCCCAAGGGAGTGTTCGGTGTACATAATGCAATTAAGCATGTCGATCCTTTTTACCAGTCCTTGGAGCACGCTCATTCACCCGCTATGCTTGCATTTAGCGTATTATTGGCTATATTAGATTGCTTAAAGCAGAACTTCACTAAACCTCTTTCTGCATCGACAATCTCACAGAGTATCGGAATTTTTGCCTGATCATAGCACGTTATCGTTAGATTTTTAGCCAAGGCTTCATTTTGGCTAAGGCAGATGCAGCCGGTTGGACAAGCATATTTAGGCACTTTAAAGCAATACTTGACCTCTCCAAAGTGGCCGCATTCCATGCTCTGGTTTTGGCACAGATCACTAAAGCCATACACTTCAGCTTCTAGCTCTGTCACGCATAGGCATCCTGGCAGGCAGTTAAAAGGTGGAGAAAAGCAGTATTTAGGTGTATTTATAGAATCAGAACCGCAGGTGGTTAGCTGATTGGAGCAGGGTTCATAATTGATCTTCTTCGCATCATCCTGATTCATACAGAAACATCCCTGAGGACAGCTCGAATTGATGCAGTACTTAAGCACAATAGCATCATTTAAAGTAGATTGCTCCTTCCCGCAGGGATCACTTAGGCATAGGTTATAGTTTCCTTCACCAAACATCATATCAGCTTTTTCTTTGCTCATGCATTGGCAATCCTCTGGGCACGTCTGAGAAAGAGAGTTCCCAGGGCAGAGGACAAATATCGCCAAAGCCGCTGAAATTAAAACTATTTTAATCAGATCATTCTTTTGCATATTTATTATCCCTAATGGTTTCTCATGATGCCTTTAGATTGAGATAATCAGCGCTCATTAGATAAATAGTTTAGCAGATCTAATTTGATCAAATATATGGTTTTGAATTCCTTCTATATGCTTCAGCGACTCAAGCTCTTAATTGGAGTAAACCTCTCTGAGTTGACTATATTGAAAAAGATGAGGCGGCGCTAAGACTGAGAATCAAAGATGTTATAGTAGCCGAAATTGAGTAGTGCCAAGCTCTTAACTTGGAGTGAACCCCTCCAAGTAGACAATGAGTTAAGCAACATCAACTCATGGAGGGAAAATATGAAAAGGACGAGGCAGCGCTACGACCGTGCATTCAAGATATCGGTAGTAGCAGAACTTGAAAGTGGCAAACCTCCTTCTCAGATCACCCGCGCTGCATCCATCCAAGCCTGCTTTCCTGGTTGAGAGATGAGCTTGCCGAGAATCCTGAAAATTCATTCAGCGAAAACGGAAATAAGCAAAAACTTGATTTGTAACCAGGCCCAGAACGAATCGCTTTAAATCCATCCTTCCGTCTTTGGCATGACCTAACGCTATCCTGATTGAATCCGTGGCGTCTGGTGCATCATTTTCATATTTGCCAGATACGCTGAAGTTCGTAGTATCGACATGGATGAGTTGTGTTCCTAATGAGAATTGTCCCATTACGTGCAAAGCGATTTGATTAAACAGCTCTGTTGCACCGTATTTGTAAATCGCGTCGAGAGTCCTGCCGACAACATCATCATTGAGATCAGATGGATCGATGCCTTCGTCTGGGAATTGTCTGGCGAGCTTCTTGCTGCCGATTTATTCCAAGTGAAGATACAAGATATATAAACGAGATTGGGCTTGTCAATTGTATTCGTTATGAGAAGACCTCTTTGGAAATACACGTTGTGCCCCTGTTGCTTGTGGTATGCACTGAGCTTCATCAATGGTAGATTGGCAATTTTTGAGTCCACGTCTATCAGGAGGATGTTCTTTCTGGTGGTGCAAACGAATCCACTGGGGGAATTTATGCCACCATGCTGTTTGTACCATGTGATATTCTCCGGTCTTGCAGTCCATTCAAGGCGCGGTAGAAGCTGACTTTCCTGCTCTTGTTACCAAAATCGATATCCATTGATTCCATGAGTGCCTTGGTGGTAGCTCGTCCGTTTTTCCCATTGAGCGCATCCATTATGGCGTTCTGCATCTTCCCTGTCCCGCGAGACATATGTTACTCATCAGAGCAAACAAAGGCATTTAAATGTATACTCATTCAGACTCCTTCAGTAAACACTTATCCTTATCCAAATCTGAAATGTGTGTAGTTCCGGAACGGACGTGGGGGAAGGTCGAATACCGACCGCAGGAGCGAAGCCCTCACAGAGCAGGACGAAGCGGAGGCGGAGGGCGTAGACCGATCCAACGATCACAACGATCATTTTCCAACAATTTTATTGGGATACTCCAAAATCAGGAATTCGCCAGGTTGAATTTGTGCCACTGTATACTGAGAGAATGACCTCGCCATTAGATTGATTTGTCTTTACTTTTTTTTACAAGATATTGCAAGTTTTGCATAATTACGTAATCCAAGACCTTTATCGAGATACATTAAGTTAGAGTGTATTGATATGGCATGAAGAATTTCTTCAATGTCAATTATTCAAATAGACTATGGATTTAATATTTTCGCCATCAAAGGAAAAGTTTTAAATGTCATTAGTGTTCATTAGTTATATGAAGAGTTGGTTAATATGAGAACGCAGATATTTATACCGTTGCTTGTACTGTTCGCTCTATCAATTGGAGCAGGATTTGCACAGAATGCGAATATAGGTGATGTGGAGGCTTTTAAGCAAGCCTTGGAACAAGATGGATTCACTGTACAGCAAGGCGGACTAGGATTTTTTGATTTTATAAAATTATATGATATGGGAATTGCCCCTTCTGCATATGGAAACAATCCCGCCACGAAATATTTGGTTTATCTAGTTCCACCCGCATCAGGTCATGAAATCACTGGTAAGATCTCTGAGATCATTAAAGCACTTGGAGTAAATGCGAACGTAACTCCTTTCTGGAGTCTTCGCCCAGACGAAGCTGTTGTATTCGTAGGGAGAACACCGCCAGAGTGCAGATACTTTAGTTTTGACCAATTCTTGATGGAGAGGACATATGGAAATGAGACACGATGGATCTTTGCACCCTTTTGCGACACAGTGAATAACCTTGTTATAAAAACTGAAGGGACTCCTGATGGATCTTCTGGAAATCCCTACAACCAAACCACCATGTTAGTTAGCACCGCCGATAAAGGCATTGATCAACGCATTCGTGATGCGGCTCAATCGGCAGGATACTCAGATGGCATAATCAACACCCTAGTGATTCCCTCATCCATGGCAAATATGGGTGTGGAGGATAACTCCGATACATTTGCTGTATTCCACCGTCCAGCCCTATTCGAGGACAAGCAAGCTGGCGATGATTATATTGCCAATAAGCCCGCGTTGTCTTCCGCATAACTCCCAATGAATCTACGGAACTCGATCCGTATGACATGCCAGAACTAAGAGTTCGCGGAACAGGAACTACAGAGTTTGATCTTATGGATGATCTCGAAGAGCTTAGGATCGCGATTCTCAACACATACACTGATTTAAAGCCACTGAGCTTCCGATTAGTCAAGCAGTCCCAATAGCGAACGACGCTATCCAGAGGGGAATCGACGGCTTTGGTCCCAGTAATGACGCCTGCTATCTATGGTCGGAAAGCCAAACTCCGTCATCGCCGACACCTCCTTGGCCTGATGTATCACAGTACAATAGTTACTTGCAGGATTCGCCAATTACGTTGGGCAATGACACCAATGAGTTCATAATCGTCTATGGGGTCAACCACGTCGCAACTGGAAAAGCGATTTACGAGAACTTCGTTCCTTACAGTGCTGATGTATGGAATGGCGTTGGAATGGTCAGTGACATGGATTTCAATGGAACTGCTGAGGAGTACCTTCCCAATAACCCTAATGCGAAATACCTCTATGTCTATAAGATCGCAAGGAACTGCGAAGGTGATCCGCACTGCTATGAGCTTCCCTATGATATGGGTGGCTACGGCATAGATCTGGATCAACCGCTCTTTATTGCTTGGAGGATGTATCTTGAAGAGTCTACAAAAACTGGACCATCCTATTCGGAGATCGTGTATGACAGGGCTATAAAATTCGATCCGAAGGAATAGAATAAAAGAGATAGATATTATTTACTTTTTTATCATTAGAATTGGCTACATCAAGGTATCCTCATGTTCTTCCTTTCCTAGATATGTCTTTTGAATTTTATACATTAATTACGTAATTTACGTACCTCTTACATAGTTCTTACGTAGCATCTTACGTATGCAAAATCGATATCTATAGATATAATATATATTATATTACATAGTATTAGAGATAATGAAAAAGGGATGGATTCGGACTTGCCTTCCTTTCTTTCTCGCAAAACCTATGTAAAGTACGTAAGATCGTTTATGCATATCGATTTAGGTTACGTAAGATACGGCGTAGATAGTGCGTAGATACGTAATAACTGAGCATTACTGGGATAGGTTGCTAACCACCTCATTGTGATGGAGTTCTTCATGAAGCAATGGGGTCTAATGCTCCGAAAAGATAGCGAAAGGATCACGGGCTATGCATTGGCGACTACGTGCAACTACCTTCCTCTACCGGATAGATATCTGAGAGAAATGGCATTCTTTAATCAGATTAATTTGTTTAAGATTAAATATTATTTCTGTTTAGAGCAATTTCATCATCTCAACTGCTGAAGTCCTAGTTCGCGGAAATGCGGAATGAGGTCTGTGTATTCAGATCCTCGTAGAATTCGACCCTGGGGTCCACGTGCAATAGGGCGGAGCGGGCTTGTCTGCGCAGCCCGTCCACCACATAGTTCACTAACATATTGTTCGCACAGAACGGACGGTGGGGGGAGGTTCGAAGACCGGGAGGCGGAGCGCCCCTTTGGTTACGAATGGGGGCGCGAAGCCGACGGGCGTAGACCGATCCAACGATGACAACGATCTTTTTAAACGATTTATATTTGTTGCTCATGAAGGTCTCAGTGAATTCTGCGCGCTAGGATGTCCGTAATGTTCGAGAGGCATAGACTACTAAAAGCCGCGCAAAATACGTAAGATCATCTATGCATGTTGTTTTTGGCTACGTAAGAAGCAATGTTGACTAGCCAGAAGATATTTGATAAGATATAGAGAATTTTTGCAATATTATTTATCAAATTGTTAGCATATTAGCAATTTATGTAAATTAAAGGGTAGTTTTAAATGGTATTAATGATTATTTAGTTGCATTAGGGAATGGTTTAAATGAGAACGCACATATTTATATCGCTGCTTGTTCTGTTCGCTATGTCAATGGGAGCAGGACTTGCAAATGATATGGACACAGATGATGTGGGGGCTTTTAAGCAAGCCTTGGAACAGGATGGATTCACCGTACAGAAAGGTGAACTAGGCTCTTGGGATTGGCTTAAGTTATACGACTTAGGATTGTTGCCTTCTGCTTATGGAGGCAATCCTGCCACAAAATATTTGACATATTTTGTTCCCCCACACCCGGTCGCAAGGTATCTGAACAGTTGGTTAAGATGGCTAGAGCGTTTGGAGTGACATCGAACTTCTCCCCCTATTGGAATCTTGGTCCAGATGAAGCCGTTGTTTTCGTGGGAAGAACACCGCCTGAGTGTAGATACTTCAGTTTCGATCATTATTTACTGGCTAGGACATATGGGAATGAAACCCGATGGATCCTTGCCAATTTAGGTGATACAATAAACAACTTAGTCATAAATACCGAAGGAACACCTAATGGGTTGGCTGGAAATCCATTCAGTCAGACTACAATAGTTGTCACTACGGCTGACAGGGGCATTGATCAACGTATCCGTGCTGCTGCAATATCGGCGGGGTATTCCGGCGATATATTTAACACTCAGGTACTTCCTTCGGCAATGTTGAACATGGGCTTGGAGAATAACTCCGATACATTTGCTGTATATTTCCGCCCCACTCTGTTCCAAGATCAGCAGGCAGGCAATAATTACATCAATAAACCACCCGCGACTATTTTCCGCATAACTCCCAATGAATCTACAAAGCTTGATCCGTATAATTATCCAGAGCTAAGGGTACGTGGAACGGGCAAAACAGAGTTTGACCTTACAAATGATCTCGAACAACTGAAAGAAGCGATTCTCAATGAATATGGCAATTTAAATGCCACGGAGCTTCCGACCAGTATACCAATCCTAGCAGGGAGTGATGCTATCCAGAGAGGAATCAATGCCGATATTCCTGATAACGATGCATGCTATCTATGGTCAATAAACCAGAGCGTTTTTCAACAGACGCCTCCTTTCTTCGATGTCTCTAAGACCTGGCCTTTCCTGCAACATCCAGCAATTACTCTGGGCAACGATACCAATGAATTTATAATTGTCTATGGTGTTAACCATGTAGCTACGGGAAAGGCAACATACGAGAACTTCGCACCCTATGCTTCGAATTCAATAAAAGGCTCTGGAATGATCGGCGATTCGGATTTCAATGGAACTGCTGAGGAGTACCTTCCCAATAACCCTAATGCGAAATACCTCTATGGCTATAAGATCGCAAGGAACAGCGAAGGTGATCCGCACTGCTACGAGCTTCCCTATGGTCCTGGAGCTTACGGCATAAGAGCGGATGAGCCGCTTTTCATCTTCTGGAGAGCCTTCCTGGAAAATGCTACCAAGACCGGGCCATCCTACTCAGAGATCGTGTACGATAGGGCTATAAAATTCGATCCAAAGGAATAAAGTAAAATGGAGTTTAGATATTGGAACGAATACCAATATCTAATTTTTCATTTTTATAATCACGTTGATACATACTCTAGTTCACTTCAGACATTTAGCTGGATATAATGGTATGGATTTGGTTTGCTTTCTTTCTTTTTTCTGAAAACTTATATAAATACGTAATGTGGTCGAAGAATAGTGTTTTATGCTACTAAGATCTACGTCAGATCGCGTGTAGGTACGTATGACCGAAGTCTCGCGAGATAAGGGGTCATGTTGTTAACTCCATCACAATGATGGAGTTTTGTGAGCACGTTGGCTTGGAACTAGGATGCCACCTCATGTCGTCCTTCTTGCATCTCTTGTGGTAGGCTGGGGAACTTTTGGATGCCAAATAATGGTTTTCTTTTAGCACTATGCAGCCGATTGATATGAATTTATAGAAGCAAAGCAAGTCTTAAATATTCATTAATGACACTTAGTTTC
>CAWJQJ010000013.1:0-26920 GCA_963844955.1 Methanotrichaceae archaeon | reverse complement strand
TTTCAGCCAGCCTACCAGGATATCTTCTTTCGGTAGTGATTTCTCACCACTATGGCCAGCATATTTGTGCCCAGCACCAGAGCGATAAGCACCAGAGCCGTTCCCCAAGCCCTGGCCTCGACATCCCATGCTCCCAGGAAATAGATCAGGTTCAAGAGATGATAATCCAGGTTGTTAACCGGCTGAAATAAATCCGGGATCACTCCGTAAATCATCTGCACGGGAGTGGCTGTGAATGTCACTGCAGTCCACATGATAGGCGCCGTCTCACCGCTGGCCTTGGCCACGCCCATGATCACGCCCGTAAGAATGCCGGGCATGGAAGAGGGCAAGACCACCTTTCTTATCGTCTGCCACTTGGTTGCCCCTAGAGCAAGGCTTCCCTCGCGCAGGGAATTGGGAACGCTCTTCAAGGCTTCCTGACAGGTCAGGATTATGGTGGGGATATTGATGAGCCCCAGGATTATTGAGCCTGATAAGAGAGAGACACCGAAGAACGTTACCAGAAAAGCCAGGCCGAAGAGGCCGAAGACCACGGAAGGAACTCCGTTCAGACAGCTCACCGCAATGGTGATGAGACGGTTGAACCTCTGGCTCTTGGAATATTCATGCAGGTAGATGGCCGCCCCAATGCCCAGGGGCGAAGAGACGATCATAGCACCCAGAACCATCCATAAGGAGCCCATTATGGCCGTGCTGATCCCGCCCGCCTGGCCCAGCCTTCTATGGGGCGTGGTCAAAAAATCCCAGCTGATAACCCAGATGCCCTTGTAGATTATTATGAAGAGTATTCCGCCCAGCAGGAGAAGCGAGAGAACTGCGGAGAGCTTGACCGCCAGAAATACCAGGGCCTCTCGCCCCCGGGCGCTGTGCCCGTGGATGATGTTGAGGGCGTCCTTTATACACAGCAAGCTGGCAAAAAAGACCAGAAGAGGAAGGATAAAGGCGTAATCGAAGGATGCGCCCATCCAGAAGAGGCCGGCGGATGACAAATCCGGCGTGAAGGGTGCCGGAATACATCAGGAAGAAGATGGCCGCACAGATGATCACATCCAAAGCCAGAAAGGGGGCGGTCTTCAGGGAGACGTCCCGCGAGATCAAATAAGACAAGACGATCAGCAGGGGGCTGGCCAGGAGGCAGGCCTGCCAGATAGGCGCCAGCTCTTTTAGCTCCGGCTGCAGGACGAGACAGGCAATCGAGGAGACGAATAAAAATGCCGATATAACAAGAGACGCTGCCAGAGCAGGCTTGATCTTCATCTTAATATCCTCCGAATTTCCGTCTGATGCGAGATCGGGCATAATCAGCAACCAGGCTGAGCAGAGAGACCACAATAAGGAGCACGAATCCGACCGCAAATAGAACGTGATAATGCATTGAACCTCTGGCCACCTCGCCCATCTCCCCGGCGATGACCGAGGTGAAGGTTGCCCCCTGGTCAAAGATGTCGTATGGTGGGGAAGCCAGTCTGGCCACGTTTCCCACCACCAGCAGCACAGCCATGGTCTCACCGATTATGCTTCCAATGTTGAGGAGAACAGCCGCCGTAATTCCTGATGACGCCGCCGGTATGGTCACATTGCGGAGAGTCTGCCAGCGATTGGCCCCCAATGCCAGCGAGCCCTCCTTGAATTCGCCGGGCACGGCGCGCAGAGCATCCTCGCAGATGGTGGTGAGGTAGGGAATGAACATGACGCCGAGAAGGATGGATCCGGCCAGAATCGACCTGCCCGTGAGCATATCAAAGCTGTCCTGCAGGTAAGACACGAGAATTATCACACCCAAAAAACCGTAGACAATGGAAGGCACACCCGCCAGAAGCTCAATGGCAGGCTTCAAAAAGGCCTTGCTCTTAGGCCCGGCCAGCTCTGCCAGGTAAATGGCCAGAGGAAAACCGATGACGATATTGATGAAGAGCGCCAGAAGAGTGATGGTCAATGAGGCGGAGATAAGGGGCAAAAATCCGTAAATGTCGCCTGCTGGATGCCATTTCATGCCGAATGTCAGGGAGAAGAGGCCGAGACTGGAAAATGCGGGCAGGCTTTCATGGATGAGGAAATAGAAGATGAGAAGCATAATGAGGATTGAGGTGATGGCGGACATGAATAGCAGAGCCTCCACGAACATCTCCCCATATTTGCGAGGCATCTTTATCCTGGGCCGATCCATACGCCGTGGCAAAACGCATTAACGGGTTAAAGCCCTTGTCTATATTATCTATATAGAGAACATACCAGGTAAAGTTTTCATATAGATATCTTTTACAAATAATATAAACAGGCGGTTATGTGCCCAGCCGGCTCAGGATCTCTTCCGGCTCGTAGCGCAGGCTGATGACGCGGCTTCTGCCTCTCTCTCCCGCCCCGGTGAAATCGGCATTGATCAGCCGGATAGAATCGAGCTTGTTGAGAATCTCATGAAAACGAGTATATCCCGCCCCGGTTTTCTCATGAAAGCGAATAAAAAGATCACCGGCGCGCCAGCTCTCCTGCTCCGCTGCCAGCCGCAGCACCGCCTGTTCATCATCTTTCAAGGATTTCAGGGCATAGGTGAGGTGAACCAGGCGGGAGCGATCGCAGGAGACGGCCACATCCTCCAGGGAGATGGCCTTTGAGGCACGCTTTTCCGCAGAAAGGCCGGACCTCTTGAGAAGGTCGATTCCGACGCGCAGGTCTCCCGACCTTTCCGCGCAGTCCACCACAGCCTCAAGCACATCATCCGCCATGACACCGGGATAAAAGCCCATCTGCACCCGGCGGCCCAGGATATCCCGTATCTCCGATCTGGTGTAGAGAGGAAAGATGACCTCTTCCGGCTGAAAGACCGAGACCACCCGGGGATCGAGAACGTAGTTGAGGGCAAGCTCGCTCATAACTCCGATCACGCCCATCCTGGCACCGGGACAGGTCTCGTGGGCCCGCAAAATGGAGTACAGGACTTGATCGACCTCCTTTTCGTGGAAGAGGTAATTTATGTCGTCTAATGCGACTACCAGCACCTTATCCTGGTCAACCGCCGCCTGGGCCACCTTCTCGAAGATGCGTTTGAAGGATATGCCGCTGGAGGGGGGCGCATGCTCGAAGAGCTTCTTGTAGATCTGGTAGAATACGGAATAACGGGTGGAGTCCATCTGGCAGTTGACATGCACCGGAATAACCCGGGAAGAATGGGCCTCGATCTCCTCGAAGAGCTTGAAAAGAGCGGTGGTCTTGCCCGTGCCGGGGGGCCCCAGGCAGAGGGCATTGACCGGCCGGGAGCCGTGCAGGGCCGGACGCATGCAGAATTTGAGGCTGTTCATCTGCGATTCACGGTGCAGGAAGTGTTCGGGCAGGTGATCTAGCTCGAATAGATCCCGGTCCTTAAAGAGCGTCTCCTCCCAGAGGAGCATATCCGGCTTTTTGACTTTCTCAGGGCTCACTGATTGAGTATATTTTGTATTTCCTTCTTCAATATGGCGCTCACCACTGCCCCGTCTGCTTTGCCCCTCAGTTCCTTCATGACCAGGCCCATCAAGGGGCCGATGGAGCGCTCCCCTTTGGAGCGCACCAGATCGGCCTTGCCGGCCACAACCGCCCTTACCGCCTTCTCCACATCCGCCTCAGATGCACCTGCCAGGCCGGCAGCTTTTGCCGCCTCATCTGCCGTCATCTGCGGATGCCCGGCCAGGGCACGCAGCAGCTGCGTCAGGCCCTCCTTGGCCACGCTTCCCTGGGCGACCAGAGCAAAGCAGTCCCGGTAATGCTGCTCGGTCAGATTGGAGATCTCCACCCCCTCCCGGGCCAGCTCAATGGGAATGGTCTCGATAGCCCGCACGGCAATGGATGCAGAAACAGGATACTTTTCCATGATATCCTCAAAGAGCGGATAGCTGGGGGAAGCGGCCATAACGCGCGCCTGCTCGGCAGACAGGCCGTACTGGCGCACGAAGCGTTCACTTCGATCTGCGAAAAGCTCGGGCATCTTCAGGGCGGCCAGCATATCCTGCGTGATGGCCACCGAAGGCACATCCGTCTCCGGATACATGCGAGCCGAGCCGGGCAGGGGCCGCATGTACTCAGAGCAGCCGTCCGGCAGAGCCCGGCGCGTCTCCTCGGGAACGCAGGCCATGGCCTCGCGGGCGCGAACCAGCACCGCTTGCAAGGCCTTTTCCGCCCTCTCCCGCGGCCCGGTGACCATGATCACGGCGTCGCCTTCGGCTGCGGCAAGCTTGCCCCGCACCGCTTCGACCTCCTCTGCGGTTACGCCGTAAGCGGGAAGCTCATCGGTATGAAAGATGCCGCCCACCCCCGCCCTCTTGGCCCGGTCCGACATCTCCGAGCCCAGCCGGCGGTCGGGCTGAATCTCCCGACCCACCAGGCCGGCAAAGCCGGGCAGCCGGCAGGCCAGGACCACGCCGCCGCCCTTCAGGGAGCGGGCCAGCACCTTGGAGCCTGTGGCGGCAAAGATGCTGGTGACATCCCAAACGGAGCCGTCCACTGCGGCCTTGCGGCGGACCAGCTCCTCTTTGATCTCCAGCAGCCGCACCTGGCGCAGCGCCTCAAACTCCACCACCTTATCGACCAGGTTCAGGGCCTGCACGCCCTTTACCTCCACCCGAGCGCCGCCGCGGATGGAGACATTGACGTCCTGGCGGATGGTGCCTAGACCCCTCTTCACCCGGCCGGTGGAGCGCAGGATCATGCCCAGGTAGGATGCCACCTCCCGGGCATGCGCCGGAGAGATGATATCCGGAGCCGTGCCGATCTCTACCAGAGGAATGCCGAGCCGGTCCAGAGAGTAGACCATGCTGTCTCCTCGATCCTCAATGATGCGCGCCGCCTCCTCCTCCAGACAGAGGATGCTTATGCCGACAGTGCCCTGCGCCGTCTCGATCAGGCCGTTCGCGCCGACATAACCGGTGCGCTGAAAGCCGGAGGTGTTGGAGCCGTCTATCACCATCTTTCTCATGATCTCCAGCTCATCCACGATCTTCATATTGAGCAGCCGGGCGATGACCAGGGAGATCTGGAGTGCCTCGCCATTTATCTCGCGGGGCGGCTCCTCATCCGCCTCGACGAGGCAGGTGCTGTCATAGGATTTGTAAAGGAACTTGCGTGATACCAAAACCTCTTCCAGGGCAGCGCGATCGATCTCGCCAAGCTCACTTCGCGAGGGTCGCAGATACCGGAAAAACTCGAAGTTGGACTCTTCCGCCTCCCGGTGTTTGGTGGGGCAGCCGCAAAAGAGCTTGCACGCCGTGTCAAGCTGCTGATGAATCTCTATGCCGCATATCAGGCCTAAAGCACGATAGTCTAAACCGGAAATGTCTTCTTTTGCCATCGATCTACCTTTCAGAGACCGCAGGTGGTTTAACTCTTTTGACTGCCTCTCTTATATCCTCGGACTTGACCGTCTTTCTCTTGGCGTGATTGGCCCAGCCCACTGCCTCACGGGCCACTTCCAGGCCATAGCCCTCCAGAACCTCGGCCAGCGCATCCCTCGCGCCTTCGCTCACTCTTTTAGCCCCAGCCTCGCGGATGAGTCTGCTCACCGGGGCAACAGGAAGTATCGGCATTTACAGTCACCTCATAAATCAGGATTTCGCAGCCAGAAGAGCCATAATTTCAATCTTCCAGAGCTATCGGCCCGAATCAGTTGTCTATCTGCCGGCAATTCCATATATAATTTTTGTTTGGAATTGGTCTTCATTATTAGCAGGAAATATCTTAATTTAGCCGGATTCAGGATTTTCTTAGCCGTGAATGGTTCGAAATTTCATATAATTAATAATTCCGCTCACATTATAGGTTTATTTGATATATAAAGCCAGATAATCGGAAAAATCGGGAATGTGGGGTGGGAAAATGTTATTTAGTTTGCCGCAAATGGCTGGAAGCGTGAAAGGAGTGGAAGATGAGCGAGCATCTGTGTAAGGCAATTATATACAAGGATTTAGAGGATGTTTATGGTCCCTGCGGATGCGGTATGAACCTGGCTACCCTGCCCATACTTCTTCCCAGAGATTGGGTCATATTGGAGCGCCCGGCCCAGGCGGAAGACGACGAGTTTTGCAAAGGCTTCGATTTCAGGAGAACTTCGGGATTCTCCTGTAACAATGTCTTTGAGCATGAGATGGAGGGCACGGAGTACCTGGCCAACTTCTCCTGCTGCCAGGAGTGTGCAGAGAAGGCAGTAGAGAGAGGATATGCGATCTGGGCCAAGAAACCCTACCCCATGGCGCTGCGCTGAAAACAGACATGAAAAAAAGAGGTATGGCATTGAAGTACATAGTATATTCGACACCGTCCTGCCCCAGATGCGAACAGCTCAAAGCGGCGCTGGAAAAGGCGGGCGTCTCTTTTGAGAATCATGATATGAGCACCCCCGAGGCCCTCACGGAGCTTCGCATCAACGGCGTATTCACCCTTTCTGCGCCAGTGCTCCAGGCAGATGAGAAGTTCTACACCACTGAGGAGCTCTTCTCCGGAGAGAGGCTGGTTGATCTGACCGGGATCCTGAAGGGCTAGAACTCCCGGCCCCTCACGCGGCTGATATCGAAGACTGCTGTGCTGGCCACATGCATTACCGCAAAGGTGCCGGCTTGAATGGGGTCAGTGACCACCATATCGGCCTGTCCGGGAACCGATCCCGCCATCTTCAGGGCGATAACCGGTATCCCTTCCGCCTGAAGCCTTTTTACCTCCTCTGTGATGCGCCCGCCCATGAGCGCGCCGGCCAATACTAGAATAGTGGCGCGCGGCAGCCGGCTCACGGCGCTCACGGCATCGGCAATGGCGTCTTCCCCTACCAGAGGAATGGTGTCCACGCTGATGCGCTCTCCTCGCAGATTATGCCGGTCGGCCTCGCTCACCGCCCCCACCGCGACCTGAGCCACCTGAGCGCCTCCGCCTATGATAATCACTCTGGAGCCGAAGATCTTCCCAAAGGGCTCATGTCTGGAGACCTCGAATATGGAATCAAACGAAGCCAGCTCTTCTACCATCTCATGGACGTCCTCGGCCGGGCAGTCAATCTCCATATAAACCGAGGCTTTGCCCCGGTTCATGCCCCGCTCCACTACGAACTGCTGAGTATAGACTATGTTGCCGCCCCTCTTCGCCACCGCGCCGGCTATGTCGCGCAGCATTCCCGGACGATCCAGACATATCACATTTATGGCTGTGCTCATATCTTGCCTCATTCTCAACAGGGATGCTGGGAAACTTTAATATGACGAGTGGATTCATGCTATGACGATGGAGTTTTGCCCTCAATGTAAGAGCATGATGATGCCCAAGGACGGCATGATGGTCTGCAGGAAGTGCGGCCATAAGATGCCGAGAGCTGCTGGCGGCGAATCCATGGTCAGCAAGACCAAGCAGCTCGATCGCGTAGTCCCGGTCCTGGAGCAGGAGTCGGCGGGCCTGCCCACCACCAGTGCCAGGTGTCCGGAGTGCGGCCATAATATCGCATATTGGTGGCTTCGCCAGCTTCGTTCTGCTGATGAGAGCGAGGTTCGCTTCTTTCGCTGCACCAAATGCAGCAGAACCTGGCGCGAGTACGACTAAGCATCAACTATATCAAATATTAAATGGTTCCCACCTAGGAGGCTCAAGGAATGTTCAAGGCAGTAATCAACGCAGAGACTCTGCGCGATGCAATCGATTCGGTCTCTTCTCTGGTGGACGAGGTCAAGTTCTCCATATCGGAAAATGGCCTGGAACTGAAAGCGGTAGACCCTGCGAATGTGGCTATGGTCTCTCTTAAGATAGGCAATGAGGCCTTTGAGTACTTCAAGGCCGATGCCTGCGAGATAGGCATAGACCTGGTCCGGCTCAGCGACGTTTTGAGCATGGCCGATAAGGGCGAGAATGTGCAGCTGGAGCTGGAAGAGGAGAGCCACAAGCTGAAGATTGGGGTGGGGTCCCTCTCCTACACCTTAAGCCTGATCGATCCCACGGCCATCAGAAAGGAGCCGCGCATCCCCGAGCTGGATCTGCCCGCCCACGTAACCCTGCCGGGGGTGGAGCTGCGCCGCGCCGTAAAAGCGGCAGAAAAGGTCAGCGATCATGTAATACTGGGCGTCTCGGATGAGGGCTTTTATATGGAGGCCAAGGGAGACATCGATTCGCTCAAGCTCAAGATCCCCAGCACCGAGCTGCTCGGCATGAAGCCCGGCGAGGCCAGGAGCCTGTTCTCCCTGGACTACCTGGAGGACATGTCCAAATCCATCAGCAAAGCAGGCGAGGTCACACTGGAGATGGGCATCGATTATCCCCTGCGAGTTCACTTCAAGCTGGGCCAGTCTGTGGAGATAAATTACCTCCTGGCTCCCAGAATTGAGCAGGAATGAGGATCTGCGATTACCCTTTTACTGAAGTTGCTGCCGAGAGGGTGCGAGGCTATGGCTACTCTTTGGAGAGCCTTCTCTCTAAGACCTCTTTTAAGATGGTGCGGGACAGGGCAAGAGAGCGGGTGGCGGGAGCCATTGCTGGCAGCATTGCCGAGAGTGCTGCCCATACGGAAATTGAAATTTTAACCGAGCTCTTATCCTATCCTCTGGCCAGAGTCATGGTCTCCTGCCTGGACGACTCCCTTCTGCTGCGCCGCTATGCTCTGGCTGAGGCCAAGCTGGCCTACAAAAGGATGCAAAGCGAGAAAGAAGGCTTAACCATGCTGGCGGAGGATCTGGGGATTCATCCCGGCGGCAGCGGCCCCTGGAAGATTCATTTTGCCGAGTACATTCGGGCAGCTCATGGCATGCACAGTCCCAAATGGAAGCTGACCAACCGCGACCTCTCTTCCGGCTACCTCACCGTCACGGAAGAAGAGATCAAGCGCATCCTGGAGGAGGCGGCAAGAGAGAAGATCTTGAAGGGGCTTCCCGTGCCTGTGGACGAGAAGATCTGCGCCTCTCTCCAGGAATACCTGGGGCCGCTCAAGGAGCAGCTGGAGCTCATAAAAGCGCGGGACAGGGTGGACCTGGGCCGGGTGGAGGAGGGGGCCTTTCCTCCCTGCATTAGAAAGATGCTGGCCGAGGTTGGCAAAGGCACCAACCTGGCCCACAGCGCGCGCTTTGCCCTGGTCAGCTTTCTCCTGCAGATCAATATGACCGCCGAGCAGGTCGTATCCATCTTCAACACCAGCCCGGACTTCGATGCAGAGAGGACCCGCTACCAGGTGGAGCATATCGCCGGAGCCTCCGGCACCAAATACAAGCCTCCTGCCTGCGCCACCATGGCCACCTACGGCAACTGTCCCGGCGAGGATGAGCTTTGCCGAAGGATCCGCCATCCCCTCAGCTACTATGAGCGCCGGGCGAGGACGTTCAAGCCCCTCCCTCCGGAGAAAGAGCAGAAAGCAGGGGCTTAAGCCGCGGATCGCTTTTCCGATCCTGTCGGGATAAAAATATCAGCTCGTCGCCGCCCTGGGAAAGAAAGCCCAAATCCGCATCTTCTGCCGCCTGCCTTTCGGCATAGCCCAGATCGGCCCGGCCCGAGGCCACGGCAGCCGCCACAGCCGAATGCGTTCTGGCCACGCGCACATACTTCGGATGGGAAAGGCCCCTGTCTTTGAGAATCCTCTCCCATGCGGCCTTCATGGCCGAGTCTTTGTGCCAGCCCACCATGCGCAGGCTGCCCACATCCTGCAGATCCTCTCCCTCTCTGAAGATCAGGCCCAGCTCCCTCTTGCGGCTACCAATTACGGTCATCCCTTCCGCCGCTGCAGCCGGGCCCGAGACGCAGGCTAAATCCGCCACACCATCCTCCAGGTAGAGCCGGGCCTGGAGAGAGCCGGTATTGAGAAGCGCAAGCCTCAAAGGCAAGCTCTCGGCCAGCTTCTCCAGGAAGATGGAGTTTTCCCCCGCCACCACCAGGTCGGCCGGCTCTGCTCCGGCAAAAAGCTCGACCACAACCGCCTCGCCCTTTTCCAGATACTCCACCCCGGCCGGGATGTCTATGATGCCATCCGCCCCGGCCAGGGTGGTGATGGAGCCGCTTCCCTTGTCCACGGGATAGGCCAGCTCTCCGGAGAGGCCCACGGCCAGCATCTGGCGGCGGCCTTCCAGGCGCAGAGGCGCGGCCAGTCTGGCTGCCACCCCCTTTCCCAGATGCCTCTGGCCCAGAGCAGTGCGAATGGCAGGAGCCCCCAGCAGAGAGAAGACAGATAGAGCGCTGGTGGGATAGCCGGGCAGGCCCAGGCAGGGCTTGCCTGTCGATCAGGCCGAAGATGGTGGGCTTGCCCGGCTTGAGGTTGACGCCGTGAAAGAGAAGCTCGCCGATCTCCTCCAGCACCTGGTAGATCATGTCTCCGGCACCGGCGGAGGTGCTGCCGCTCACCAGGATCATATCGCACTCGCGGGCCATCTTCTGCAGCGTCCCGGCCATCGCCTGCTTCTCATCGGGAAGAATGCCATAGGCAGCGGCAGATGCGCCACAGTCGGCAACTGCCGCAGCAATGGTGTAGGTATTGATGTCGTAGATCTGTCCGGAGCAGAGCGGCTGGCCGGGAGGCACCAGCTCATTGCCCGTAGAGGCCACGCCCACCTTCAGGCTTCGCACCGGCACAAGGGTCCGGCCTAAAGCGGCCAGAACGCCGATCTCGCGCGCCGCCAGCCTGGTGCCGGGAAAGAGCACGGCTTCGCCAAAGGAGATGTCGCGAGCCCGCCGCCTGAATATTCTCGCCGCTGAAAACGGGCCTTCGCACCAGGACTTTATCCCCGTCCGCCTGGGAGTACTCGATCATGACCACGCTGTCCGCGCCGGCGGGCATCATGGAGCCGGTGGAGACCTCTGCTGCCTCGCCGGAGATCAACTGCAGCTCAACCTGCACGCCCATGGGCACGCTGCCCGCGAGGCGCAAGCTGACCGGCCGGTCCTCTCTGGCGGCCAGGGTATCCTCGGCCAGAACGGCAAATCCGTCCATGGAGGCGCGGGAGAAGCCGGGCACATCCAGAGAGGAGACGATCTTCTCGGCCAGGATGCGGCCCCTGGCCTCTGACAGCGGCACGCTCTCCCTTCCGACCCGAGGAAGGTGGGCGAAGACCACCTGGCGGGCCTCCTCCAGGGAGATGAGGCTACGAAACTCCTTGCGCATAATTTGCTTTTCCGTTGTCCAAGAAGATAAAAGTCTCTTCGTCGTTTTCATCCAGTGACAGGCTCACGCGAAGGCGCGAAGACGCGGAAAAAAACGAGCAACTTGATTGCATGTCGGAAGAACATCCTTAATGGCACTTCGCGCCCTTCGCGGCTTCGCGTGAGATTTCTAACGCATAGCCAAATTACAGCCTGGCCGACCTCTGGGGCGCAGCAGGTGATCGGCTGGCACCAGAGCCTATAGGTGAAGATCAGGAGGCTGGAGGATGCCGACAATGGCGGCTGGATATCGGCGGTCGAGGAGCGGTGGACCTTCGCCTTGGCGGATGATCCGACGTTTACCCTAAACGTCTCCGCGAAGTTCATCTGGAAGTATTGCAAGGGGCAGAGAGTGAGGCTGCAGCAGGGCTGTATCAAGTACTTCATCATAACCGGCGTGGGCTATCTTCAGGGCAGTACGGTTCTCACGCTCTACAGAGGCACGGACTACGACCTGGCCAGCTCGCCCATAATCAAGCCTTGCTTCTCGCCTGCGAAGACTCCCTTTGGCTTTCCGCTGGACGAAAGCAAATGGAGGGTCGAGAGCCTGGCGGCCTCGGACGGCACTCAGGCTTCGCCCGTGGCTGGTACGTGGTACAACAGGGGCGGCTCGCTGGTGGTTCCCATCGGCCGGTGGCGGGTGGAGTATGCGGCGCAGCTGGAGGTTGTCAGGGCTGCGGCTGGGGCGCTCGATGTCTTCGCGACCCTGTCCATGGCGGCCGGCACTGAGGCGGACAGGGAGACGACCACGAAGATAGGCATCAGCTCCGGGTTTCTATGAGGGGGTCGGTTTGCCTTTCTGGCTATGTGCTGGAGCTGGCGGCTAAGGCGACATAATATCTGAACTGCAAGACGGGGCAGGCTTCTATCTCGGCGATCAGCGGTTCAAGGGCAGCGAGCAGAAGACGAAGGTGAGGGCGACGTGCGGGTATTTGTGACTACTAAGGTTGGAAGCTATCCACTTTAGACATAAAACTTTGCTCATTCGTATGTCAGGTGTGTGTCGCCTATATAAACCCTAATCTGTCTTGACAAAGCCCTTCAATCCCTCTATCTATTGATATCGATGTCATAATATGTCTATAAGATGACACGTGCGATATCACTTGGGCCTCATCTCCTGTCTCATTCCTATGCCTATGACAAAAAATATTTCAAAAACAACATTCTGACTTTGAAGATCTAAAAATGAAGGGTGTATTCACCACATATTAACGTGGATCTTAACATTTGCATTCATACTCATGATTAAGTAAATCCTCTAGATTCGAAAATTCTTCGCTACAACAATAGCAGTTGTATACTCCATTATCTTCCGGAATCGGATTGTTTTCATCAGCCCCGCCATTGCCTCCACTTCCTCCGGCTCCTCCGCTTCCTCCAGGGCTTGCACTTCCAGTGACTGTGCCTGTATATCCGCTAACATCGCAGCTGCCGAAGGGATGTACTGCATTCCAATGTGCATTAAAAAGCGCTTCACTAGAAAATACAAAGCCGTCACCACAGGGACAATACCACCACGAATTCTCAATCGTTCCAACTGGCGTAGGCCATCCGGTAGCTACAGCCCCTCCGGTTCCCCCAGTCCCTACACTTCCACTAGCCCCACCGTCCCCCGCATCGCAGCCATAGGGATGATCAGCATTCCAGTGTGCGTCAAAAGCTAACTCATCATTAAAAACTGCGCCATCGTTACAGGGGCAATACCACAAAGACAGTCCAGCTCCGGCTGGAGCATTAAGGGCATTCGCGGCGCTTCCCTGGAGCTCTAAAAGCCCTCTTCTCCAACCAGGGATGTTCTGCATCTGAGCGGGAACAACAACCGGGTTTAAGTCATTAGGACCTATTGGAGGAAGACCAGCTAAAGCTCTGACTAGCGGCGCCGATATAACTGTCCCATCCGAATTAGTACTCAATTGCCATAATTGCGAAAAAAGGTCCTTTGCATTTTGTCCAAATCTTTCGGCATAGCCCTGATTCGGGCACTGGACACTACAAGTTAAAAGTTCATTAATAATATTTATCTGCCCTTGAATATCGTTGAGGCCAATAGCTAAAATTAAAGCACTTCGGAAGTCGCTTAGGGCCTCGTCCCATCCATAACCTAAAGTACCCGAACCAGAAAAATGTTGGTTAGCCTCGGCTATAAGAGAATTTACGGTAGGCTGAGCATATGCGGTTCCAACAGCTGCTTCTAATATTAGAAGAATGGCTAAAGTACAAGAAGATCTTCTCATTTTAATCCACCTCGAGATACATGCAGTATTATAACCAAATATGCTTTTCTGAATTTGATACTATAACAATCGCATGGTTCATGCAAGATCACGATAGCAATGTCTTAATCTAGGTCTATCATGACATTAAGTTCCTACTTAAATGTCATATAATTGATATATCACGACATCGAGTGCTATAGGCATGCATCCTGAGAATTTGGAGGTTGGGGCTCTGGATGCAATACCTATGGCTTTGATTCCCTGGGCATGATGGACCGGACATCTCCATAGGATTTAGCTTCTGGCCAGCTCGCCACTCTTATGCTGGCAGTTCCTTGCTTATGGCGCGCCTATAATTGACTCTCTAGGAGGAGGGCCTGGCTGGCCCCTGGAGAGGGCCAGTTGGGGCCTCTCCTCCTAACTGCTCATCTGCGCGAGCTTATTCTTATTGGACGCCGCGCGTTGCCTGGCTTTCGCGCGGAGGTGGTGACGGGGGCGCACTCAATCGCCGTTCGGGCTGCCCCGGCCCCTCTCCGGGGGACGATTCGCAGAGCTTCGGGCACTCCGGGCAGAACTGTCTCGCTGGCATACATCTTCCGGCGGGAGGTCGTGGCCGGCGATCCAGGGGGGCACGAGGCCGCAGTTTGCCGATCAGGGGGCATGAATCATCTGCCATTTCCTGCCATCCAGGTTGACCTGGCACACGAGTAAGCACGCGCCTGCGCGCCAGAAGGAGGCATATGAAGGCGGCTGCGATACATGCTAATTGAGCTGACCCGCGGAAAAAGCACCATAATCGATGCGGAAGATGCCGATCTGGCCGGATGGTCGTGGCATGCAAAACTCCCTCGCAAGAAGCTCGCCGGCTGGCCGCCGCCCGGCGATCAAGATTTAAATAGAAAGAGTTGCCTGGTAATACCTATGTACGAGGTCTTGGAGCGCAAAGACCGGGAGCAAGGCATTCCCTACGATTCAGACGCTGACAAGACCGACGAGGAGATTGTAGTGGGCCTCATGGAAATCACGGCCCTTTCGCTCACGGATGTGTTGGATGATGAGCCCTCCTATGAATGAAGATCTGAAAAAGGGCGACATAGTTCTGGCACCTCTCTCTTATTCCGATCTGGTCAATAAGAAGCTCAGGCCTTCGCTTGTTTTATATCATGACATGGATGTGATGCAGCTCACTGTTGCATACATATCAAGCAAAGTTCCCACCAATCCGGGACCCTGTGACATAGTGATACCATTAGGGACTCCTGCGAGCACAAGAGCCGGACTCGTCTATTCTTCTGTGGTTAAAGTCTGCTAGATCGCAATGGTCAAGAGGATACTGGTGAGCAGGAAGCTAGGTGAAGCAGACACAGACCTTAGAAAGAAAGTAAACATGGTTTTGCCTTCAGCCCTGTCAATTTAAGGGCAGGCTTATTGTCCTATGGCATTTTCATGGACGGGCGAAGACTACCTGACGGGCCTCCTCCAGGGAAGATGAGGCTTCTAAACTCCTTGCGCATGAGTCCCTTTTTTGGCTCTGGAAGATATAAAAGGCTCTTCGCAACTTCTAGCGGCTAACCTCGCCAATCCTCTAATGCCACCAATCCGCTTGACGCCAAATATCCAAGCCTGCCCGGCGTTGAGGGCGCCCCTAACCTACCCGCGCGTTTTTCGCGCGCGGTGTCCGCTGCGAAGCAGGTGGGAAATAGATCAAGAGCATCCATACTGTAAACAAGTCCCAGAAATTTTTGATGCCCCCAACGAACCTGCTCTGCTGCTCTAAAGCCTCGCCGCCCTCTGCCGCAGCAGGTGATCGGCCAGCACCAGGGCCACCATGGCCTCGGCCACGGGCACAATCCTGGGCGGGATGGCCGGGTCGTGCCTGCCTTTGATCTCGATCTCCGCCGCCCCGCCGCTGGCAAGGTCAACCGTGCTCTGCTGCTTTGCGATGGAAGGCGTGGGCTTGACCGCGATCTTGCATACAATAGGCGCGCCGGTGGAGATGCCGCCCAAGATGCCGCCGGCATTGTTGCTCTGAAAATCGACCCTGCCCTCCCGCCAGACCATTGGATCGTTCATCTCGCTTGCCCTGCATGCCTGCGCACCGGCAGCCGGCGCCTATCTCCACCGCCTTCACCGCCCCGATGCTCATGAGCGCTTTGGCGAGGTCTGCGTCCAGCTTGTCGAAGACCGGCTCGCCCAGGCCCGCAGGCACGCCCTCGGCAACGATGACCACGGTTCCGCCCAGGCTGTCGCCTTCCGCACGCACGCTGTCCAGCCGCTGCATCATCCGCTCTGCGGCAGCCGCATCCGGGCAGCGAACGGCATTAGCCTCTGCCTGGGCCCGAAGCTGCATCAGATCGGATGAAGCGATCCCGGCAGAAATTCCGCCCAGCTCCGTCACATAAGCCACGACCTGCACTCCAGCGGCCTGTAGCAGCTTCTTGGCCACGGCTCCGGCAGCGACGCGGCCCACCGTCTCGCGGGCCGAGGCCCGGCCCCCGCCCCGGTGATCGCGCATGCCGTATTTCATCTGGTAGGCATAATCGGCGTGCCCGGGCCGGGGCTTATTGCGCAGCAGATCGTAGGCTGAGGAGTCTGCATCCTTGTTCCAGACGAGCAGGGAGATGGGCGTTCCCGTAGTATGCCCCTCGAAGATGCCGGACAGAATCTCCACCCGATCCTCTTCCTTGCGGGCGGTGGAGGCTCGCGACTGGCCGGGACGCCTGCGGTCCAGCTCCTTCTGGATGTCCTGCGCGGTCAGAGCCAGGCCGGCCGGGCAGCCGTCCACTACCACGCCCACCGCGGGGCCGTGCGATTCGCCCCAGGTGGTGATGCGAAATATGGTGCCAAAGGTGTTTCCGGACATAATTAATCTCGGATACCGACCTTCTCTTTGAGCATGGCAATATCGCTTTCAATCCGCTTCAAGCGGACCTCCGGGCTCTCCTTCTTCTCCCCAACAATGGCTTCGCGACTCTCGGGCTTCATTAGCATAATTTTGTACAAACTTATTAATAAGCCCTCTCAGTGCACCAGCAATCAGCAGCGACAAAGCAATATTTGCATGTTAGCCGTCTTTTAGCGCCGATGGGCAAGTTGCATGGGGCTTGACCAGTGCGAAAATATTGCATTAAAAAGAATGATGTTCATGCCTTGGCCATCTCACCGCCCCAATCAAGAGCGAATTTGAGATAGCCTAAAGAATTAATGAACGTGCGGTCTCTTTAAGATCTCAGCGCCCCGGCAATCAGCGGCGCCACCGATACCGTGCTCACGCCCTTGTCCAGGGTGTCCGTGGCCAGCACCGCCTCCACCCCGGAGCGGTAGAGCTTGAGTATGGCCGAGCCGGTCAGGACGGGGTGCACCGCAGCCAGATAGACCCGGCTGGCACCCTGCTGGCGCAGAAGGGTGATGGCGGTGGCCATGGTGCCGCCCGTGGCGATCATATCGTCGAAGATGACCACATCCCGGCCCTTGACAGCCACCTCTTTGGGAGCCATGGAGACCTCAGTCCCGGATAGCCTGGTCTTTTGCAGATAGTCACAGTCGCAGCCCATAGAGGCGGCAGCCGTCCTGGCCATGGCCACCGCCCCTTTGTCGGGAGAGATGACCACGGCATCCTTCAGCTCCATGCTGCCGATCTTCTCGGCGAGGAGGGCCGTCGCATCCAGATTCTCGATGGGGCACTGGAAATGGGCCATGATGGATGGAGCGTGGATGTTGACCAGATGGACGCTGCCGATCTCTAAAAAGGGATTCAAGGCGGTGGCTACAGCGCGGGCGGTCATGGGCTCTCCCGGCTTGAAGATCTTGTCCTGCCTGGCATAGCCGAAATAGGGTATGACCAGGGAGACCTTCTTGCCCTGGCAGACATCCAGCAATTGCAGGAGATAGACCAGATCCTGATCCGTCGGCGTGGACTGGATTATCACTAACTCGTCATCCAGCGCCGTTACAATCTGCGTGTAAGACTCGCCGTCGGGAAAGGTCTTGTAATCGCAAAGAGCAATCGTTTCATTTAAAATAGTAGCCACCCGGCCAGCGAGAAGCTGGGAGGCCGGACCTCCGATAATCATCAAAAATCACCTTTAGCTTCCTACTACTTTCATTCTCACCTTGACGGTGGGCGTGACAATGGCTCCAACGGCCCGCACGTCCCTGCCAATCTCGATATCCTTCAAGAGCTCGAAGAAATTTCCGGCCAGCATCAAAGAGCGAATGGGCCTTGCCTCCTCTCCCGGCGCGACAAGGAAGGCATTTTTTGCCTCCACGGAAAAGTCGCCGGAGATGGGATTGGCAGTATGAGCGCCGATGAGGCTGTTTACCTGGTAGCCTTTCGTTTCGGCCAGGAGATCAAAGCTATCTGGAGAGCTGACGATCAGATTTCTGTTTCCTACGCGCGGGACATCGGAATATCCGGAACGCACCGCATTGCCTGTGGATTTGACTCCCGCTGCGCCCTCTTTTCCTGCCGTGTAGCTGTCGTAGATAAAGCCCTTTAAAATGCCTGCCTCGATGAGGGTCGTCCTTTGAGAAGGCACGCCCTCGCCGTCAAAGGCCGAGGTGTCTATGCCGCCGGAAAGAAGGCCGTCATCATGGATCATGAGGCCCTCGGCAGCTATCTTCTCGCCCACACGTCCTCGAAGAGGGGAGCGGCCCTTTTGCACATTGTCTGCGGCAAGCGCGGGAAGGATGGTATATTCCAGAAGCTCGGACACGGCCAGAGGCTTGAGGAGCACATCAAAGGTCCCGCTCTCCGCCCTTTGGCCGCCCAGAGAGGAGCGAGCCATCTCCGCTGCTGCCCGGCCTATATCCTCAAGAGAGGGCAAAAGCCCTCGCGAATTGGAGAATTCGCTTCCTGTGGCCACATCCTCCCCCCGGGCTATGGTTTCTATTGAGGCATGCATGAGAGTGGAAGTCTCCTGCAGCTCTGCTCCCAGAGAGTTGATGACAAAGTGCGTACCGCAGATGGCGGCCACGCTTCCCGAGACAGGCTCTGCTCCCCGGACGGCTTTGCAGCCTTGCAGCAGGCTCTCTGCCAGATCAAGGCACTCTTCCGGGCCCATTCGCGCAAGATACGGGTCGAAGATGCCCTGCACCTGGCCGGCCTTTTCCGGCAGGGGAAGAGAGCCCCAGGAAGGGTCCGGACCCCGGGCCCGGGCGGAGAGCGTGGCGCTCCTGGCCACAGACTCCAGGAGGGACATGTCGCTGGTGCTGGAAAATCCCACCGCCCCCGCTACCACGGCCCGTAGTCCCAGGCCGCGGTGAAAGCTCTGGCTGGCCAGCTCTACAACATCTTTACGAAGGTCGATGTCCACAGAGCGGCCGATCATGCCATAGACCTCGGCCTGCTCCGCCCCCTCTAGCATAGCCAAGCGGAGGAGCTTTTTGCCATTATTCAGTAGGGCGTTAAGGCTATCCGATGTATCTGAGATCTTCATCCCCGCCCGCCTCGTAAGGAGCCTGGGCCCGCTCCATCTCCTGCAGCTTGCCTATGATCTTCTCCATCTCCTTCGCCCTCTCTTCCAATGCTTGCATGCCCACCTCAATGCCGAGAATGTTGGAGAGGATGCGCAGGACGGCAGAAGCGGCTTTGGGGTCGACCAGATAGCCGGAGGTCACGCCCATGAGACAGACGGCATCTATGCCTCGCAGGACACCCATGCCGAGCAAGAGCCCGGAGACGCCGATGATGCCCCCGCCCGGCTCATTCTCATGAAAGACAACCTCTTTCTGCTTCATCTCCTCCACGAGCTCGATGCTGGTGGCCGCTCCCATGACGGTCGGCTTGTCCACAAACTGGCCTGTGCCGTAGCCTCCCAGAGCATATATCCGCTTTACATTGAAGCTCTGGGCGATGTCCAGGAAGATGCTGCAAAGCTCATAGTGCCCCTCGTTGGTGGCACTCTGATAGTCGCCGATGAGGATAAGCAGATCGGGCTCATCGTTCTTGCCGTGATAGGCATAGATCTCATTTCGGACCATCTTGATGGTGCCGTCCTCGTTTACCATCACCTGGGGCGGAAAGTGGGGCGAATAGATCTCGATTATCTTCTCAGCCATCAGCTCTTCGACCATGTGATCGGCTACCAGCTTTCCCACGTGGCCCACACCCGGCAGACCCTCGACAAGAATCGGATCCTTAAGGGTTACTTCTTTGATACGGGAAACCAGGGTCTCCTTCATTTTGCCTCCTGGCCGAGAGCTCTCCGGTATTTCCCATACGGGTCGTCGGGAGAGAATCTGGCGGGCTTAGTAATTGCAGTATGGCCCCCACAGGCGGGGCAGATATCCTTCAGGGTGTAGCGGCCGCAGGCCGTACACCTCAGGATTTTGGATCTCATGCCTCTCTAAGGAAAGTGCCTTCTCCGCCATGCTGTTCGATGTATTTCACCACGGCCTGAGCCGACTTCTTGAGAACAGACTCCGCATGCTTGTAGTCAGGCGCGGTTACATGAATGCGGTAGCGCGGAGCTCCGATATAGGTGATGGAGAGGGTGGCATCTTTGTCTTTTATGCGCTTGGCCTGCTTCAAGGCTTTCTTGATGACCTCCACTCCATCGGGAGCGGGAGACGTGATGTCCACATAGCCGCTGATATCAACTGATGGTATCTTGACGTTATCCTTGGAGAGGCTCTCCAGCATCTTCAAGTCCTCTTCCGTCAGGCGCTCATCAGACAGGGCCTCGGCACCGCTGATGGCCGCCTCCTCCATGGCCAGATAGAGGCTGTCGTAAGCTGCCACCAGAACATCAGCGACGCGCTTTACGTCCTCGGGCCGGTCCTTGTAAGCCATCTCCAGCCATTTCCAGGCCTTCTGGTCTGCCTTCCACTCTTGAATCTTCTCCCGGCGTTGATGCTCATTTACATCTTTCAGGGAAAGGTCGATGTGGTGCCTGGATGTGTCTACATTCAATACCTTGCAGACGATCTTCTGCCCCTCTCGCACGTGGTCGCGAATGTACTTGATCCATCCGCTGGCCACCTCCGAGATGTGAATCAGGCCCTGTTTACCGGAATACTCGTCCAAAGAGACGAAGGCTCCGAAGTCCACCACCTGAGTCACGGTGCAGACGACTAGAGATCCGGGCTCTGGCCAGCCCTCACGTTGCATTATTGATCACTCTAAGACTTCTACTACGGCGGTCTTGATCTCGGCCTTGCCGCCGGTGGGCTCTGCAAGCGTGCGCCCGCAGACCAGGCATTTGACAACCGTGGAGGCATGGGCGAATATGACCTGCTCATTCTCGCAGTCGTTGCACTTTACCTTGACGAACTTGGAAGGCAAATCTATCCCTCCACCAGATCGAACTTGCCGGCCCGGAAGCCCGGACGGTTGTGGGCCTTCTTGCAGGTATTGCAGCGGTAGCGCAGGTTCAGCCTCTTGACGGGCTTGTCTCCGCCCGGCACCTTAGAGAACTTGCCCTGATTTCCTATTCCATTGGCCCGCAGCTTCTGCCTCGAAATATGAGTCAGAGAGGAGGCCCGGCCCTTTCTCACCCTTTCCACCGTTTGGGGGGTGTGTTTTTTGCAGAACGGACAGTAAGCATTAAGCTTTTTTGGCATCTTCACTTCTAATCATCTCTCAATCTTCACTTCAGACGCTAAATTTTTGTTGCGCAGATTTCTGGCATGGACAGCCGGGAGCACAGCCACATCATCCTTGCTGAGAAGGTAATTTCTCCCGTCGACTCCCACAAACAGAGGAACACTATCCAGTAGCCGCACAACCTCGTATTCCCGAGATATATCTTTCTTGCCCGTTAAAGGCCTTTCGGTGTGAGCCACATGGGCCAGGACGGCCGCGCGGCCAGCGGCAATGGCGGAGAGCATCTGCCTGTAGATCTCCTCCTCCTCCTCGGTCATGCCCGGCAGGGTCTCCTCCCGGGAGGCGGAGCGGGCGCTTCGCAAAGCCCGGCGGACGATCTTCTTCACCCTCTGGTCGAGCAGCTTATTCACGCTATTCTTCTCGCTCTTAAGGGTGTCTTGCAGAATCTGAGCCTCTACGCTGAAGGGGTCGTCTTCAGAGGAGAGCTCCTGCCCCAGGCCGGCCAGATAGGCCCCGACCTGCTGGTAAAAGTCCCGGTCCAGATGCTGAAGCTCCGCGGATTTGCGCTCTTCTCGAAGCGCATTGGCCAGATCCATTTTTCTCCCACCTTCTGCTCATTCTTTCGCACTTTGCGCGCGGGCCTGCGCGGGCCTGTTATCTGTTGATCAAATAATATATAGATTAATGCTTTGTGCGCGCCAGAGCCACGCCCCGCGCCATGAGAAAGACGGCGACAGCGGTGGGTAGCTGCGTCGGGCCTTCGGCCAGGTCATAGCTTTCCCCCCTCATCTGAGTCTTGAAGGGTTTTAAAATCTGCACCGGCAAGGGCTCATCTCCGAAGACCACGGCGTCATGCAGGGGATCGAAGTCCTCCAGGTCGCGCAGGGAGAGGGGCGTCACGCGCAGACCCGTTCCGCCGTGCAGGCTGCCGGGGCAGCGAATCAGCCGGCGCACGTCTGCAGTCACCGGCTCGTCGGTCTCGCCTCCCAAGACGTCTACAAATTGACCAGCAAGATAATTATTGATTACAAATTTCCAGATATCCTGGACGCCTTTTATGCTATCCAGATTGCCAGATCGTATATTGTCTAAAACCCTATCATTCTTAATCCGTTTATAAAATTCAATGGCGCGAACGTCGCCGATTCCTTTTATCTCAATAAGCTTTTTCACTGCACTTTTTTCATCCATATTGCGAATCTCTTCAGCAAACCTCACCACAGCCTCATTGAACCTGCCACCCCACCCAGGAGAATTTTCTGACGGACATCTCAGGGCACGTACCTTTTCGTTACCTACATCTCCAGATATTACTACTTTGAACCTCAACTTATCTATATCAAGTCCTCTCCCTGTTAAATAATCCACAATTTCCCGCCGTTCATCGCCCCCTATCGTAAAGATTCTAGGATCGCGAATATGGATATGGTAACCTCTGCCGCCAGAAAATGCTATGCTAATCACTTTTTCCGAAAAACCAAAGTCCGCGGTAAAGAAATCCCAGCAGCTTCTGCGTCTCTTTCTTGACCTGCGCCAGCATCTCACCATAACTTTTGGGCGCATTTCTCAGGTGATCGGCATCCAGGTCGAAGATCAGGTCCGCGCCCTGCCAGAGCTTCTCCTTCATGGTCGGTGCCGCAGGCCGCTGGTAGTAGGCGGCGGAGTGATAGACATGGCGCGGCACCATTGAGCGCACATAGTCAACCAGCTCCCCGCGGGAGAAGAAGGACTTGTGGCGGCGCATGCCGGAGTCATCGAAGAAGAGAAAGCCCCATTCCCGTGACTGCAGGCCAGGCGGGGCATCCAGGGAGGACTGCAGATAATACTGCCTGAATTTGGAGACGAGCAGATTGAAGGTCAGGGCGTTGATGCACTCACCACCTGTAGACATCAGGCCGCCGGTCGGCGAGGCAGGGTATCTCCCGGCGAAAAGCGTCCCTATCGGCCAAATCGATATCGCAGCAGATCACTTCCTCCCCAGAGCCGGCCTCAGTTAAAACCTGGCCGCGAGCATTGCAGATCAAAGAGCCGCCGCCGCTTGCCCAGTTGCAGGCCAGATGAGGCATCTGATTCTCGATGGCCCTGGCCAGACCGAGCGTGCGCCACTGCTCACGGCGCAGCGCGGGAAACTGGGCCACGGTGACCAGGAAATCTGCGCCCTGCAGGGCCAGCGTGCGCGCAGTCTCGGGAAAGCGCAGATCGTAGCAGATCTGCAGGCCCACCCGGCCCCATCTCGTATCTACAGGCAATATGAAGCCTCCGCCATCGAAGTGCTCCTTCTCCCCTGCGAAGGGATGAATCTTGGGGCGAAGCTGCAGGCCCTCGCCGTCGAGGCAAAAGCCCAGATTCTGCCGGCCACTTCGCAGAGAGCCGATGAAAAGGCACTCATGCTCCCGCGCCAGCGCCCGGAAGGGATCCAGAGAGGGATAAGGAGGCTTATCCTGGGCTGAGGGAGAGGACAGCAGGGATGGCTCGTAGCAAAAGCCGGTGAGAAAGAGTTCGGGAAAGACCAGGACCCTTGCGCCTTCCGCCAGGGCAGCGCCCGCCATCTGCAATGCTCGGGAGAGGTTTTTCTCAGGATGACAGGGCTCTGCGGAAAGCTGGAGGCAAGCGGCTCGCATAGCAAAAATAGGGCAAGTTCGTATATATTAAGATAGACATAGCCAAGCAGAATATAACCGAGGTTGAATGACCAAGAGCTACAAGCTCCGGATTTACGAGATTCTGGAGACGACCAATGCAGAAGACAAAACTGCCGAGGCAGTGAACCTCTTTATGCTGGTGCTGGTGGTTCTCAATGTCACAGCCGTGGTCCTGGAGACTGTGGAGAGCATTTATTCAGCTCATAGAGTTCTGTTCCAGTACTTTGCGGGCATTTCCGTAATAATATTCACCATCGAGTACATCTTGCGCGTGTGGTCTTGCGATGAGGACCAGAAATATACGCATCCATTCATGGGAAGATTGCGCTTTGCTCTAACCCCGCTGGCACTGATCGACCTTCTGGTCATATTGCCAGCATACGTGACTTTAGCTTTTCCCACGGATCAACCGCTTCTGCGCAGCCTTCGCTTACTTTGGACCTTCCGTCTGCTCAAGCTCAGCCGTTATTCCGATTCTTTGCAGACCATACTGGATGTGATCAGAGCCCAGAAGCGAGAGCTGGCCATTAGCTTCATGGCCATCATCTTTTTTATGGTCCTATCATCAACGGTGATTTACTTCCTGGAGCATGAGGCCCAACCCCAGCATTTTCCGGACATCCCCTCCACCATGTGGTGGGCGGTGCTGACCATGACCACAGTAGGCGAAAATTTCTATCCCATAACCCCTCTGGGAAAGCTGGTGGGAGGGCTGATCATAATTCTAGGCGTAGCCACCTTTGCGCTGCCTACATCCATCCTCACCTCTGGCTTCGTGGAGGAACTGGAGAGAAGCCGGGAAGAGAAGGAAGCCCAGGAGAAAGAGAGCCTCGAAAATGGCCCGTGAATTCCCATTTATTGGCCGGAAGCATTCTTGATTTGACGACTTCAAAAAATGGACTGGAAAGATTTTATATGCAAAATCCTCACCATATCTGCTGACAATGAATCAGAATCTGAAAGCGCGCGTCTTCGCCATGCTGGAGCCCGGAAATGGGAACAGCAGATACTTTGATCTCTTCATCATGGGCCTGATATTGTTAAACGTGGCAGCCGTGGTGCTGGAGACAGTGGACTGGATCTATGCCGCCTACTTACCCCTCTTTCAAGCTTTTGAGATATTTTCCGTGGCAGTCTTCACAATCGAGTACCTGCTGCGCATCTGGTCCTGCACTGAAGACCCCAGATATAAGGATCCTTTGTGGGGCAGGCTGAGGTTCCTCATTATGCCCCTGGCCCTGGTCGACCTTCTGGCCATCCTGCCCTTCTACCTGCCCTTTGCCTTCGATTTGCGATTCTTGAGAGCCATGCGTCTCTTCCGCCTCTTCAGGATCTTGAAGCTGGCCCGCTACTCCGATTCTATGCAGACATTCGCGGATGTGCTGCGCCTGAAGAAGGAAGAACTGCTGCTCATGTTCTTTGCCATCATGATTCTGCTGGTCATCTCCTCCAGCCTCATGTACGAGGCGGAGCATGACGCCCAGCCCAAGGCCTTCGCCAGCATTCCTGCCGCCATGTGGTGGGGCATTGTGACGCTGACCACCGTGGGCTACGGCGATATCTACCCGGTGACGGACTGGGGACGGTTCATCGGCTCGGTTGTGGTCATCCTGGGCATCGGCCTCTTCGCCCTTCCCACGGGCGTTCTGGCCTCCGGATTTGCCGAGGTGCTGGCCAAAAGTAAGGAGGAGCAGAAGAGGAGAAAAATGAGATGCCCCCACTGCGGGCGGTACATCGGCGAGCTGACCGGCAATTCTGGGACTGATGACGGGAAGGCCGAGAAAAAATAGGTTCCTGCGGTTCGAGTAGATTTTCAATTTCAAGACATCCAGCTTAAAATTCAGAGCCTGGTTTTTATTGGGGTATCCCTATCGCAGTCCTTTACCTAGACATCGCCTGTCTTCTCATCTCCACCGGCATCTTCTCGATAGCATAGCGCAGCGCCGTGCGCGGCATCTTTGCTTTCCACTTCATAACGTAGTCGAAGACCTGCTGCTGATGTGCTTTGCTGGCTTCCTTGAGAAGCCAGCCGTAGCCCTTCTGCACCATATCGTCTCCGTCCATGAGCAGGATATCCGAGATCTCGAAGACCTCCTTCATAAACAGGCCCTTCCTGGCGGGCAGGATGAGCGTCACCGCCGAGGCGCGCCGCAGCCAGCGGTTCCTGGCGCGAGCCCAGCCCATCAGGTTCTCGATGAACTGGGGATACACCTCCAGGAAGCTTCCCAGGGTGTGATTGCAAAGGGTGTCGCACTTGGCCCAGTTGTCCACATACTGCGCCACCCATCTCTCAAAGACTGCAAAGTCCTCCGGCTCATAAGCCCGGCGCAGGCCGTAGGACCACTCGAAGGCGATAAATGCCTCTTCTCCGTATTTTGTCTGCAGAAGATTCTCGCACAAAGAGAAGATCTCCCTTTTGTCCCGGCCCTTGATCTCACGAAAATATTTTGCTGCAATTTTTTTGACCTGGGCGCTCTTCACCCCGTGAAACGTGACGGGCTCCTTGAAAAAGCGCTGGGCGCTCTCCCGCGTCCTGTCATCCATGCTCTGAATAAGCTCCTGCTTTACAGCCTCCAGCACGTCCCCTACCATGATCATCACTGGATATGAGCTTTCGGCAAAGAATCTTTGCTTTTCATAACGAAACCATTTCCGGCGCTTCTGTTTTTTCAGATTCTACTGGGCAAGACCTTCCGCCTTCAGGTACATGTGTATGCGATTATGTGATATGCAGATCTTAAATTGTTTCCGGATCACCATTTCCGGCATGCGTGCACCATAGCGGTAGCGAGAGTAGGCTGCTCTGATGACCTCCGCCACTTTCTCGCTGCATGGTTCGCGGGGGCGACCAACTTCTTCGCCCAAGACAGGTTCTTGCCCGATCTCCTTGTACTCTTGATGATCTGCTGGACTCTCCTTGGTGAGACCTTTATATCCCGAGCAATCTCTTCTGTGGCTGCTCCCTTGCGGTTTTGACGAAGGATATAACGAACCTTCGTCGTGTTCAATTTCATATCCTGAACTATGCGTCCAAGCTTAGATGGTAGGCGAAATAATTTCGGTACTCTACAATAAAAATTAAAAAGAGCCTGCAAATTAGGCTCCCTTCAGATCCTCCCTTTGGGTGATGTTCTTGATCTCCTGCTTAAGTTCTTCCGGCAAGCCCTTGATCTCCACATCCAAAAAGCCCCTGACTATGACGCTCGTCGCCTCTTCCGAGGTAAGGCCGCGAGACATGAGATACTCCAGTTCCTCCTCAGAGATGCGGCCCACTGCCGCCTCATGGGACATGTCAAGATCCCGGCTCTGGCCATCCAACTCCGGTATGGAGTAGATTCTGCCCTTGTCCGAGAGCAAAAGGCCGACACATTCCAGATGAGCACGGGCACCCGGAACTC